>JBIOWO010000209.1:0-32239 GCA_044868555.1 Lacipirellulaceae bacterium | reverse complement strand
ACGACAATCGGCTCAGGAAGCTTCTTGAATCGTAACAATAGGAACATCGTGACTAGCAACAGCACGATCTTGGGCCACTCGGGATTCCAGCCTTCAACGAAAATCGTGCGGCGACCGAGTACCACGCAGGCCCCGGCAATCGCCCCGATGGCCGCCGCTGTAACGCCATCGACAAAGGCAACGATGCCCGGTCGCTTTCCATGTTTCTTGAAATAGGGAGCCGGTAGGACCGTGAACAGATAGCAAGGCAAGAAAGTGGCGAGTGCCGCCACGGAAGCCCCAGCCAATCCCATCCAAGGTCCACCTTCGCGACCCGTCACGAGGAAGCCAATAAAACCGACCGTGATGACGACCGGGCCGGGCGTAACCATCGCGACCGCAACCGCGTCAAGGAACTCGTGGTCATTGAGCCAACCGTATTCCTTCACAACGCCGCCGTACAGAAACGGAACGATGGCCAATCCGCTGCCGAAGACAAAGGCCCCGGCTTTGGTGAAGAACCAGGCAATCTGAAGCAGCGTGTCGTTGAGCGACGCCTTGACCGAAGTAGTAATTTCCGCGAGCGGGAAGAGCACGACCACCGCTGCCGGAGAAGTGGAGCTTCGCCACGGCGGCGACTTCGCGAACCAAGTTAGCAAGCCCGCACCAAGAAACAGCAATACGTTTTCATTCTCCGTGATAATTGTCGCCGCAGCACTCGCCAGATAGATTCCCCAGAGCAGCCAATTGTTGCCGAGCGTCTTACGAGTCAGCTTGTAGGCACTGATGGTGATGATGCCGATGACGCTGGCCCCGACGCCGTAGAAGACGGCTTGCATCCAACTGATGCCACCGTATTCGAGATACGCCCAACCAAGTGCCAAGACCATGAGGAAAGACGGCAGCACGAAGGTGATTCCGACCAGCGTCGCACCAACGACGCCATAGTGAACGTACCCAAGATAAATCGCCAGTTGTGCGGCGAGGGGGCCGGGCATGAGTTGAGCGAGCGTCAGACCTTCTTTGAACTCCGCTTCGGAAATCCATTTCCGCCGTTCAACAAGGTCGCGGTGCATGTAGCCCACCAAGGCGACAGGGCCGCCGAACCCGATGGTCCCAAGTTGCAGAGCGTATCGGACCAATTGGACCAGCTTGTAGCTGGGGCCGACGGGGAGAACTTGCTTGGAAAATACTTCGACAGAAGCCATGCGTCGCATTCCCTTGAAATGTAACCACGGTTACTTTGGTTTTAGGATAGCGATTGTGGACAATGACGTAAAGGGACTCACGCGGAAGCCCGAGAACTGGTCCGCGAGAACAACCCGACCACAGTTCAAGTCGCACCTATGCGAGCCGACAACATATCCTGATGACAGTCGGTCCCGACGCCTGATAGGGTAGCCATGAACTTCAATTCACGACGCGTCGGCACTGCCGATGCCGCGAAAGCAGGAGTCAAAGAAATGGATTAACGGCGAAAACTGCCGCATAGGAAGACAAGCCTCGACCGAGGCCCGCTGAGGAGAGGAACAAGCTGTTCCGGTGTCGCAATCCGAGACTAGCAACACTCCCCGCCATCAGTCAACGGTCAAACGACAAAGGTCGTGCAGGACCGGCTTGCCTTGCGACGGCACTTCGCCCTTTATGACGGATGGAAATCATGGTCGCACGAAACGACAAAGGGAGCGTTCGCTATAGGCAGTTCGCGGGCGGATATGCACAAGCACTCGACTCGCAGTTAAGGGCAGTTCTTACCGGCTACCAACGCGGCCTATTGAGTCGCAACGCGGTCCGCGTCTTCGCCGGACGACTGGAGCAAACGGCTTTGCATCAAGCAAGCAAGGTGACGCTGCATCGCATCATCAATTGCCAATCGCAACGCAAGGGCAATCGTCGTCTCTCCAGCGGCGATATTCAAACGGCGATTGAAACGCTCGACCGAGTGTTGCCACCCTTGCAACTAGAATGCGAGGCGGAGCGGCCCGCCGCGAGTAAGCCCGTGGCGAGGAAAGTGCTGCGGCATATCGCTCGCGGTAGTGCCACCACCGTCGAAGCTCTGTTCTGCTTCGCTTACTTCCTACGCCGCATCCCGCAACGCAAACCGATGCAACGACTTCAATCCAATGAGCACTACGCCCGACTTCGCTATGCGGAGTTCGAGGCTTGGACGGGAGTCCATCGGGCGACACAGTCGCGAATCCTCCATCGCCTAGTGAGTCGTGGCTACTTGAACACCGCCCCGGTCCACAAACAGAACGAGAACTGCTACGGGCAACTTTTCATCGACGGTCCGCTGCTGTCGCTCGTGCGAACTAAGCAGGTGGCGAATCGTAGAGCACCGACGAAGAAAACATCAACACCCTCGCAAGATTTGGTCAACGCCCCCGTCGAGAAAAGGTCAACGCTAAGAAACTTAAATCCCAAAACAGAAATCCAAGAACAGGAAAGACTCGTTTGGGAGTTGAGGAATGGCAGCTTGAGCCGCAACCGCGACCCGGAAATGCAGAGAATCGCCGCGAGGGCGGCACAAATGGTCGCAGAAGCCCACGCCCAGGCCGCCTGACCAGCCGGTTCCCGCCTTCACAGAGGGAAAACTGGCATTGGGAGTCGGGAGTTTGACCCGCTCAACGTGCAGATTTAGATTAAAGGCGTGGCACTCCCACCGCTGGGACACCCCAGTATGGCGGTCGGTTTGGTCAATCTATTGCCGGTGAGCCGCTTTCGAGCGGCAAAGGCCACGGGTTGCAGTGTGCGACCGTTGACCAGGTCGCATTTTCGCCTTCACGGGCGACATTGCAGTCCTGATAGTTTCGTTGCCCGCATCCGGGTAGTGGTCCAATCTCAGCGTCGGATGCTTAAGCGTTGAGAGGTTCCTCCAACTGGAGAACCATGGCCGCAGCCGAGTGTGAAAAACACCCGGTCCGCTGGCTCACGGTCGAGGACATCCGAAAACAGCAGCGTATGCGTCGAGAAACGGTCATAGCGGCGATGCTTGCGGGTGAACTCCCCTTCGAGCAACGCGGACGAATTCGTTACGCCCGAATCACAGACGTGATAGCTTGGGAAGAATCGCGGGTACTCCGCGATAAGAGTAGTACCAAGCACCTGCTTGTTCACCCGGAACTCGCGGAGTATGCCGCTTAGTCAGCATTGGCTTGGCCGGGGCGACCTGCTAACCGCAGGCCGCTCCGACCGGCCTTTTTGAATCGCATGCGATGGCATGCCCTTCACTACATTTCCGGGCAATGCTGCACTACAAAGGCCGATTCGTCGTCCACCGTGCATCGCAAGAACTCGCAACAAAACCCGCTAATTTCAGCGGTTTCTTACGATTTGAGAAAAGTGCATTGTCGGGCCTTGTTAGATTGGGAAGCTAGCACTCTACCACTGAGTTACGCCCGCACAGGCTCGTCCGCGGGGGTCCGGGCCGACTGCTCCACTTTAACTCCCGCCCGTCCCGCGTGGCAAGCAGGCGGCAAAGCATTTGTTCGACAGACCACGATGGCCTTGTCGCTAACCGACTCGACTCACTACGATTCTCAGCCCATTTAGCGGCCTGCCACGGATCACTGTTCACTGACCTCCGACCTCTGACCTCTCCTTGCATGCTCACCCTCCTCGCCTGGCTGACGTTCGCCGTCACGCTGCCCGCGCCGCCCGATACGCTTGTGGTCTGCCCGACCGAGTTTCGCGCTGCGCTCCGGCCGTGGGAGGCGTTTCGCCGCGCTCAAGGGCATGAGATCGCGGTGATCGACGCTCCGGCCAGCGCCGCCGATTTGCGGTCCACCATTCGTAGCGTCGCGGCGTTGGGCAAGCTCAAACACGTGCTGCTCATTGGCGACGTGCCCACCGGCCGCGAGCCGGCCGCCGTTCGCCGACTGACAATTCCCACCAACTACTTGAAAGCGACGGTCAACACGCGGTGGGGCTCCGAGCCGCACATCGCCAGCGACACGCCGTATGCCGATCTCGACGGCGATCAAATCCCGGACTTGGCCGTGGGCCGCATCCCGGCCGACTCGGCCGCCGAGCTGGCCGCCGTGGTCCGCAAAATCCTCCGCTACGAACAGCAAACCGACGACGCGGCGGACGCAACGTGGCAGCGTCGGCTGCACGTGGTCGCCGGCGTCGGCGGCTTCGGACTGCTCGCCGATTCACTGATCGAAGCGGCCGGCACTCACGTGTTTCAACAGACGGTGCCAGCGGGCTACGACGTGCACCCCACGATGGCCAACCCGGCCAGCCCGACCTGCCCGCCACCCGGCCAGTTCACGCCGTGCGTGTGCCGGCAGTTGAACGACGGCTGCCTGGCCTGGATTTACCTGGGTCACGGCCTGCCGACCGAGCTCGACCGCGTCCGCACGCCGCGCGGCGCCGAGCCGATCCTGTCGGTCCGCGACGTGCCCCAGCTGCAATGCGGCGCGCACAGCCCGCTGGCGGTGCTGGTCGCCTGTTACACCGGGGCCCTCGACGCGCCGGACGACTGCCTGGGCGAAGAATTGGTGCTGGCCGATCGCGGGCCGGTGGCCGTCATTGCCGCCACCCGCGTCACCATGCCCTACGGAAACACGGTGCTCGGCTGCGAGCTGCTGCGGGCGTGCTTCGGCGGTCGGCAGGCGGCTCTCGGCGACATGCTGCGGCTCGCGCAGCGGCGGACCCTCGAGAAGCCGGCAGCCGACGACGCACTACGCATCTCGTTCGATTCGCTCGCCGAGAACTTGAGTCCGGCCCGCGCCGACCTGGCGGCCGAACGCCGCGAGCACGTGTGGATGTACCAATTGCTGGGCGATCCGCTGGTCAAGCTCCGCCGACCGCAAGAAGACGTGGCCCGCACGGGCGGCATGCGCTCGCCGCGTTAGTGGCGCGAGCCCGCCGCAACGATGTCAACGCGCTTTGCGCCCGGTTACGGCCGCTATTCCGATGCAACCGCTCAGCACGAGCAGCAGCGTCGCCGGCTCGGGAATTACGCCGTCGGTCTCGATCTTGACGCGAAAATCCTTCTTGGCGATGAAGGCCGTGGTGCCCGTCTCGCTGAACGACAACAGTTGGTTGTCGATCGCCACGTCGATCTTCGTCGCCTTCTGCGAGGGACTATAACCAAGGCTGGCCATTTGAGCCGCCACATTCATCGTCAAGCCCAGCGACCACGGATGTACAACCTCTTGTGGCGGCAGACTATCACCGAACGACGCATTCACGGGCGTCAAATTAAACGGCGCGACATCGACACCATTGATCTGCCTGACGGTCGCCTGAACGATGGCGCCGGCCAGCACTTGAGTAACGTTGGTTCCGGCTCCGGCTAACGTGTAATCGCCCGATTCGGAGACAATAATCGACGAGATTCCTACGGCATTCGCCCCGCTGCCGCTGCCCATCACCGTATAGTTCAATTGTCCGTCGGTGATATCCGTTGAACCGTTGCTCGACGTCGACACGAAACTGGTCGGATTGAAATCCAACCCGGTAACGAACAGCGAGGGCGGGCCGTAGAGCGGAACCGGGTCGGTCCCCGACGACTCGGTGACGTCGATAAATGAGACGCCCGGCGAAACGGGACCAAAATTTCCATACGAAATGGTCGCGGCGTCGCAGCGGGCGTCGAACGTCCCCGTCGCTACGAGCCCGATCAGCATTCCGCCCATAACCGCCAACGCCGTCAAACGCTGCCACAGCATGATTGTCATCCTCGAGTTGTGCCACTCTGCTTCGTGTTGCTGCCGCCGGAATTGCCGCGCGGGAGGTCGTTCAAGTGTCCGTCAATGTCTTGCCCATCCAATGCGCCTGGCCTTGCGCGAAATTCCTCGTGCGTTACGGCGTCCGTTCGCCGGCGATGAACAGCAAATCGTCCACCGCTCGACGCAGCTTTGCCGCCCCGACTTCACCAACTGAACCGCTTGCGGCGCCGCTGGTGCATGCCCCGCTTCGCCACGTCGTTCGAGCGATTGCGCTTTGCAGCGGCACGCACTCTCACGCGCCGACTGGCGTTCGGCCGGTTCGCTCGTTCCGGTCGCGATTCGAGGTCGCGCTCGAACCTCACTTCGTTTTCCTCTTCGTCAAAATCCGTGGATAAAGACGGACGCATGGTTTGACCCTTTCTTCCAGTTGTCCGGTGCTTCAATGCGATGTATTCAAAATGGCATTCACTGCCACTCCGCCCCGCCCGCTACCTGGCGACCCGCGCCGGCGGGCTTGTGAGCTTCTGCAAAATGTTTCGTGCTTCCCCGCACAGCAGGGCGATGTCGCTCTGGCTATCGACGCCAGGCAGATACATCCACACGCCCAACTGCCTCGACCAGACTTCGCCCGTCGTGTCGTCCGGCTTGCCGCACACGGCCAACAGCGGGCCGTTGCGCGCCGCCAACTGCTCGACCAATACCCGCAACACCCGCTCCTGCGCAGGCAGCGCCGACTGCAAATCCACCAAGGCCAAATCGACCCGCTGACGCACCGATTGCCGCAGCGCGTCCTCCGCCGTATTGCACAAAATCGTCGCCCACTGCTCGTCGTGTGCCGCGCGAACCAACAGCTGCGCTCGTCGCGGCGACATCGACACCACGAGGCACAGGTGCAGCGCAGCCGGAGCGTGGCGACCGTTCGTCGCTGAGGAGCCCGGCGACACCAACGTCACCGGCACACTCGATTGCAATTCACTCATGAAATTCGCCCATCCCAAATGCAGCCGGACCCGGCGCGCTGGCGGCTGCCCCAACCGCGCACGTGCCCGCTGGCCGTAAATCAATGCTGTCGTTCACTCTGCCGCCCGCCGGTCAGCATCCAGGTCCCATGGACGCCTCACGCGAGCTGGGGTCGCGCCATCGCGCAACGTTCCCGCCTCGCGGACGTGCACCGCTGCCTCGTCTCTTTCCCTTTCCGCTTTGCGGATCGCCCCTCGGGCGCTCGCTGTTTCAGCGCGCGCCACCAGCCGAATCGACTCCGCAAGCGGCACGGTCAACCATCAAGCGCAGCAATAGCGCAACCCGACCATCTGTCCGGTGCGCTACCACGTAATCTTGCGTCGACGGCGACGGTGCATGCCATTGAACGATTGCGGAGCCTTGCCGCGGCCACGGCCCATCGTCGGCGGCCGCCGCTTGGCGCTCTCAAATCGCTCAGTCGTGCGAAAGCTCTCGGTGCTGTAGTCCGCATCCATGGCTTCGTACTGTTGCTTATGACTCATTGATGCAACTCCTTTCCGGTGCCCAAACTGTCCCGTACTATTCACGGCTCGCGCGCGGGTAGACGGTCCCCGGGCGCGATCGATCGCACCATGCGATCGGCGCTCTTAACCGGGCGTTCAATACGCGATTGTTGTGCCGCCTCTACCGAATAGTCCGACGCGATTCGCAACACGCTCGCGCCAAACAACTTGCAGTCGCGGCCGAAAAGAAATGCCCGGCGGGCCGACATGCGGGCGATTCACTGGAACAGGGAGACGGCATTGCTAGCGTCGCGCTAAGCCCTTGCCAGTCAAAGACATCCGAAGAACGTCACCATGCGGGTGAACCGCCACCAGATTGGTGCAGAAAACAGGCTCGGAATCGAGCGCGGCCGTAGGGTGGGTCGACTCTCACGAGACCCACCAATGTTGACGTCGCTAGGTGGTCTCGTGGAAACTCGACTCGCCCTGCAATTAGCTCAGAATCGGCACTTCGTCCGCCGGAAGATCGATGGTTGAAACACCCAGTGGCGTAGTCGCCGGATGCGAGAGGTCGAGCGGCCGCACACCATTCGGCACACGCGGATTCACCTGAAAAGTGATTGGGTATTTGAACCCCTGTGGCTGTTGCGGCCGCACGATCGGCAGCCGACGCACAATGCGAATCGCCGCTTCCTTGAGGGCCGCCGCAGGTCCTTCGATCCGGGTCGACGTGAATCCCCGGCCGAACATCCGGCGGAAATGACGGTTCGCCAGATACACGTTGTTCTTCCGCAGCGCCCGCTGCGTCATGTGCTCGGTCGACAGCGACACGTTCAAGCCGTTCGTGTTGACCACGCGATGCGGCGTGTGCTGCGGCCAGGTGATCATCTGCCCCGGTTGCAGGTCGACGACCTTGGCGTGGCGATCGAATTCCTTGCGGAAAGCCAGCTCCTCCGACGCTTCGCCGGTCAGCACCGCCTCGATTGTTTCCGGCGACACGATGCCCGACTCTAGCGGATAAGCCCACACCCGCTTCTGACCGCGGATGTGCCACAGCATGTTGGCCGGGCAGTCGAGATGGTAATACACCATCGCCGTGGGCGAGGAGATCAAGAGGTTGGCCGAGCGGTTGAACATACCTTCGCCGCACAACGTTTCCAGCTCGTCGTACAGCGTGTTGACGATCTCGTGGAACTCGGGGTGGTGGTCCATCACCCGCCGCACATTCAGCCACAATCGGCCGCGCTTGGTGATCTCCAGCAGCGTGCGACCATCCAGTTCGCCCACTTCCCCTTCCTGCCAGTCCGTACGGTGGGCCGGGTCGCTGCCCATCGTGTTCACACCCAGGTCCTTCCGAGGGTGCTTGTCGAGAATGCGAATTAATGCCTCGTCGGCAAACAGCGGAAGTTCGGCCAGCCGATGCTCGGCCACAAAAATCGAGTCCCGCATCTGTTCGATTTGCTCGTCCGTCCACTTCTTCAAAAGTCTTGGCTGAAACATGGGTGCACCCACTTTTTTCGCGAAGATACGGCCGATATTTCCGGATCGACCCGCACTGGGAAAGTCTAGGTTTTCGGCTGGCTGAACGCGGCAAGAATGGGTGCAGGCGAACGCCACCCGAGCCGTTAATCTCGGCACAATCGGTCAGAAGGTCCGCTGTCCGCTGTCCGTTGCGACGATTCTGCCACGGACCACGGACCGCGGACTACGGACCAAGAATCAGTCGGGCCGCGTCGGGCGCGAAGTATGTCAGCACGCCGTCGGCCCCGGCCCGCTTGAACGCCAACAGGCTTTCCAGCATGGCCCGGTCCAGGTCCAGCCAACCGTTATTGGCGGCCGCCAGGAGCATCGCGTATTCGCCGCTCACCTGGTACGCAAACGTCGGAACGCCGAACGTTTCCACAACCCGCCGCACGACGTCGAGATACGGCAGCCCCGGCTTGACCATCACCATGTCGGCCCCCTCGGCGATGTCGAGGGCCACTTCGCGAAGCGCCTCGTCCGTGTTGGCCGGATCCATCTGGTAAGTGCGCTTATCGGCGCCGCCGAGGCTGGTCGCCGAACCGAGCGCTTCGCGAAACGGCCCGTAGAACGCTGACGCATACTTTGCCGCGTAAGCCATGATGCTCACGCCGTCGAACCCAGCCTCATCCAACGCCCGCCGCACGGCCCCCACGCGCCCGTCCATCATGTCCGACGGCGCGATCACGTCGCACCCCGCCCCGGCCTGCACCACGGCCTGCCGGCAGAGCACGGCCACCGTCTCGTCGTTCACCACGTAACCATCGCGCACGAGTCCGTCGTGGCCGTGGCTCGTGTAGGGATCGAGCGCCACGTCGCAGATGATGCCGATCGCATCGCCGTGGGCCTTCTTCACCGCACGCACAGCCCGGCAGACGAGATTATCCGGGTTCACCGCCTCGGCCCCATCGGTCGACTTCTTGGCGGGCTCCGTTACCGGAAACAATGCCACGGCCGGGATGCCGAGCTCGACGGCCGTACCCACCGCCTCGACAGCCAGGTCGATCGACAACCGCTCGACCCCCGGCATCGACGCCACGGCCTCGCGCCGCTGAGTGCCCTCGTGCACAAACAGCGGCCAAATCAAGTCGTCGACCGATAGCCGGCTCTCGGCCACCAGCCGCCGCGACCAATCGTGCCGCCGCAGCCGCCGCAACCGCGTCTGCGGAAACTGGCCCCAGGGCGTCGGTGAAGTTGCGAAGTCGGACATGCTTCTCATACTATACGTCTGGAAACGCGATCACAACGGCCGGCGGGGTGGCATGCTTTCGCGGCGCCGCCGCGTAAGCATGTCTGAATTGGCACAAACATGCCTACGCCGCGTCGCGGCGAAGGCATGCCACCCTCTGTAGAATTGCTCCCCATGCCCACACCTCCCAAAATTTCCGTCGGTCCGTTTTACTTCACGTCGGTCGGCGTGCGGATCGCCGGCAAGCCGGAGCTGCCCGAGTGGAAGGGCCCGCTGCAATTCGCGCTGTGGTGCCAACGGGCCGGGCCGTGGTGGATCGGCGACCTCATGAACACTGGCGAGGACCACTTCGGCGAAACGTTTTCCCAAATGTGCGAAGGCACGCTCTCGACCGAAATGCTCAGCCGCTACGCCTCGGTGGCCCGCCGCGTGCCGATCGAAAACCGCCGGCCGAGCCTCTCCTGGTCCGCCCACGCTGCGGTCGCCAGGTTGCCACTCCACCTGCAAAAGCGCCTGCTACTCGACGCCGAGCGTCACGGCTGGACCAGTGACGACTTGCGCATCAAAGCCCGCGAGGCGATTAAGGGGGAATAATAAAGATTACCGCCGACATTTTCGGCGGCGAGCGGCCAGAAGAGCAAAAGTTCCCGTGCAGCCCAGCATCAGCGCCCTCGGTTCCGGAACAGCGATCGCCGCTCCACTCCCGCTGCCCGATCCCGACCACACCTTGCCGAAGTTGCTCCGCCACACGGTGTAGTCCAAGCCATCGACGACGGCATCGCCGTTGCCATCGGCTGCCAGGTGATAGCCGGTCGCGCCCTCGGTATCGCGCCACATCACATAGTCGGCCGTGTCGACGACGCGGTCCTTATTGTAATCGCCCGCCAGCGGCACCGAATTCGTCACGAGATAGATGACGCCGTTCCGCTGCTTCGTCGAAATATACATTTCGCCGAAGACGCCTTCGCCGTAGCGGCCGTCGTTGCGCGTGATTGAAGGTGGGGGTATCAGATCGTCGAAGTTCAGCATGGCGTTGAAATCGTCGTAGATCTGTGCCGGAGTGCTTGAATTGTTGTCGTGGTCGAGCGCCAGATGTATGACGTGCGGCAGCGCATACGTCAGCTCGCCAGGTTCGTCGCGGCTCGTGTCATTGGGATCGAGCTGATTCACTGCGGCCAGCATTTCGTCGAAGTCGGCGTGATAGGCGAAGCTGTCGTGCTCGGGGAAATTGTTGAAGATGATTTGGTTGTGCAAATTGGGATCGCTGCCGTTGCGAATTACAAACCCGCTGGCGATCGAGCTGTCCGACGAGTACCGACCATACTCCGCGTTATGATCGAATTGCGAGACCGGGTAGGTGTTGCGTTTTCCGTAGCCGTCCGTCAAACTGGCCTCGTTCGACGGCAGGGGCGAAGTGCCTTCGATATAGCCATAGTTGCTGCCTGCTGATCCAGGATTTGGAGGCGACGGGTTTTGCGTCGGAACCTGATCTTCGATAAACGGGCCCTCGCGTTTCGGCCAGCCGTAGTTGCCGCCCGCTACCGCCAAATCTACCTCTTCGACGTTGGCACGTCCGATATTGCCAACCAAGATGTGAACGTTTCCGTTGTCGTCCTTATTGAACGAAAAGTTATGCGGATTGCGGAATCCGTACGCGAAAATCTCGCCCAGCACGGTGGAATGCCCGGCCGGCGTTGTGCCGCTGTAGTTCGCGAACGGATTGGTCGCCGGAATCGAATAGCGGGCCGTGCCCGCGCCGTCCGGGTCGAGCGGATTGACGCGGATCATCTTGCCCAGCGCGTTGTCGAGATACTGCGGATAATCACCAGGCGAATGTTGCGAGTTCGAATCGCCGTGCGTCATGTACAACAGGCCGTAGTCCTCATCGCCCGGCTTGGAGTATGGATTGAACCGGGCCTGTTTGATCGGGTGATCATTTACTGGCATCTTCACGCGAAACAGCTCCCGGTAGCTGCCGAACGTATTCGCCCCATGGTTGTACGTGACCTCGGCCAACACTCCGTCGACCGTCACTCCGGGTGTCGTGCCCAAATATGGGGTCCCCGCATTACTGGCGGTTGTCCGCAAAAGCGTGGCGTAAAACTTACCGTAGCCGGGCTGCCCAACCTTGTCGAAGTCCGGGTGGAAGGCGACCGACTGAAGCCCCTGCTGGCCCGAACTGCCAGACAGCGTGGTAACAGTCGTGATATTAAACCACGTGCTGGGCGTTCCGGTCCCGCCCGCACCGGGGTTGATGAGATGCACCCGGCCTTCCTGCGTGGTGACGTACAGTCGCGGATCGCCCAACCGCGTCGTCATCGAAATGATGTTGGGGCTGCCGGCCGGCATCTGCACGTATTGCCGCAACTCGAGATTATACGGCGTGAGATCGAAGTCGTAGGCCGCCTCATCGTTCAATAAGTCTTGCGTTTGCTGGTGGTGGCCCCACGCGCTGGAAGATGCAACGACCGCCGCCGCGCACCACGTCCACATCGCCACCATCCGCCCGCGTCCGCTCTTCATCAGGGGCCTCGTTGAATCAACCGAACTCCAAACTCCCGCTGCCGGCACCTGCCAGTACATCTCTCATAATACAGCAAAGCCGCACCAATTCGTAATGAAAAATGGAGCGTGGGTGTTGAGAACTAGCGCGCCGCGATGACTGGAAACGAGGGATACCCGCCGGCCGCATGAAATCTCGTGTCGTTACCGCATCAACGCGACGGCGATTGTGACGATGATCACAACGATGATCGCGACTAGCGCGACGAGCGTGCGGGATTTCGGCAATGCGGGTGCGTGAATTCGCTCGTCGGTGTGGAGGCGCATGGCGAGGTTCGGCAAGTCGGTAGCCGTGGCTGCTAAATCATCGGACATTTCTCCCGTGGGCCGCGCGGCCAGCCGCATCGGTCGGCCACTCAAAATGTCCGCCAGCGCTACTTGTACTTCCGCCGCATTCTGCGGCCGTTCCTCCGGCTTTTTCGCCAACAGCAGCAGCACCAGCTCGGATAGGTCCTGCGGACAATCGCGCACCAGCGACACCAGCGGCGTCGGTTCGTTGTATAGGTGGGCCTCGAAGATCTGGATGATCGTGTTGCCGTCGAACGGCGGCCGGCCCACCAGCATCTCGAAGATCAGGCAGCCCAGCGCGTACAAATCGACCGCGCCTGTCAGCTCGGCCTCGCCGGCGATCTGCTCCGGCGGCATGTAGCGGCACGTGCCCACCGTCTGGCCTTCCAGCGTCAGCCGGTGGGAGTGCAGGTCGCGGGCCAGCCCGAAGTCGCCGATCTTCACCTTGCCGTCGGCCGCCAGAAACAGGTTGGCCGGCTTCAGGTCGCGATGGATGATGCCCAGTCGGTGGGCGTGCTCCAGCGCATCACAAACCTGAATCGCGACGGCCACGGCTTCGCGCCAGGTGAGCGTGCCCCGCCGCTTGAGCACGTCTTTCAGCGTGCCGCACTCGACCAGCTCCATCGCGAAGTAAATTCGATCGTCGCACAGGCCGCAGTCGTAGTGGCGGACGATGTTCGGATGGTCGAGCTTTTCGGCGATGGCCACTTCGCGGACGAACCGCCGCTGCACTTCCGGCTCGGCCGCCGTTTCGGCTTGCAGCAGTTTCACGACGGCTGCCTGGCCCGTCTCGCGATGCCGGGCTCGATACACGGCCCCTACGGTGCCGGCGCCCAAGAGCGGGCCCAATTCATAGGCACCCACGTGTTGATCATTCACGGCCAGAATTCCCTGCGGTCAATCCGCCTGAAGGCATCCTACTCGTGTGCCACTGGCTCCGCCAGTGTTTTGAGAACAAGTCTGAACGAAATGGACAGAAACCGTCAGACGTGCGTGTCACGCGAAAAGAAATCACTGGCAAAGCCAGTGGCACACGACGGCACTATGTTGACTTAAGACGGATCGGCGTTCGATCGTTCGGCACCCGACTCCTCGCCGCGGATTTGCGCCAGCAGGCGGGTCATCGTGTTGGGATGCACACCCAACAGCCGCGCCGCCCGGCCCTTGTGGCCCTGGGTGGCGCGGAGCGCCTGACGCACCGCGATCCGCCGCAATTGGCCCAGGTTCATCATCGGCAAGGCCGCTTCACCCAGCCGCCGATTCCCCGGCCGCTCGGGCAGCCGCGGCTCGCAATCGAGCACGTACGCCTGCTCGATGATGTTGGCCAATTGGCGGATGTTGCCCGGCCACTGATACTCGCAGAACTGCCGCAACGTTTCGATGCTTGGCTGCCACAGCGGCCGCTGGTAACGCACGGCAAACTTGCGCGAAAAATAATCGACGAAGCTCGGAATGTCGTCCACGCGATGCCGCAGCGGCGGCACCCGGAATTCCACCATGTTCAACCGGTAGTACAGGTCCTCGCGGAAGCGGCCTTCCGCCACCTCGATTTCCAGATCGCGGTTCGTGGCGGCCACCACTTGCACGTTAAGATGCACGGGCACCGCCGCACCGACCGGAGTCACTTCGTGCTGCTGCAGAACGCGGAGCAATTTCGGCTGCAGCTCCATCGGCATCTCGCCGACTTCGTCCAGGAACACGATGCCGCCCTCAGCCGCGCGGAACACGCCCAAGCTGCGGCCGGCCGCGCCGGTAAACGCGCCTTTCTCGTGACCGAACAATTGGCTTTCCGCCAGCGTGGCGGTGAGGGCCGCGCAGTTGACCGGCACAAAGGGCTTATCGCGCCGCGGGCCCAGGCGGTGCAACAGGCGAGCCCACAGTTCTTTGCCGGTGCCGGTCTCGCCGCTCACGAGGACCGTGCATTCCACGTCGGCGGCGCGCTCCACGTGGCGCGCGATCCGATTCACTTTCGGATTAGACCCTAAGACCCAGCTCTCGGGATTTTCCGGAGCTAATGTCAGGAGAGACTCAATGGAGGGAGCTACGTTTGGCTGAGCCAAATCTTCTCTGTACGGACACTTCGACGAGCCCCGTCGCCGAATCGTTCGCCGTTGGACCGCATCTTTCGGGCGAGAACGGTAGTCACGTCCGACACTTAACGTGCCGCAAAGGGAATGCCCAACGTGCTCGGTCTCACTGGCGCCTCTTCCAGAGTGCCCAAAAAAGTCGACACCTCGAACCGCGCGCAGAACGTGCCTGCGCGGGCCGAACCTCTACCGCCCATTGTAGCCAGTGTGCTGGATAGCTCAACGAAATGAATCACAAAAGCGGGGAAAACGGCGTTTCGCCTGCGCCACGCGCATTTTTTTACGATTTTGCCGACGCGGCCACCCGCCTGGAGCATTTGTCGTAACCGTCTGACTGTCAATGCTTTACAGCGGATAAAGCAGCTGTTGCCTTCGTTGCTAGGCTACGGCAAGCGGGAAAACCCGCTGACCAGAAAGCGTAGCAGCCCGACGCTGCTTCACAGCCCAGGGGGCGTTCAATCGCCAGCCACACTGGCCGTTATTCGGCCGATCGAACGGCCGACGCTCCCGCTGGTTCCCGAATCCGCACGTCGACAATGACCGGCTTGTGGTCCGATCCTCGGCCTTCTCCCTCGACGATTCGCACACATTCGATCTCGGGGGAAACAAACACTTGATCGATGCGGACCGGCGGCAGCCAGTATTGGCCGTTCGGCCAGGTGCTCGCCCAGCCGCGACCGCGATCGTCGTGGGCCGAGCGCAATCGATCGGCCGCGAGTTGCCCGTACACCCGCGAATGTTCCGTTACGTTGAAGTCGCCCACGATGACAAGCGGTCCCCGCTCGTCCATCAGCTTTGGAAGCATCACGTTCCAATAGCCGTAGTAATTGTATCTCGGATCTGCGACCGGACGCGGCCCGTGCAAACCAGTCAGCCGCAGCGTCTGTGTGCCCAGTTGAATTTCAACCGTATGCATCGGCCGGCCGGTGCTCCAGTCCTGCTGTTCCAGCTTCAGTGGCAGCTTGGAAAACACGTTGATCGAGCCGATGTGCGATGACAGCCAGCCCGTGCCATATTTGTAGGGCGCCATGATGGGCGCGGTCTTGAACGTGATGTGCCACGGCCAGCTAAACTCCGCCAGCATGACGACGTCCGGGTCGGCCGCGGCAATCTCGTCCAGCAGCGCCTGATGCTCGTTGTTGTTGGCAGCCACGTTCGCAAAAAACACGCGCAACGTCGGCGACGCGCTGGCGGCGGTCCTGGGCGGCGCGTCGAACCGGCGGTCGCGCACGAAGTCCGGCACCATCCACGTCACGTGGCAGGCGACGACCGCCGATCCGGCCGCGAGCAGAACCCACCGCCGCTGCCACGCCGCCCACGCCACGCACAGGTATGCCGGCAGATACACATACCGCGTGAAGGAGCTCACCCAGACAAGTGGCAGCACGCCGTCGTGGTAGAAGATTTGCATTGCGGCCGCCACTGTCAATACAACAACGGCGCACCAAGCCGACAGGTAACTTCCCCACCACAGCCCGCGGCGAAAGCCCGATCGGGGCAGCGTTGTGGATCGCTGCGCACCGTCCATCGTGCGCGGAGACTCCGCCGCTCCCGCCGGCCATTGAAACTGGATGCTGCCTGGTGGCTGCTTCACTGCCATCAGGTTAGTGTACTCCTCTCGCCCCGTTCGGCGAAGCTCACGGCCAAGCCGCGAGAGGAAACCACCACGCGGGCCGATTCACGCCGCGGCCACAGAAGCCGGCCGGCCGGCCAGCGCGACGATCGACAGCTTGTGATATTCCGCAAACCGCCGGAACTCGGCATCGTCCAACAGAATGGTGCGGCCCGCTTCAATGGCCAGCACGCGGGCCCCCGCCGCCACCATCGTCCGCAGCGTCCGCACGCCCACCGTCGGCACGTCGAACCGCATGTCCTGCTGCGGCTTGGCCACCTTGATGATCGTGAAATCGCCTTTCTTGCATAGGTCGCCCGCGCGGAGAATGCACGCGTCGGTGCCTTCCACCGCCTCCACAGCGATCACCGCCCGGTTCTTCACGCACACGCTCTGCCCGATATCGAGCGCGCCCAGCTGCTTGGCAACGTCCCAGCCGAACTCAATGTCGGTCTGTTGTTTGGCCGACGGCGGCCGGCCCGCCAACTGGCCCGGCTTCACTAGCAACTCAGGCGCGAAATCGGTCGCCGGGCGAAACTCGACGCCGTCTCGCGAAAAGGCGTCGGCCAGCGCGCCCAGCAGCGTGTCGTCCATGTTGTCACGCTGGTGCGTGATGAAGTACTGATAGAACGTTTTGATGAACTTCCAATCGGGAAGATGGTGCCACCACACGCCCGGTTGATACAACAGCGCCTTGTGAAACTTGCCGGCCATCGTGGCCTCGCGCACGCCGCAGCGGTGAAAAAACTTGATCGCCCCGCCGAGCTGCCCCCAGCCAACCCATTTGAAATCCTGGCAGGTTTCCTGCAATATCGGATCGGCCATGTCGACGACGCCCAGGCAACTGACATGAAGATCCTGCCGCCGCAGCGCCTCGGCCACGAGCACCGGAAGCCGCCCCCAAGCCGCCAACAATCCAATGCGGCGGGTGCCCGGTATAGTTCGAATTGTCAGGCTTTGTTCCATGTTGTCGCAATTAACTACAAAGAACACGAAGTGCACGAAGAATGCAGGATGGTAGATAAGAGACTAAGGATGAGAGATCACGGCCGAGGTGTAAGCGATTGAATCCTTCATCATTCATCTCTCATCTGTTTATCATCATCGTGTCCTTCGTGTACTTTGTGGCTCGATTCGATCAGGCGGCATGATCGGTGCGGCGTACTTGGCCAGGATTGCCCGCTACGATTTTTTCCAATTCAGCGACTGTCGCGCGGAGCTCTTTGAATTCCTTTCGCATCTCGGGCAGCTTGGCGAGCGCCGCCTGCTTGAGCTTTTGTTCGCGTTCCGGCGTGGCCGGGATGCCCATCATCACGGCTTTGTCCGGCACGTCGTTCGAGATGCCGGCCATCGCGCTGAGCATCGCGCCCGTGCCGATGTGCACGTGGTCGCGGATGCCCGCCTGGCCGCCCATCACCACGTAGTCGCCCGTCGTCGTGCTGCCAGCGATGCCAACCTGTGAACAGATCAAGTTGTGCCGCCCGATGCGGCAGTTGTGGGCGATCTGCACCAGGTTGTCGATCTTCGTGCCGTCGCCGATTGCCGTCGCTCCGTACGTGCCGCGGTCGACCGTCGTTCCGGCGCCAATCTCCACGTCGTTGCCGATTTGCACGAAACCAAGCTGCGCAGCCGGAACATGCCGCCCGCCGGCTTGCGAATAGCCAAAGCCGTTGCAACCCAGCACCACGTTGCCGTGAATGATCGATCGATCACCGACCACCGTGTTCTCGTAGAGCACGGCCCCCGGCCCAATCGTCACCTCGCGGCCGACGACGCAGCCGGCCAGCAAGTGAGCGCCGGGCAGGATGGTCGAGCCGGCGCCGATCTGGCAATCGTCGCCGATCGTCGCACCGGGATGAATGCTGACGCCCTTTCCCCAGCGGGCCGACCGACTGACGAACGCGTGCGAGCTGACGCCGATCACCGGCTGCCGTCGCGGCGGACGAAAGTGCAGCATAATCTGCTTAAACGCCGCGTGAACATCGGCCACGCGGATCACTGCCACACCGCCCCCAACCGAATTCCACTCCAGCTTCTCGGGCACGACCGCCGCCGCGGCCTGTGTCGCCGCCAGTTGCTTCACCCGTTCCGGCTGATCGATCAGCGTGATCTCATGCGCCTGCACCGAGCCCAGTGGCGCCGCACCACGAAGCACGACGGCCGGATCGCCCTCGACCCGCCCGCCGACAAGTTCCGCCAGTTGGCCCAATGTGGTCGCTCGCTCGATCATCGGTGTTGCATCCTTCAGTATGGTAGGAGGTATTGGGGGCGACGATATTACAAGCGATTCCACGGCCGAACAAGAGCAGCTATCATGATCGTGCTATCATGATGGTGGGCGCGAAATCGCCGCGAGCCAATGACTCAACGGTGCCCGCTGCAAAACGTCAGCGAATCGAACGCTTCTTCAAAAATTCACGCGGAACATTAGACTGTCAGTAGCGCGAACGTCCGGTCAATTCGTGCCAACTCGCTTGCCTACGAGGATTCATCCCGATGCTCGACCTCACAAAGCTTCACGACGCGGTCCGTTATGAAGGCGGCATCAGTCGCCGGTTGTTCCTGGCGTACGCCGCCAGCCTGTCCGCCGTCCCCTGGCTCGGTCGCAGGGCTACAGGGGCGACTAGCGCCGCGAAGTTCTCCGCCAATCCGTTCGGCGTAGGCGTGGCCTCCGGCGACCCCTCCGACCGCGGCGTCGTGCTGTGGACGCGCCTGGCGACCAGGCCACTCGAGCCGGGCGGCGGAATTGAGCCCGAGAATATCGATGTAACATGGGAAATTGCCGGTGACGAAGCGATGCGCAACGTGCTGCACCGCGGCACGTCGCCCGCCACGCCGCAGCTCGGACATTCCGTGCACGTCGAGGTGAACGGCCTCGAGCCCGATCGCTGGTACTGGTACCGCTTCCGGGCGGGCGACGCCGACAGCCCGATCGGCCGCACGCGGACCACGCCCCCGCCCGCCGCTAGCCCGTCCCAGCTGCGCTTCGCGTTCGCCTCCTGCCAGCACTACGAGCACGGTCTGTTCACCGCGTACGAGCACATGGCCCAGGATGAGCTCGACCTGGTGTGTCACCTGGGCGATTACATCTACGAATACAAGGGAATGGACCCCGACAAAGAACATGCGCGGATCCGCAAGCACGTCGGCGAAGAAATCATGTCGCTCGACGACTACCGCGTCCGCCACGCGCAATACAAATCCGATCCGCTGCTGCAGGCGATGCACGCCCGCTGCCCGTGGATCCTGGTGTGGGACGACCACGAGTTCGACAACAACTGTGCAAACGACATTTCGGAAGAGAAAGGCGTCAGCCCGGCCGACTTTCTTATCCGCCGTGCACATGCCTATCAGGCGTATTACGAGAACATGCCGCTGCGGGGCACATCGCTGCCGCACGGCCCAGACATGCAACTGTATCGCAAACTTCCCTACGGCCGGCTCGCCGAATTCCTGATGCTCGACACGCGCCAATACCGCACCGACCAGCCGAACAACGACAGGTACGGCCGGCTGAACGAGGAAGCGCTTTCGTCGAAAAACTCGCTGCTCGGCGAGCGGCAGCGGGAATGGCTGCAATCGTCGCTAGCCGGCTCGCCCGCCAAATGGAACGTCCTGGCCCAGCAGGTGATGATGGGCATGGTCGACCAGAAGGCGGGTGAGCGCGAGGAGTTCTCGATGGATCAGTGGACTGGCTACACGCACGAGCGACAGCGGCTCGTGCAGTTCCTCCAGGACCGCCAGGTTTCTAATCCGGTTGTGCTGACGGGCGACATCCACTCGAACTGGGTTAATAATCTTCGCGTGGACGACCGCCAGGCCGACACGCCCATCGTGGCCGCGGAATTTGTCGGCACGTCGATCTCCAGCGGCGGCAATGGCGTCGCGAATCCCAAGGACCGGGAAACCATTTTGGCCGAGAACCAATGCGTGCAGTTTTACAATCGCGAGCGCGGTTACGTCCGCTGCACCATGACGCCGAACACACTGCGGGCCGATTACCGCGCCGTCGAAGACATTACAAAACCCGGCGCGCCGGCGATCACGCGGGCGTCGTTCGTCGTCGAATCGGGCCGGCCGGGAGCGAAGCCGGCTTGAATGACGAATGACGAATTTCCGAATGACGAATGGCGAGAAAGTCGGCCCTTACGTCGCCATCCGTCATTCGTCATTTACAAGCGCCATCGCTTGCTCGAAATGCGCTTGCAAGCGCAAGAATTTCCGCCGGTCGCCGCCGCGATCCGGATGCAGCTGCTTGACCCTCCGCCGATACGCGGCCAGGATTTCTTCCTGCGTGCAGGGCAGCGTAAGCCCCAGGGCCAGAATGCACCGCGGCGTGTTCTTGCGAACCCACTCGGGCAATTCCAGGGAATATCGAACGCTGGACACCACCATCAGCGCCCGCCGCAGCGACCGCAAATAGGCGCGATAATCGAGCACCATGAAGAAGTACCCCAGCGCCGGCAGAGCCACGACGAGCGCCAAGTAGCCGAATGTCACCGGCCAGTCGATGCCGTCCGGCCAAGGTCGGAGGGACTCAACGCCTGCAATTAAGAACACGTGGCAAGACATGCAGCCATTCTAACGGCGCATGCAAAAACCATCAAACAGGCCGACAACAGCTTGCCATTCGGTCCTGAGCTTGTCGAAGGGCGGTTTAGCTCGCAACGCCAACCTCACTACGCTGCGCCGCTGAACCCCTCCGCCATACCTTCGCCGAAGTAATACTTGCGGGCCTCGGGATGATTGAGCACTTCCCGCGGCCGGCCGTGGCACAGCACCTGCCCGCCGCGGATCACGTAACTGCGGTCGGTGATTTCCAGCGTCTCGCGGACCTGATGGTCGGTGATCAGGATCGTAATGCCCCGATCGCGCAGGTCGCGGATGATCGATTGAATGTTGTCGATTGTCACCGGGTCGATGCCGGTGAACGGCTCGTCGAGCAGGATCAGCTGCGGATCGGACACCAGCGTGCGGGCAATCTCCAGCCGCCGCCGCTCGCCGCCGGAGAGCGACATCGCCTTGCTGCGGCGCAGGTGCGTGATGCCAAATTGCTCCATCAGCGAGTCGGCACGCCGGTTGCGCACCTTGCGGCTCATGCCGAGCATTTCCATCACGCCGAGCAAATTCTTCTGCACCGACAGCTTGCGAAAGACGCTCGACTCCTGCGACAGATAGCCCATGCCGCCTTCTTTGGCGCGGCGGAACATCGGCCAATTCGTGACATCCTCACCGGCCAGCGTCACGCGGCCCGCGTCCGGATCGATCAAGCCACACGCCATGCGAAACGTCGTGGTCTTGCCCGCCCCGTTCGGCCCCAACAGACCGACAATCTCGCCCGGATGCACTTCGAAGTCGACGCCGTCCACCACGCGCCGACGCCCATAAGTCTTCACCAACCCACGAACTTTAAGCAGGGTCACCGTGAACGTCCTCCATGACGCGGGAAGCCTTTAGCTGTTAGCTACTAGCTTTTAGCCAATCCAATTCTGGCTAATAGCTAACAGCCAATAGCTAATAGCTTCTATCTTACTAATCTCATATCCTCAAAATTCGGAAACAGCGGGAACGGGATCGGCGTGCCAGGGATGCGGTTCCACGAATGGGGCCAATAGACGCACAGCGCTTTGCCGATCAAAAGTCGACGCTCCAGGTAGTGGCCGCCCGGCCTGCCACCGCCGCGTCCGTTTTCCAACCATAGCCGCGCGTCGGAGCTCTCCGGGCTGTTGTCGCCCATCACGAAAAACTGATCCGCCGTAAGCGGGAATTCCTCCGAATTACGATTCCGCAAGTTCGGCCACAGCGAGGGGTTGAACGGCAACTGATCATTCAAGTCCGTCAGGTCCGTGATCGGCCAGTGCGAATGATTCTGCCGGCTCGTCGAGCTGTCGGCGATGTAGTAGATGTCGCGCCACACCTGCAGCCGATCGACCGACAGCTTCGCGCCCCGCGCACCAACGCCGGCCGGCGCCAAATCGCCGGGGTCTTCCTCGCTCGTTTCCGGCGCGATTTGATTGCGGTTGCCGAACACCAGGTCCGCGTCGTAGGCGGTGCCGCCCTCGAAACTCACGGCATCCCCGGCGCGGAAGTCCGGCATCAGCATCGAGCGTTCCTTCACGAACAGCATCAACTGATCGTCGAAATTCGCCAACCCCACGCGGTACTTGCCGGGCGCGTTGAAAACAGTCTTGGCCGTCGGCGCATAGTCGGCCAGGCCGCCCGCGCCAAGCTTCGCCTGGCCGGTGACGAGGTCGATGGTGCAGGTGAAATGCTGTCCGCCTTCGACCAAGTCGAGCACCAACTCGCCCCGAGCGGCCTCCACATCGACGTCGGCCACCACCATCAGATCGCCGACCCAATGGATGCCCATCCGTGCCGCCGGCGGGGCCAGACTGCCAAATTGCTTCGCTTGCCCCAATGTGACCCGCGTGTTGTACGCGTTGAAATCCATCACCAACTGCGACCGCCAGCGATCGGGGCCTGAGTCGGTAAGCTTCGCGGCCGAACCGCCCTGCACTTTCGCGCGCCGCTGGGCCGCACCTATTTCCTGCCACACCGCGAAATCGGGCACATAGTTGCGGTAGCGGAGCCACCTCGTGTCGTCGCCCTTGCTGTCGAGCGAATATCGTTGCCGCACGTTCTCTCCGCTTGCGTCCGCGGTGGCTTGCCACCCGCCGCTCGCGTCGGCCCCGCTCCACCGCAGCGGCCAGCCCGCCGTGTACAGCAGCGACGGATCGTAGTTGGTGTCGTGCACCAGTTGCCGCATCGCCAGCACCTTATCCGCCGGCTTGTGCTCGATCTGGAAGTCCGTCTTTGCTCCGGCGTCGTCACGCTTCGTAAACAAATCGCCTTGGAAAATGCGTAGCGTCTCGCCCGGCAGTCCGACCAGCCGCTTGATGTAATTCATCTGTGCGTCGCCGGGAAAATGGAACACAACGATGTCCCAACGCTTCGGGTCGTCCAGCGTGTAGACGTATTTGTTGACCAGGATGCGGTCGCCGTTGTACGACTTCTGATTCCTGATGTCGGCCGCCGGATAATTAACCACCCAGTCTTTGGGCAGATTCGTCCGCATCGGCATCGTGTAGCGACACATCGGACACACGCCCGCCACGCATTCAAAATCGGCGGCCGCCTGCGGCCCACGTTGTACACGGGCCTGCAGCGCCTCTTCGCTTTCCTCCTCGCTGGCCGTCACCTGGAAGCGGTGACCGCATTGCGAACAGTAGACGTCCTTGTGTCGGCCCATCAGCGTCGGCGCCATCGAACCGGTCGGGATCACGAACGCTTCCGCCTCGAACGTGCGGAACAAGAACGCCAGCACGAACGCGATCACGATCGACTCGACCGTTTCACGAAACCACGGCGCCGCCGGCGCCGTGGCCGACTCGGGCGGTTGAATCGAGAGCTTGGGGATCGCTTCCCGTGGCTTGGGCGGCTTCTTGGTTTTGGACATCGGGGTCGGGAGTCTTTTTCGACTGGTAAGCGTTGCCGTGGGTTTCAGACTCTCCAGTCGAAAAAGAGTCCCGACCCCTTGGCGTTGCACTTTACGGGGCGCCGGCGTGCCGCCCAGGATTATTCGCCGGCGGGCGGCAAATATAGACTATCTGCCTATACGCTGAAACCGGCGTTCAAGATCGCCCTTCCCCACCCGGCCTGGCCTGCCGCTAGCGAACTCCCAACGGCTTGCCAATTAACAGTTTAGCGTCGAGTCCCGCTTTGGAAAGCCAACTGCGGCTGTCGTCCGAAATCGCCGCATTATCGCCCAGGACAAAGAATTCGCCCGGCCCCAACCGCCATGAGACCGACCCATTTCGCTCGGCGCCGTGTTGCCGGCCGTCGCTGTGCCGCAGGGCATAGTACACGTCGCGCCACACCCTGATCCGGCCGATTTCACCTGACAAACCGCGGACGCCAATCGCCAAGGGTGCACCCGGTCCGACGCGGGACAGTTGGCCGCGGTCCCACTTCTCGGTCAGCACCACGTCGCCGCTAATAGCCAACAGCACTTGCTGATCGAACAGCGAAAACGTCCATTCGACCACCCGACCGCTAGAGACTGCCGCCACCGGCAGCGGCCGTTTGGCAACGGTGCGCTCGCCCAACTGCAGCCTGACTTCCTGCCGCGCAAAGTCGGCGATCAATTCGCAGCGACCGGCGTTATTTGGGGCCATGAGCACAAGCTGCCCCGCTCCGGCGACCCGCGCCTCAAACGTCAGCATCACATCCGCCACGCGATTTGCCGGCGGTGCCGCGCCTTGGTTGTAGCCGAATTCGTCCGTGATAGGTCCATCGTTAGGTTGATGGTACTCAAGTTGTGCGGAATCGTTTGACAACCACCGCGCCGACGAACGACATTCAACGTCGCCCAAATGAGTCGTGCGAATTTCCGCATTGTTACCAGCCGCATCGACCAATTGCCGCACAGCCCGCTGCTCGGCGAGCGACTTGCGCACAACCTGGCCGTTAGCGAGCACGTCGCCGTCGTCGAGCGTGATGCTCTCGCCCGGCAGCCCGACCACACGCTTGACGCACAAGTCGTGCGCGCTTTCCGGACAGCGGAACACAACCGCTTCCCATCGCCGCGGCACACGCCACGCAAACGCGGTGCGATCCACCGCCAGCCGCTCGCCCTGCTCATCCGTCCGCGCGGCCGCCGCCCGTCGCGCGCCGCAATCAGGGCACACCGCATTCTCGCCCAAGGGAAGCTGATCGAGCCCGACCGCGAATTCGTGCTGACAATTGGGGCAGCGATAAAATCGGTGCGGCCCCAACATCGCCGTGGCCATTGAGCTGCCCGACACCGTCACCGGGACAATCCAACCCAGCACCAGCCACGTTTGCAGCACGGCCGCGGCGATCACCACGCCGATCGCAATGTGCACCACACCGTGAAGTGACTTGCCGGTCATAAAGGTAGTGTACTCATCTCGCTTCGCGAGAGGAAATACATCTCGCGGAGCGAGATGAGTACACTGGCCCGACCAGCCGCTCGCCTCTGTGCATCAACGCTACTACACTGATTGGTACAGTCTGGATCACGCAAAATCGAGGGTGCGACCATGCGCATTGCATTCCGCATGAAGGTGAATCCCGGCGCGGAAGCCGAGTACATCCGTCGCCACAATCCCATTTGGCCGGAGCTGGAGCAAGCGCTCAAAGATCACGGCGTCGTCGACTACTCGATCTTTCTCGACACGGCAACCAGCGACTTGTTTGCGATCGCGCAGATCGAGGACCTCGAGCGCTGGCAATCAATTGCCGACTCCGACGTCTGCCGCAAGTGGTGGCAGCACATGGCGCCGCTGATGCCAACCAACCCCGACAACAGCCCTGTTGCGCACGATCTGAAAGAGATCTTTCACATTGAAGTGGGTGAACGATAGTTGGGCCGGTGCCTGGGGTCGAGCGACAGCGAGCCCCCAGCATATTACGAACTGGGGGCTCGGCCGAGCCTCGACCCCAGGCACCCTTCCGCAGTGCGCGCATCCCGCATTTCCGCCACGCGCGGCACAACCGGCACAGTCTGCACGTCCGTCGCCGCGAATGTTGCTTTTCTGCAACGGTTGCGTTTGCACATCGTCTACTTGCGGGCAAGATTGTATGGCGAGTCGTTCGCGCTAAACCGCAAGCGATGTTAGCAGCGCGAGCATCCCACCGCGACCATGAACCATCGGTCGCCGCTCGCCGTAATTCTATCGACGGACCAATTCCGGGAGGAGACGGAACGATGAACAGGATTTCTTTTCTGCTGGTCGCTGCGGCGACCATTTCGACAAACGTCGGCTGTGGCTGCTGCGGATGGTGCCTGCCCAAGCCGCAACCCGTAGCGGTGGCCCCGGCCTGCCCGCCGCCAGCCTGCCCACCGCCGTGCGACCCGTGCGCGACAGCGCCGGTCACCTATGGCGCGCCGGCGCCTGTAGCGCCCTACGCGCCGCCGCCACAGTGGTGAGCCATTGGACTTGCTGATTGCTGATGGCGCGCATGCGTGATCAGCCGGTAGCCGAACAACCGCGCCGCAATACCGGTGCCCAATCCGGCAAGTATGGCCCCGCCCTGCACGAACAGGAACGCCTGCAGCACCAGCGCGGCCGACCCGCTGGGATAGACCATCAAATAAAGTTTCCATCCCACCAGCGTTGCTCCCACACTCAGGGGAACACAAAGCGCAAGGCCCCACAGCATTTGCTTAGCCCGCAATGTGGCCCACAAATAGGGCACGCCATAGAGCCAGGTGATGAGCGCCAGGCAGCCAATGACCAAGGGGGCGTCGGAAGCGCGGCGGCCGTGATAGACCTGCCCCAATCCCAACGGCACGCTCAAAAACGCCATCCAGCCCAGGATGTGCAGCATCGTATACCGGTGTCGGTCAGCCGCTGCCGGTTCTCGCGCAACGTCCAATACGATGCGCCACCCTAGCAGAAAGCGCAATATCCAGAATGGTATTTGTATTACGTAGAACAGGACGACGATCAGCGTCAGGCCTTGGAAGCCGGTCCAGTTACGAAATTCGGCGACTGCCGGGGCAACGACCTGAGCGATCCAGGTCAGCAAATATACACTCACGCATAGAACCAGCGTGGACATCAGCACACGCACCAGATTGGAACCAGTAAACAGTGCAGCCCAGATTGCTAGAATGACAATCTGGCTGAACAGGCACGCCAGTGAAAACGCTTCCATCCAACTCGCGGGTATGTCGCGGCCACCGGAAAGCGTGATGAACCAGTGCTCAACCCACATCGCGGCAATGTCGAGCGCCAGGTTTAAGGCGATCACCGCCGCGAAGAATTTCCATTCCAAGTAGGTGAATGGAAGGTCTAGCAATCGTGGCCGCGACTCTTGCATTGTAGAGTTCCCAGCGGGCAAGCGCCGGCGGACAGGCCAGTCGACGTCGATTGCTGCCCGCGCAGATTCCATCCTAGCGTCGACGGTGGAGCCGCGGCATTGTGGTCGGGCGAAATATTCTCTCTTTCCGCCTGTAACACCCGGCTTTTCGCTCGTAAGAGAGGGTGAACGGGGAAGAGTCTGTCCTTGTCGGCCGACGTGACTTCCGATTGCCCGCGATCGGCAACGCCATGCTCCGCGGACCTGGATGGAATTCGACTACCGACCCGGCGAGCCATGCGCCCAGGGCCGCACTCCACCCAGCGACCAGCCGACGTGCGACCGCGACCTTGGTCGACGACGGACGGAGCCGAGGCTCGCCGGTTTTTTTGCGCGCTCAGAACTGGTCGTACGTCGAGGCGCCGTCCGCCGTTGCGTCGTCGCAGTTCACATAGAAGTCGCCCGTTTCGTACTTGTAGACCCAACTGTGCGTCGTCTCGCTGCCGCTGATTCCGCCCGTGATCGAGCCCGTGCCAGCCATCATCCGCACGTGATTGTTCTTCGCCGGGCCGACGGGACACGACGGGAACTCCGCGCCGCGCAAATACGCTTTAAGATCGTTCGCGAACGTCGCTTCCTGGCCGTCGTCGCCCGGCAGTTCGTTAGGATGCTCGGCCGAAAAACTATCGATCGCCTCGCGGATCACACTGAGCGACTGCCGCACGCTGTTGTCGGTGGCCGCGTCGGCGGCGCCCAGCACCCGCGGCGCGGCAATCGCCGCCAGGATGCCCAGAATCATGACAACGACCACCACTTCGACGAGTGTAAACCCGCGGCAATGATCTTGGACGAGAGGGCGCATTTTGGCGCACGTTAGGGTGTCAACCAAAACATACCTCAGCCGCGATTGGGCCGTGCGAGCGGGCGGTGCCGCCTGTAGCGGCTGTGCGGAATTTTCGCCACCAACGGCCGCGGCTTGATGCCAGGAAGGCTATTTCTTCTTGCCTTCCTCCTCGCCCGTTTCCAGCACCGCCAGGAACGCCTTTTGCGGAATGTCGACCTGGCCGATCGACTTCATCCGCTTCTTGCCTTCCTTCTGCTTCTCCCAGAGTTTGCGCTTGCGGGTGATGTCGCCGCCGTAGCATTTGGCCGTCACGTTCTTCCGCATCGCGCTGATCGTCTCGCGGGCGATGATCCGCGTGCCGATCGCCGCCTGCAACGGCACCTCGAACATGTGCCGCGGGATTTCTGTTTTCAGCTTCTTGATCACCGCCCGGCCGCGAACTTCCGCATCGCGCCGGTCGCAGACGATCGACAGCGCGTCGATCCGGTCGCCCTTCACCAGGATGTCGAGCCGCACCAGGTCGCCCGGCCGATAGCCGAGCACCTCGTAGTCCATCGTGCCATAGCCGCGGGTAGCACTTTTGAGCTTGTCGTGCATGTCGTAGATCACGTCCGCCAGCGCCAGGTCGTACGTCAGCATGGCCCGCGTCGGCGACAGGTATTCGGTACGCACGTACTCGCCCCGGCGATCGGTGCATAGCTTCATAATGCCGCCAATATATTCCGTGGGCAGCACGAAATTCACGCGCACGATCGGCTGGCGGAACTCCTCGATGTCGCCCTGATCCGGCACGCGCTGCGGCGTGTGAACCTCCAATTCCTCGCCGCTCACCGTCGTGACTTCATACGTCACGTTCGGCGCAGTCTGCACGAGGTCGATGTTCGAGTCCTGCTCCAACCGCTGCTGCACAATCTCCATGTGCAACAGCCCGAGAAAGCCGCAGCGGAAGCCGAAGCCCAGGGCGTCGCTCGACTCGGGCTCGAACTCGAAGCTCGGGTCGTTGATCGACAGCTTCGTCAGCGCGTCGCGAAGCTCTTCGAAGTCCTGTCCGTCCGACGGATAGAGTCCGCAAAACACCATCCGCTTCGGCTCCTGATAACCGGGCAACTCCGGTGCCTGCTCGCCCTCGGCCATCGTCACCGTGTCGCCGATGTGGACGTTGCCCAGCGACTTGATGTTGCAGATGATATAACCGACCTGCCCTGCCGAAAGCTGTTCCCGGCCGACGCGACGCGGCGTGAACTGGCCCAGCTCGATGATGTCGTGCGTCGTGCCGGCCTGCAGGAACTTGATCCTCTGCCCCTTGCGGAGCGTGCCGTTCATCACTCGCACGTAGGTCACCGCGCCGCGGTACTCGTCGTAAACCGAGTCGAACACCATCGCCTGCAGCACGCCATTCGGATCGCCCTTCGGCGCGGGCACACGCTCGATTACGGCAGCCAGCACCGCCTCGCAATTAAGCCCCGTCTTCGCGCTGACGCCGACAATTTCCTCCGGCTCGATTGCCAGCGTGTGCTCCATTTCCTCCATCACTTCGTCGACGCGGGCGTGCACGAGGTCGATCTTGTTGATTACCGGCACAATCGTCAGCTCGTGATGGAGGGCCGCGTAAGCGTTGGCCACGGTCTGCGCTTCGACGCCCTGAAACGCGTCGACCAGCAGCACGGCCCCCTCGCAACACAACAGCGACCGCGACACCTCGTAATGAAAGTCGACGTGGCCGGGCGTGTCGATCAGATTCAGCTCATACTCCTGACCCTGGTACTCATACCTCATCGACACCGGGTGGGCCTTGATCGTGATCCCCCGCTCGCGCTCCAGCGCCATGTCGTCGAGCAGTTGTTCCTTCATCTCGCGCCGGCTCACCGTGCCGGTGATTTCCAGCAGCCGATCGGCCAACGTGCTCTTGCCGTGGTCGATGTGCGCGACGATCGAAAAGTTGCGGATGTACTTCGGGTCAATCATGAAGGAAGGATACAGAATGCGGGATACAGGGGCAGGGAATCCTATTCGCGTCGCCCATCGCTTGCGGTTTAGCTAAAACTACAGGGTATCCGCCCCTGTGGCTAGGCGGAGTGCGATGCGGCACGCCAGGTGGAATTCGCCAATGTCGAGTTCCTCGGCCGCGGTATGAATGTTACGCTGGCCGCAGCCGAGCGTCACGGTCGGAATGCCACAGGCTGTGAGCCAATTGGCGTCCAGACCGCCGTTCGAAATGGCCAGCTCCGGCTCAGCCTTCTCCGCCCGCACTGCTTCCATCGCGGCTACGACACACGCTTCGTCGCGCGGGAGGCGAAACGATTCGTAGTCGAGCCGACCGTCGATCCGCACCGCGCCGCGCCGCCCGGCCGTGCTGCGCACCTCGCGCACGGCCCGCTCAAACGCGCGGTGAATCTCCGTGACAATCCGCTGACGAAACTTCGGATCATGGCTCCGCGCTTCGGCCTTGAGCTGCACGCGATCGGTCACGACGTTGGTCGCCTCGCCGCCGTGGATCACGCCCACATTACTCGTGCCGACGTGTTTGCCTTTTTCAATCTGTCCATGCCAGCCGTTCTTCACCAGGTCGGCGATGGCCAGCGACGCGATGGCGATCGCGCTCACCCCTTCGGCCGGCGCGCCGCCCGCGTGGCTGGCCAATCCCTCGACATCGATCGTCATCCGATAACCGCCGGTCGCGCCAATCGTGATCTTCGCCGGCGAGCCGCCGTCGAAATTGATCGCCAGCGCCGGCTTGCCCAACAGGCCCACCTTCAAATACTGCGCGCCGTGCAGGCCCGTCTCTTCCTGCACAGTCCACAGCAGCGTGAGTGGCGGATGGGCCAGATTGCCGCGTTGAATCGCCAGCGCCGTGCACAATAGCGCCGCCGTTCCCGACCGATCGTCGCCGCCCAGTCCGGTCCCCTTGTTGGCGCTCACGATCCGCCCGCCCTTTCGCACGGGGCGCGAACCCACGCAGATGGGCACCGTGTCTACGTGGGCGGAGAGCATCCGCCGCGGACCGCGAATTGTGCCCGGCAGCTTGAGCACCAGGTTGCCCACTTGCCCCGCCAGCGGCGAGCGACAATGGGCATCGTCCATCGCCAGCGCAGCGGCCGGCACGCCCGCCTCTACCAACTTCGCGCGAATGAAATCCATGATGGCTGCCTCCTCGCCGCTGCGGCCAGGAATCGCCATCATCTCCGTCACGAGCGCGAGCGCTTCGGCGTCGGTCACCAGAGATTTGTCTTTCGTCGACATGGATTCGTGTCGCTATTGGACCGCAAAATTGCAGCACCCACAACTGCCGACTTGGCCAACTGGCAACACCGCGACTAAACTGGCATTCATCACCCTGTTCCCTGCATCCCGCATCCAGCATCCTCCGATGATCCTGATTATCGACAATTACGATTCGTTCACCTACAACCTCGTGCAGCGGTTGGGCGAGATCGATCCCACGCTCGATCTGCAGGTCGTCCGCAACGACCAGCTCACCGTCGACGAGCTCCTGGAGCGCAAACCGGAACGCGTGATCATCTCGCCCGGCCCCTGCACGCCGACCGAAGCCGGCATCAGCGTCGAAACCTGCCGACGACTCAGGGGCAAGCTGCCTCTATTGGGCGTCTGTCTCGGCCATCAATCGATGGGCCAGGCGTTCGGCGGCACGATCGTGCGGGCCAAGAACCTCATGCACGGCAAGACCGACATGATCCATCACGACGGCCAGCGCCTGTTCGCCGGACTCGAAAATCCATTCCAGGCCACGCGATATCACAGTCTGGTGATCCAGCCCGACACGCTCTCCAAAGAATTCGAAATCACCGCCTGGGCCGAGGAGCCGGGCGGCTACCGCGAAATCATGGGCATCGCCCACCGCGAATATCCGCTCTTCGGCGTACAGTTCCACCCCGAAAGCTTCCTCACTCACAGCGGCTACGACATCCTGCGCAAGTTTCTCGCCGCCTAATTTAGGATTTGCCACGGAGGCACGGAGGACACGAAGAAGACAATGCATAATGAAGAATGACACGCCAGCATTCACTACACGCATTTTACGTTTTGCATTCCCATTTCTTCTCCGTGCCCTCCGTGCCTCCGTGGTTAAATACGAATGTTGACCGTCGAAGAAGCGCTGACACTTGTTGCAAAGAGCGTCGCGCCGCTTGCGCCGCGACGGTTGCCGCTCGGCGAGACGGCCGGTCTGGTG
>JBIOWO010000208.1:0-5839 GCA_044868555.1 Lacipirellulaceae bacterium | reverse complement strand
GGCCGTTTCGTGTGGCAACTTCTGGGGCGTTGCCCCAGCCACCCGCCGGATGCCCAGCCACCCGCCCGCGACCACTTCACGCCGCGTCCAGATACGGGCCGTGTGAGAGCGACGGGTTCGACCGGCACAGCCGCGCGTGGGTTTGAACGAGCAGATTGCGGGTGTCGGCGATCAGCGTGAGAATGCTCACCAGGGCGTCGTCGCCCTTGAGGCGTCCGCGGGAGTAGTCGTCGACGACCGTTTGCTTGAGGTGCGCGAGCCGCGCTTCCAAATACACCAGCAAGTCGATCGGCGCCGTCGGCGCCGCGTCTTCCGACTCGACCCCGCGGACCAGGCGTTCGATGCGGTCGATCTGCTGCAGATAGAACTGCGGGCTGACCGTGCGCAGACCGCGGAAATACGACCACAGCGCGAACGTGCCGGCGCTGAACGCCCCGACCATGCTCAGCACGTTGGTCGTGCCCTGCACGGCATCGCTGAACGAAACCGGCCGCTGGCTGGCCGTAAACGTCTCCGCCCCGGCGTGCAGCGGAAACTCGGCGGAAGTCGACGCGACGGTCAAGTCGTTGTGATAATCGCGGTCCGCACCATCCGCGAGCGCCCGCAACAGCCGATGAATGGTCGCCGGCGGCACGTGCTTGTTGGCCACCAGCAATAGCCGCAGTCCGATCGTTTCGTACGACTGCGGCGGCTCCGCGGGGGCCGCACCGTAGGTGTACGCCGGGATGTCGGTCGGCTCGATTCGGCTGATCTCAAGCGCATTGGTTTGAGCACCATATTCGCGGCGTCGGTCCAAATGCAGCGCCGTGGCAAACGGCAGCGGCGCCAGCCGATAGCCGGCCGATTTGATCAGGCAGTCGATGAACGGATCGGGCAGCGATCCGCCGATGAACAGCGCTTCGGGAAGTTGCCCGAGCAGCTCGTCGCGCTCGATACCCGATAGCTTTGGCAAGTTGCGAACCTGATCGCGGAGCTCCCATTCCGGCCGATAAACGGGCGCGAAATTCATTCCGCCGACTGCGCCGGCGAAGCGAAAGTCGGCATAACGCAACAGGTCTTCCACTAAATCGCAGGCGTTCGAACCGCGTTCGCCCACGTACACGCGATGTCCTTTGAGCACATCGAGCGTCGGCGCGCCATCGCCGGCCAGCTCGCGCCGCACCACGAGGTGCAGCGGCTCGACACCCAGCGCGGCCACTTGCCGCACGTTTTCAAACCGTCCGGCCGGAAAGCCGCCCAGCACGACGCCGATATCAATCAAATGATGGTCCACGGCCGAGCAGATGGCGGTCGAGTTGTCGGCCGCCACGAGCTCGAGCTCGATCCCCGCCCCGCGCACGTCGGCGACAATTTGCTGGGCAAGTTGCGAGGTGGCGGCGCACGCATTGCGACCGCTGCACCGCAGCCGGACAACCTCCTGCCGGCCCATCCGCCAGTAGTTGTACGCGGCCAGGCCGAGGAGCAGCAGGCCCACGATCGGCAGCGCTATTTGCCAGGCAATTCGGCGGAAGTGCATAGTTCGAGACCAGGAAGTCGGCAGCAGGAGCGCACGAAGTTCGCGCCGTTCGCGACCAGGCGGAGAACACTATCAAGACAAGCTGTCGCCGTCGATGGCGACTGTTGAGGGGCGAGAAGCAGGTGGCGAACCGCGGCGAGGTCGTGCTAGCAAACGGCGTCACCGGGTCTCGGCAATTGTCCTCGGAATACAAGCCCGCCGCTCCTGCGGAGTAGCGTCAGAAGGCACGTAATTGTCGACGAGTGAGCGCGCCCAGTATCCCCATGGCGACAAGGACCCACGTCGCCGGTTCGGGGATATTACCAATCGGTGGGGGAATAAATGGGTCGTTGCTAATATTAAAATCCGAATGCACGTCGATGTACTTCGCAATAATCGCGCCAGTGAATGTCGCCGGGTTATGGTATTCCACGTCGCCCACCGGTGCCAGGATTGTGCCGCGAAAGATGTTTTCCGCTTTGTTGATGTCGATGGTCGACGCATTCGGGAAGTTAAATAGCACATTCCCTGGCGACAAGCCGGTAAGCTTGATTTCGCTGGCATCCATCTCAAAGTTACCGGCCACGTTGATGATGAACGTGTCCGTAAATCCGGGACGGCTCACCAGTTCCATGACGTCTTCTTTATAGTCCAGCGACGGCAACGAGACCACGTTGACAGCTCCAAGGCTGTTAATCACGACATTGTCGTTGTCGCCTAAGGGTGGCAGCACGTGCGTTGGAGCTAAAGCGGCAGCCATCGATGATGCGGATAGCGCATCAATATTTGCCTGATTCAACTTCGTGTCGACGGCTCCCGGGCCATACATGAATCCGCCGCTGGGAACGAATGTGGCGGCCGTATAGGAGAACGTCGCCGTGCTGTGCACAAATACCGTGCCGGTGAACGTATCGACCTTTTGATTCGTCGTACTGACCACGCCGGCACTGTAGCCCACGTTGCCAATAATGGACGTCGCAGAATTGATGGTGACGGTGCCGTTCTCCAGGCCCAAGATCACAAAGTCCGCCGCCTGTCCCAACGAAATTGACGCCGCGCGAGAATGGCACGGCACGGAGCTCAACGCTGCCGCGATCAAAAGGAATGCGCGCCGAACATAGCGCGCCAAACAGCTAGATCCGGGAACTGAGGTGTTGATCATTAGCGAGTTTCCTTAATGGCGCACGCAGTAGTACTTCGCGGATGCTCACCGGGCTGTGCCGATCAACCTATAAGTGTGACTAATTGTCCGGCATTTGGCAAGCGAATAATTTCAGTTTCGCCGCAAAATGAACGTGCCAGTCGCGGAAGACCCTCAACTTTGCTCGCCCACAATTGGGCAGGCAACTAGTTCACCGCTAAACACTTGCGCCCCACGTCGAGCGGCCCGCTTTCGCCCAGAGTGGGGCCGAATAAATTGGGGAACGGTGCATACCTGCGACCCGTCCCATTGAATCTGCTTAGCCGCGTTGCCTCGTGGCGAACAGCCGTCGACCCAAACCGCCAATCGCCAGCACGCCGCACACCAGCCCGCCAAACAGGAAAGCCCCCGGCTCGGGAACGGCGGACGCGTCGAAAGTCAGTCCGGAAATCAGGAAGTGCTCGGCGGTGCCGCTGGGGTTCGCCGGATTGTCATCGACTGCGCGAATGGTGAAGCTCGTCACAAAATCGGTCGCCAGCAGAGAGGCCACCCCCGCCAGCTTGACTTTCCAAAGATTATCGTTCCCGTCGCCCAGCTCCTCAAAAATGCTGGTATTCGATGTTCCGACAAACAGCGCATCCACCGGCGCTCCGACCGCGCGTTCGATGTGCAAATCGATCTTGTCTCCGTCCTCGAATTTGCTCAGCACCGCGACAATGCTGTGCGCGGCGGCTTGAAACGCACTGTTGAACGTAAACGTCACGTTCTCATCGACGTGCGGCGGACCGTTCGCGTCGGAGGAATCGTACGCCGACGGGCCCGTGCCGCCCGATACGTCTTTGCTGCCTTCGATTTTTGCCCGGCCCGTTCCAGCGTCGATCTCCCGTTTGCCAGTTGCGCCGACAACTCGAAATGCCCGCACGCCAAGGCCCTCGTCCTTGCCGTCGGGCGACATCGTGCTTTCGCTGCTGAGATATAAGACTCCCGCTTGATAGTCGTGACCGGCCGGCAAGCCGGTCAACGTATCGAGGTGCGATTTGGCCGTCACCGTCACGAGCAATGGGTCTGCCAGCGTACCCGGGCCGGCCAGCCCGCTCGACTGAATCGTGAGGATACTGCCCTGGCCCGCCGTGGTGCTGGTCACAAGCTTGCCCGCAATATCTGGATCGATCACCGATCCGTCACCGCCGTCGTTGATGGCCGACGCGCCGAGTCCCAATCCGCTGCTCGTCAACTTAAGTGAATAAAGGTCGGCCACAGCGGTCGCGCCGGACGCGCCCAGCAGCAGTGCCGCGATCGCCAAAATGCGGCGAGCGATGAAGAACGACGCGGACGAACTTTTTGCGGATATCAATTTGTGTGCATCCATGGCGTATTGGACATCACGAGTTTACGGCAAATACCAGTTCGTCGACGGGGGTCACAGCCTTTTCAGTGCGCGCCGCACATGAGAAAACCGACCGCTATGACCGGCAAGAACACTGCCGTCCAATAAACTGTTCAGCGGCCGCCGTGCAACTTCTGCCGCAACTTCCGGCTGCCGGCGGCGACCCCGATCATGCTGCAAACCAACACGCCGAACAGAATCGCGCCCGGCTCGGGAACGACAGCAATCCTGATATTATCGATCGCGAACTCGTCCCAGACCGTGCCGCTCGTACCATTATCAGAAATATCCCACCGCAGGTTGAGGCTGGCCGTGTTCGCGATCGACCTCACAAAAGTCACGGTCTGTGAATTCTTCACCCACAGCGGAGTTGTGTCCGCCGCTCCGCCCGAAACTACGTCGACACCACCGGCCGTGTATTCGCTGCTTGCATCATCACCGTTGGTATCTGAAGACGTCGGCTCCTGCATAAACGCGACGACACTCGATTTGTCCGCGTTGTTCAATACGTAGACGTCGAAAGATACACTCCAATTAGTAATCGTAACTCCTGTGTTGTTGGTAACCTTGAGCGTGATTTGCCCTGACGAAAACTGATCGTCATCGGGCTGCACGCCAAACGCAGCATCAGTCCCCGCGCCGTTATTAACATCAAAAGCATAGATGCCAGCGCTGGTTACACCGCCCGTGCTCGCGCCGCGTGCGAAATTTGCGGTAGCGTCGTCTTCACTGAATTGCTTATCGCCGCCGCCGCCGCCGCCGTTATCCCTAATCGCCCAACTATCCGAGTAAAGTTTTCCGGTTGCCGGCGATGTATTATCAAAGCCCAGTCCGGCAAATTGGCCCTCGTTCACATTGGTGACCGTGGTATCGAAGTCGATCGTTACCGGCGTGTTGATCGACGTGAGGCTAAGCGCAGCGCGCACCTGCGGCGCGAACGAGAGCGAAAGGACAACAATCACAGCGGCCAAACGGGGGTTCATCTCAAACAGTTGTGTTCGTCAAAGGAATAGTCGCCTGACGGGAAAACCCGCCCCTTGAATGGGCTAGTCCACTTATAACCGCAACTTTCCCGGTTGGAAAGAAAAAAAACCCAGACCGGCCGAAAAAACGGAGGATTCGGCCGAAAAAACCGCTCGATCCCCCAAATTAGCGGCGGCGCCAACTGGCTGCCAGGTACGCCGCAGCACCCAGCATCAATACAGCCGTCGTCGGCTCCGGCACAAATGGATCGCCAATCGGCGGCGGGCCGGACCAGAACGACCCGTGCGACAGGTTCTGGCTGCTCACGTTCATGATGTTCAGCCCGGCCATGAACGTATACAAGTTGATATTGTTGCCCGACTTCTGGGAGTAATACAGAAGGTTCTCCGGGCCCGTGTACTTGAAGTAGGCGGTCGAAAGGCTCGTCAATTGTGCCTCGGTTGTCACCGGCATTGTGCCGGCGGCGTCGGAGAAAAACATGAAGCCGTTGGCCATATTGAATACGAACGCCGCATCGTCGTCGGTCTTTTTGAACAGGTCGATGTCGGTCGTCAGATCCGGATCGTGCGTCGCGTTGTAACCGTTGAGGATCGCGACCACATCCGGCTTGTGATCGTTGCCCGTGCCCGTGCCGACCAACATGCCGGCCGAAGCCAATGATGGCAACAGAATGACCACAAGCAGGGTGGCCATGCCGTGGCAAAGTGGAATGACGCTCCACAGGCGCTTCGAAACTGGACCGCAACTCATTAGCAAATCTCCTTAGTGTCGCCCAACTGTTGAACACTCCGTTATTGTCGTACCAATGTTGGGGATCGTCCCACAGTTATTA
>JBIOWO010000207.1:0-4356 GCA_044868555.1 Lacipirellulaceae bacterium | reverse complement strand
CCGCAATCCGAAATCCGCAATCCGAGATTCCCGCCGCTCAATCGCCGCGCAGCTTCAGCCCTTGAATCGTCAGCTTTTCGCGGACCTCGTTCAGGCTCGTGACGCCGAAGTTTTTGCACTCCAGCAGGTCGTCGCCGGTCCGCCGCACCAATTCGCCGATGGTCGACAGGCCCAGCCGGACCATGCACTTCCGCGCCCGCACCGACAGGTTCAGGTCGGAAATCGGCCGATCCAACATCGCCCGCTCGTCCGGCGAGAGTGCCTCGGGATCGTAGGCGGGCTCCTCCTCGCGGATCTGATCGGCAAATTGGCCCAGCTCCAGGCCCTTCGATTGCAACATGTCGCGAATCTCGACCAGCGACGTCTCGCCGAAGTTCTTGCTCGCCAGCAGCTCCTGCTCGCTGGTCCGTGTCAGATCTCCCAGCGTCATGATGCCCATCTTTTGCAGGCAATTGCGGCTGCGAACCGAAAGCTCGAAATCGGTCACCGGAATGCCCAGGATTTGGGCCAGTCGATCCTGTCGGCGGCGTGCATCTTCGTCGTAGTACATGTCGCGCGACGCATCGGCGTCGCGGAAGAACAGCCGCGCCCGCGGATGGTCCGGGTGCACTTCCAGAATGCGTCGGTAGCATTGCCGCGCTTTTTCATAGTGCTGGATGTCCTCGTACAGGATGCCCAGGTTGAGCAGCGTCCCGATGTGCGTGGGAAACTGGCCGGCCGCTTTTTCGTACAGCTCGCGGGCATACGAGTCGTTGCCGTGCCGATCGTTTTCCAAGGCCAGGCTGAACAGCGCGCCCGCATGGTTGCCGTCCGCCACGACGGCCCGTTCCAGCAAGGCCACCACCTCGGTCCGATGTCCGCCCATCGCCGACACGGTCGCCGCCCGCTGGAACAGGTACTCGGCCGTTTGCTCGACTGCGCCCGACAACTTGTTGAGCGTGTCGAGCGCTTCCTGCAGCCGGCCGTTGTAGCGCAGCGCCTCGGCCTTGGCCAGCGCCACCTGGTCCTTCGAATAGCCGGCCCGCTCGGCCGACTCGTACGCGGCCAGCGCTTCGGCATATTTATCGAGCGCCAAGTACGCCTTGCCCAGATAGAAGTGCGTCAGAGCTCCGCCGTCGCTATGCGCGAGCAGCTCGACCGAGTCGCTGTAGCGGCCCAACAGGTACAGGCAGACGCCCAAGCGGGCCGTCGTCGCGGGGCTGCGATTGACCTGGTCCTCGAGCTCCCCCGCCGCATCGCGCAGCTCGCGGTAGTTCGCGTAACTCTTGCTGATCGCCGCAGTGATCTGCGCGATCTCATTCGGCCCAAAGGCCGACGGCGACACGACAATTTGTTTCACAACCGATTCGGTTCCAAGCGACATTTTCTCAAGCTCCTCGACACTGCTGGATCGTTCGTCCGGCGAGACGTAGCTCGTCGGCAGTTCTGCCCCCACGCGCCGGCCACTTGTGGCGGCACCTACAAAACGCGGTACTTCTGTACCTGTTTGTACTTACGAAGATTGTAAACCCTGCCGGATACGCCTGCAATGGCACCGTTTCCCCCCACGCACGATACAATCAGTGGCATGGACCGACCGCGTTTAGTCCGTGGTTTGCGAATCGCCGTGAGTGCGGCATGCGGGATTCTCTGTGTGCTGCTGATCGTGTTGTGGGTGCGGAGTTTTTGGCAGCTTGATCTGGTGTTGGTTCGATTCAGTACATCCAACGACCTTCGAATCGTGTTATGTCGAGGCCAAGTCGCAGCTTGCATATCTAGGCCCAGTGTTGGCAGGGAAACTGGTGCTTTTAGAATCTCACCAAATGCGTACATGACTTCAGGGGCTTCTTGGTGGATAAGCGGCTCCGTCAACAGCGGTTTAGGCGAAAGCCTTCAACGCAATTTCACCCCAAAAAAACCCAATCGCAGGAATCGTGGAGGAGTGGACGGTCGTATCGTCGTCGTTCCGCTTTGGATAGCGGTGGCATCGAGTGGATCGCTGGCCACGCTTCCCTGGATACACGTGTCCAATCGTTTCAGTCTCCGCACTCTGTTCATCGCCACCACGCTCATCGCGGTCCTGCTGGGACTCGTTGTTTACTAGACACGATAGAGACCACTAAATGGAACAAGCCAAAGTATTCCGTGGTCTGCGAATCGCTGTGTCGGCGGTGTGTTTGATAGTGTGCGGGTTGTTCGGCGTGATGTGGGTGCGGAGTTACAAGGTCATGGAGATTGCGATAATTCGAAATCCAACGGCCACTGTGCGGGGGGTTTTACTTCTTCTGAAGGACGGACAAATGGTTTTTTCTTTCTTCACACCCGGACCGGCGGCGCTCGAATTTGAGCACGTACGCGATGACGCGGAAGCATCCGTGCTGGGCTTCAGGTGGCGGCAGACCCAAACCGAATTGACAGTGGCTATCCCCTATTGGTTCCCCATCCTGCTATCCGCCGCGTCCGCCTCTGCCCCGTGGATTCCTTGGTCCAAGCGATGGGGTCTCAACACGCTCTTGATCGCCACCACATTGGTCGCGGTGCTGCTGGGACTTATCGTATACGTGGCACCTTAGACGCATGTCCATGGAACGAGCCAAAGTAGTCCGCGGTCTGAGAATCGCCGTGAGTGCGATGTGCGGGATACTCTGTGCGCTGCTGATCGTGTTGTGGGTACGGAGTTATTGGGCACACGAAGTCGTATGGGGTTGGTTTCCTTTTGCTGGTTATTTGCAGGTCGATTCTAGTTGCGGTGTCGTGGAGATTATTGCGAACGCCGAACATCGGGAATTCTTATGGCGATTCAAATCCCTTACCGCTAAAGCGTTCAACCACGATTGGGTTTTCAATTTGGATAGGAATTCCCGCTTTGGGTGGTGGTTGAACATCACGGTCCCGCATTGGTTTTTGGCGATCCTATTCGCAAGTTTCGGAGCAGTGCCCTGGATTCGATGGTCTAAGCGTTTCAGCCTCCGCACCCTCCTCACTGCCACCGCGCTGATCGCGGTCGCGCTGGGGCTGGCGGTGTGGTGGCTAAGATAGACTTCGGCGGCCGAAGTCCAATCGCAAGATAAATACGGCTCGTGCTCTGCACGTACCAGAGCCAGCGGTCGGAGTCGAACCGACAACCCCCGCATTACGAATGCGGTGCTCTGCCAATTGAAGCTACGCTGGCAACCCGTCCACCGCGGCGGACGGCGAGTCGCGTATTCTATCGGCAAAGGCTTCCAGCATCAATCGCGGTGGGGTCCGGGTAAAGTAGCAGGCACGCTCCGCGTGCCGTAGCTGAAGCTGTTACAGCCGCTGCCAACCGTTCTCGCCCGACGGACCGATAACGGCTTCGGTTACGGCACACGGAGTGTGCCTACTACATTTCACTTCGGCACCACCACGGGCGACAGAACGGGCTGCTCGTGGAGCGGATAACCCATCGCCACCTGCCGATGCGGGCCCCGCCGGTCGGCGATCACTACGGCAGTCACCGTCACGCCGGCCAAGGGTTGGCCCGCGCGGTCGCCGACATCCTGCGGCCCCAGCACGCGCAGGCAGCGCAGGCAGCGAGGCCGCTCCGACGAGGTCGAAATGATCAACCCACATTCACAATTATAAACCGCCATGTTTCCCAAGCTCCTCAAAAAATGGCCCCAGGGAAGGGCGGAACCGCTGCCGAATCAAGACGACACCATCCGGCTTAAGCCCGCCCTCCCCAGGGCACTTGTCACGCTTCGCGGTCCGGCGTCCACGTGCTGTCCATCGTCTCGTCCGGCAGCATCCGCTCCTCGATGGGCGAGATGTCGCCCGTCGAGCGGCGCTTGCCGACGATCGGCCACGAATCGACGTCGACCAGCTCCGGCATCAATTCCACGAGCTGTTCTGCCAGCCGCTCGGCCATCGCGCCCACGTCCGGCGTATTGGCCGCCAGTTGCAGCGAGCGGACGGTCTTCATCATCTTCACCAGCCGCGCCCGCCGCTCGACCACCGGCGCCAGCGCCGGGCCGGGCTCGACGAGCAGGTCGGCGATCGGCACGTCCAGGGCCTGATGCCAGCGGTAAAGTTGCGACAACAGCATGTCGGCGTCCGGCGACTGCTGTCGGCGGAGGTCGTCCATCGTTACCTTCAGGCGCGTCGCCATCGTCCGGTCCGAAACACTTTGCTCGTGCTGGACTTCGGCGAGTCGGTGCAGCGGTTGGCTGCCATTCGCACCTGGCAACGGCGTGTTCATGGGCTCGGCGTATAGCTCGCACTTGCAGGAAGCAGTGCTCACTTTTGATTCCTCCAACCGGGAAAATGTCACATCGCGATCGGCGGGCGACGACCCCGGAAATCGTCGAACCGCACGTCAGGCCGCGACCCAATCGGGGCGGCCAACCAGATACGCAA
>JBIOWO010000206.1:0-3243 GCA_044868555.1 Lacipirellulaceae bacterium | reverse complement strand
GCGGAAAAGGGGAGATATCAGCGGTAGAGATTTTGCAATGAACGTGATAAGACTTTCCCTTCCTTTTCTCTGTGCACTCTGTGTTCTCTGTGGCAAATCGTTTTACGACGTAGCGCGGGCTGCGGAGCCGGTCGTGGTTTCTGTTGATGCGCCGCGCGGTGAGGCGAAGCTGGTGGGGTTTCGCGCGGATGGCATGGTGAAGTTTCAGGCCGTTTCCCCGCCCGCTAAAGCGGGCTCGCCGGAGATGTTGATCCGTGTCGATGAGCTGGTTCGATGGGGGCACCCGGCACTGCCTCGGCCGCAGACGTTGGTGCTGCTGGCGGATGGCTCGCGTTTGGTGACGGCGGCTGATTGGTCGGGCGGCGTGGCTGTGCGGTTGGACGGCGAGATCGTCGTCGTCCGATCGGTGGCCTGGCATGAGGCGAAATTGCCGCGGGCGCATGTGATGGGGATTGTGTTCGCGCTGCACGAGCGGTGGCAGGATCGGCAGCGGTTGGAAAACCTGGTGCGCGAGGATCGCGGGGAGAAGGATACGCTGTTGTTGTCGAATCAGGATCGGGTGACGGGCCGGCTCAGGAAATTGGCCGGTGGTTCGCTCGACATCGACGTCGACGGCCGGGAGACGAGTTTGCCGCTGTCGCGAGTGGCGGCGGTCGCACTCGCCAAGTCCGAAGTTCCTGGGGGCTCGGCTCGGCCTCGACCCCATGCACCCCGGACCATTGTTGGAATGCGGGATGGATCGTTGTTGTACGCGGCGAAGGTGACGGGGACGGCCGCAAACTTGTCGTTGGAGCTGGCCGGCGGCGAGAAATTAACCGGCGGCAATGTGGATGATGTAGTTGCACTCGTTGGGTTGGGTGGCGGAACGTTTGTGTATCTGTCGGATTTGGAGCCGGCCGACTACAAGCATGTGCCGTATTTGAGCATTGTGTGGCCGTACCGGCGGGATCGAAATGTGCTGGGCGGACCGCTCATGGTCGGCGGCAATCGCTATTCGAAAGGCATCGGCATGCATTCGGCGGCGCGGTTGACGTATCGGCTCGATGGGAAATATAAGCGCTTTGATGCGAGCGCGGCGCTCGATGATTCGTCCGAAGGTCGCGGCAGCGTAACGTTTGGCGTGTACCTGCTGCGCGACGGTCAATGGAAGCAGGCGGCGACCAGCGACACGCTCCGCGGCGGCGATCCGCCGGAGCCGGTGTCGGTGGACGTGCGCGGGGCGGAAATGATCACGCTGACGGTCGACTTCGCCGACCGCGGCGACGAGCTGGACCATGCGGACTGGCTGGATGCGCGGCTGGTGAAATAAAAGAGTGGAAGAGGGAGAGACAAGGAGAGGGGGAGACACGCAGGCAACGTGTCGCGTCGAGTCTCCCCGTCTCCGTGTCTCCCAATCTCCCCCTCTTCGATTTACGCGCCGTATTTGCCAAGTCGGCCCGCGTTGGCGAGGGCGAGGACCATGAGGTACTTCGCTTCGAATTGGCCGAGGCCGCCGCGGAGGCATTCGGCTTCGCCGAATTTCTGGCAGCCATCGGTGCGGCAGTTCTTGGCCACGAGCAGCGTGGGCACGGCGTGCCAACTGTGGCTGGCGAGCATGCTGGGCGTGCTGTGGTCGCCGGTGGCGATAAAAACGTCGGGCTTGAGGGCCATGATTCGCGGGACGGCCGAGTCGTATTCCTCGGTCTTTTTCACTTTGGCGGCGAAGTTGCCGTCTTCGCCGGTGCTGTCGGTGTATTTGTAGTGGATGAAGAAGAAGTCGAACTTGTTCCAGTTCTGTTCGAGGAGCGTCATTTGCTCGTCGAGCGTTTGGGGCTTGCCGACGATTTCCATGCCGACAAGCTTCGCGAGGCCCTTGTACATCGGGTAGACGGCGATCGCGGCGGCGCGGAGGCCGTAGACTTCTTCGTAACTGGCGAGCTTTGGTTTGCCGGAGAAGCCGCGGAGGGTGAGGCCGTTGGCCTTCGGTTGGCCTTTGAGGATTTCGCGGGCCTGGCGGACGAATTCGCGGGCGACTTCGACCGTTTTGAAGCTGTGCGGGTCGTCGGCAGCGGCGTCGAGCGGCGGGACGCCGGTTCGCTGCGGGTCGGTGTCGCGGACATGGCCGCCAAGGCCAGGGCCGCGAAAGACGATCACGAAGCGATGCTCTTTCACCGGTTCGACAAACACCTGGAAGCCGGGGATCTTCACCGCGCGGAGCTTGATCGCCAGCGGCGCGCTTTCTTCGGTGGGGATGCGGCCGGCGCGGCGGTCGGTGATGTTGCCGGCCGCGTCGAGAGTGCAGAAGTTGGCGCGGATGGCGACGTCGCCCTCTTCGAGCGTGAAGCCGATGCCGGTGGCCTCGAGCGCGCCGCGGCCGATGAGGTGAGTCAGCGGATCGTAGCCGAAGAGGCCGAGGTGGCCGGGGCCGCTGCCGGGGCTGATGCCGGGGCAGACGGGGATGCTTCCACCGCAGACGCCGATCTTGGCGAGCGCGTCGAGATGGGGCGTGCTGGCAGTTTCCAGCTCGGTGAGTCCGCCCGGCTGCTGCGGCAGGCCGCCCAGACCGTCGGCGACGTAGAGGACGATCTTGGTGTTATTCTTGACGTGCAGTTCGCGGGTGAGGGCGTGGATGTCCATGGGGAGCTAGGTGTCAGGTGTCAGATGTCAGGTGTCAGGTGTCAGGAAGTATCGTCGCAAAAATGGCGTGGTTCGCAAAGGGGAGTGGCCGGCGTGGGGTCTGGGTGAGGATCGGATGTAAGGGTAGAATCAGCTAAACCGCCCGTCGACATGCTCAGGACAGGCAAGCGGTGGAGTGGCGCGGGTTGGCGAAAGGAGCGGTTTCGTAGTGGCTGCAGCAATCACCTGGTTTGGGCACAATTGCTGGTCGATTTCGACGGACGGCAAGACGATTCTGCTCGATCCGTTTTTGGACGAGTCGCCAACGGCGCCGGTGAAGGCGGCCGACGTGAAGGCGGACTTCATTTTGGTATCGCACGGGCATTTCGATCACATCGCTGATGCGGTGAAAATCGCCAAACGGACCGGGGCCACGGTGCTGGCGAATTTTGAGGTCGGCAATTGGCTCGGCAAGCATGGCGTCGCGGAGGAGAAGATCATCGGCATGAATCCCGGGGGCGGCATCCGGCAGCCGTTCGGGCACGTGAAGTTCACAATTGCCCATCACAGCTCGAGTATGCCGGACGGAAGCTACGGAGGCGTGCCGGGCGGGTTCCTGCTCACGCTCGACGGGGCGCGGGTGTATTT
>JBIOWO010000205.1:0-14217 GCA_044868555.1 Lacipirellulaceae bacterium | reverse complement strand
CCAATTCGCCCTTCGGCAAGCACCGCGACAGAATGGACGGCGTCAGTCCCCTTTTTCCGGCATGCAGTATGAACGCTGACTATACTAAAAATTGCCGGCCAGAGTGATTCCTCTGGCTGCCAATGTGCTTCTGCCAGACCGAGAACATTATCTGGACAAACTGACAGCGTTTATGGGCTCCCGACCGTTCTTCGAATTGGCAGTAGTTCTCACGTTGCTTCCGACCGCCGCCTATGGCGCAGTTGCAACGATCGGGGCCAGCAAGGACAACTCGATTTATCAGAGCGCTCCTAACAATAGTGCTGGCGGCGCCGCAGGAATATTCTCCGGCGGCAACGGGGCCGGCTCGCCGCGCCGCGGCCTGTTGGCGTTCGATATTGCCGCCAATGTGCCTGCGGGGGCCACCATTCACGGTGCCCAGCTAATTCTCCACCTTGGCGCTGCCAGCAGTTTTGCGAATCCGACCATCGGCCTTCATCGGCTGACTGCCGACTGGGGTGAAGGGACCGCCGGCAGCACTTCCCCCACTGTCGGCGGCGGCGGAAGTGGGTTCGCCGCAGGCCCCGGCGATGCGACATGGAATGAGCGCTTCTCAGGTTCGACAGCATGGGCCAATCCGGGAGCGACGGGCGATTTTAGTCCCGTTGCCAGCGCCGCGCTCGTGGTCGGCAACACGTTGGACGGCCCCGATTACGTTTGGGGCTCCACGGCCGCCCTGGTCGGCGATGTGCAGCAGTGGCTCGACAATCCGGCGGCCAACTTCGGCTGGAGCCTCGTGAACGCCAACGAAGGCTCCTCAGGGTCGGTCCGCGCGTTCTATTCGCGTTCGGCCATGCAGAACTCGCAGGGCAATCCGCTCGACCCATCCTGGCGGCCCAGGCTAATCGTCGACTATTCATTCGTTCCCGAACCGACCGCGGCCGCCCTGCTCCTGCTGGCCGCGTCGCCGGCAGTCGCCCTTCGCCGGCGTCACAAACAAGTTCGGATTTTTGCCTGATGGCGCGGATCACGGGGAGACGTGCTTCCAACGCCGCTAGGTGAAGATCATTTTGCAGCCCGCGACCGCAAGGACTGCTGCAAGCAAGTATCTCAGTACCGTCGGCCGGGCGCGGCGGCTGCCAAGCTCAGAGCCGATGATCCCGCCGACAGCCGCGGCAACCGCAAGGACGGGAATCTCCGGCGGAAGATGTTGCACGCTCGCAAAATTCCCAGCCAGTCCCGCCAGCGAGTTGACGAGAATGAACGCAGCCGATACCGCGGCGGTTTGGCGTACGGGGGCCCAATGGGACAGCAACAGCAGCGGAGATAAAAAGATGCCGCCGCCGACGCCCGTCAACCCAGAGAGCAGCCCAATCCCACCGCCGGCAGAGACCGCCGCAAGCAACGGGACCGGCTTGATCTCAACGTCGTCGCTCGTTTTTGCGGCAGAGTACGCCAGCCGCACGGCTGCATAAAGTAGGACGGCACCGACGATGGCCTTGTAATAGACGTATGGAAGCCGAATGGCCCCGCCCACAAAGGCCAAGGGCACCGAGCTCACCGCAAAGGGCCAGAAAAGGCTCCACGAAAAGTGGCCGGCCCGCGCAAAGCGGACGGTGGCAATCGTCGCCACGATGATATTCAGGAAGAGGGCCGTTGGTTTCATGACGTCCGGCGGTACGCTCATGAGCGCCATCGCCGCCAAATATCCGGACGCACCAGCATGGCCCACCGACGAATAGAGGACCGCCGCCAAAAAGATCAACGCCGTCAATATCTCGATGTGCTCCATGCGGCCATCTTAGCTGCGTCCGTCCCGGATGGCTAATCTGCGCTTTAGCCTGGGTTTCTGATTCCGAACGAGCCGGCGTCAAAGAGGCCAGCTACAATAGCCTCATGCCCGCCTACTGCCACCCTGCCGCTCACGCCGCCTTTGCCCGCGAGATGCCCCGCGTCGACACCACGCGCGGCCTGCTGCGGGCCGCGTTCGCAATCGCTCAGCACGAGCATCCCGGTGCCAATGTTGACGACGCCGAAGCGACGATCGGCCAATTGGGCGATACCGTGAATGCCCGCATCCGTTCGCCCAACCCGCAGGCCCGGCTGGCCCACTTGCACGACGTGCTATTCGACGTCGTCGGCTTCGGCGGAAATATCGAGGACTATTACAACCCGGCGAACAGCTACCTGCCCGACGTGCTGGCCACGCACCGCGGCCTGCCGATCACTCTGGTGCTGGTCTACAAATGCGTGGCCGAAGAGGTGGGGCTCTTAGTTCGCGGCATCAACTCGCCGGGCCACTTCCTGGCGGCGGTCCAATGTCCGGAGCCGGGCCAATCGAGCGCCGCCGGCAACCAATGGATGTACGTCGACCCGTTCTACCGCGGCGGACTGCTCACAGAAGGCGACGTGTATCGCCGCATCGCCGAGGCGACCGGCCGCGACGATCCGCCGTCGCCCGCCTGGCTCGCTCCCGCCACGCACCGCCAATGGCTGGCCCGCATGCTGAACAACCTGCAGGCTGTCTTCGCCCACACCGGCCGCGAACGCGACCTGTATGCGATGCAGGAATTGCAAGAACTTTTGGCGTAGTAATCCGATCGACGGACTGGTCAATTAAGTGACCCAGTATCACGAAATGATTCGAGAGTGATCTTTAACGACCCGAGCGTCGTCGCCATGCAGCACATGCAACCAGACCGATCGCCCACAACATGAACGTCGTAGGCTCAGGGATCTGAAATGCAATCGCGTCGAGCGAGTTTACCGAGGCTCCCAAATCGGTGACCGCTCCAGTCGCGGGGTCAATGGTTACAAGATGGGTGGGCGGGGGCGAACCTGAACCAACATTCAGGCCGTAGAGTACGCCGCCGTTGAAACTTAGGGCGCCATACCCGCCGCCGGCTGGTTTAGCGGGATTTGCAATGTTAGCGTATGTCCCCAACGTCGAATCATATGTTCCGAAGCGGCTTGCAGTTGGCGTGCCGTAAAAAACACCCGCGGAACTTATCGCCAAACCGCCGCCCAAAGTCGACGTCAGCCCGGTGCCGCCAATGACCGTGGCCTGCCCCGTCCCGGTGTTGATCGAATAAAGCTGTGGGCCGCCGATGGAGCCCACGCCGTACAAATTGCCGGACGCATCAAAGGCCAGGTCCGCCATCGTGGCCGGCACGCCGTTGTTATTTACCGGTCCCGCATTAAAGGAGCCGATCACCGTTACCAGAGCGGTTGCCGGATTGATCGTAACCAGCCGGGCAGCCGTAGCCGCGGGATTATTCCCGGTCGAACCGAACAGCACTCCCGTCGCCGGGTGAAACGCGAGGCCGGTGATCGGGTAGTTCGTGCCGGCCGCATCACTGAGCGGACCAACGTCCTGAACGACGGCACCATTCGCCGGATTGAGAATGTATAATTCGCCGACAGCGCCGGCAGCGGTGGAAGCATACAGTGGCCCCGCATCAGCCCGCGCGGCAAGAATCGCTATTGCAAGCGTGAACACGATCACTCTGAAGAGTCTCATTAGCTTTCTCCTTCGACATCGATTAAGTCACGCCTGACTATCGCCAAAGCGCGGCGATCACTTTTCCGCACGGCTATTTAAGATGCGAAAAAATCCTGCTTGGTGTCAAGCAAATGTGGCCGATTTGTCGTAAAAATGCGCACAATCAAGAGAGATTTGCGCTTCCGGCCACTAAAATTGTGTGGACGGATGTGCGTCGGGGTTAGATCGAACACACTGCGGAGTGCCTTCCCGATGTCGTTGGCCGACAGATCGTGGCATGATTCACGCATCTTTTTCGGCGCATTCGTGCGGTAGAATGGAGCAATGCACACCGCTGCCCGACTCATATGGAGCTGGTTGGCCGCGTCAGTCGTTGGCGCAACGCTTGTCGGGCTGATTTCAACAGTCGCCCGTGCCGACGTCATCGTCCTGGCCAACCGCACGCCGTCCGTCTTGTCGGCCGTCGTCACGCCGTCCATCGGTGCGCCGCAGCGCGTGCTGATTTCGGCGGGCGAATCGGTGCCCGTGTTCGTCGATGGCCGCGCCCACGTCGATTTTGCCTCGCGCGGCCGGCCCAAGCGGTATCAGCTCGATGCCAACTGCGCCTACTTCTTCGGCCGCAGCCGCGACGGCGGCACCGACCTCGAGAAGATCGGCCTCGGCGACGACGCCAGCACGATTCAAGGCCGCACGCTGCCGGGCAGCGCCGCCACGGCCCCGCCGATCGCCGTCATTCCCGTGAAGATTCTCGTCGACGAGGAGGAAGCAGCCCGCCAGCCGGTATGGGAGCGGCGGCTGCGGCAGCGGATCGAAGCCGCTTCCGCCATCCTCGAACGCACCTGCGGCGTCCGCCTGAACGTCGTCGAAGTCGGCATGTGGATGTCGGACGACGCGATGACCGATTTCTACGGGGCGCTGAGCGAATTCGAACGCGAGGCCAATCCGCTGCCGGCGCGACTCGCGATCGGCTTCACCAGCCAGTTCGCTCCCATCGTTGGCCGCACCCACATGGCCGGCACGCGCGGACCGCTCCACCCGTATATCCTCGTCCGCGAGGGTGCACCGCAAATCAACGAACCCGAGCGACTCGAGTTCCTGGTCCATGAGTTGGGCCACTATCTGGGCGCGTCGCACAGCCCCGAAGGCGACAGCGTGATGCGGCCGGTGCTGGGCGACAATCGCGCCGGCAAGGCCGGATTCCGCATTCGCTTCGACCCCGTCAACACACTAGTCATGTCCATGGTGAGCGAAGAGATGCGCCGCAACAACGCGCTGGACCTGGCCGGCATATCGGCCGATACGAAGCGCCGGCTCGGGCAAATCTACGGCGAGCTGGCGCGGACGTTCCCCGACGATCCAGCCAGCAAACATTTCGTGGCCCTCATGGAATCCTCCGGCCGGGTGCCGCTGGCGGTGGGCGCGAAGCACGTGCTCGACGAAATCGCCCGCGCCGCACTGACGAACAAGACGCTTCCTCTCGCCGAGTCGAGCACGGACGGCGCGGAAACCCGCCGCGTCGGCGACCGGCTCACCGAGTACTACGTCCGCCGGGCGGCCGGCGCGGCCAAGCTGCTTCCGGAAGATATTGCCGCCAACTCATTCCTGATCGCCCTCGGCATTGGCCTGGGCGATTCCAAGACGCTGGCCGCTGCCCCCGTCGCGACAGGTCTGGCGGGCGCGATCGAGACACCGCGGCAGCGCGCGATGCGGATGTCGCTGCTCGGCGAGCCCACAATTCACGGCCGGCGCGACCTGGCCCAGCACTTCTTCGTCTCCGCCAGCCTGGCCGCGTCGATGGGCGCCGCGGCCGCCGACGTGGCCGGCGTTTCTAAAGAGCTGCTCGATACCCACGGCGAAAGTGGCTTCAGCTTCGCCGACCTCGCGGCCGATCGCGCCGGCATCGAGTTTGCCCGCCGCGCGATGGACAAGCGGCTGACTTTGCCGATGCTTGCGCAAACGTTCACCGTCCCGGCGTTCATGCCGTCCATCAAGGGCCTGCCGGAAAAACTCAACGCCGTCGCGTTCGCCCAGCAATACAGCGGCAAGGATGACGACCGTTTCAAGAAGCAGCTCGGCATCATCGACCAGCGAATCCTTGGTTTGCCGCCGTATCGCGCCAACGGGCCCATTTTCCAACAGTAAACCGTCGGCGTGGGTCCCTCGACCAATCGCCTAGCCGCCAGTAAAATGCTGGTTTTCCAGCGGCCACCACCCCCCGCCTGTCCGCCCGCCGAAGTTTCCGGCATTGATTCTCCATGCTTTCTTACACGCCCAAACACCAATATCTGGTCGGCATCGACTCTGACGGCTGCGTTTTCGATTCGATGGAACTGAAGCACAAGGAATGCTTCATCCCGCACTTCATCAACCATTACGAGCTGCAGGGCGTGAGCAAGTACGCCCGCGAGGCTGCCGAGTTCGTCAATCTGTACTCCAAGAGCCGCGGCACAAATCGCTTCCCCGCGCTCGTGGAGCAGCTCGATTGGCTCAGCCGCCGCCCCGAGGTCCGCGCCCGCGGCATTCCCGTCGCCCGCCCAGCGGGGCTCATCGACTGGGTGGCCCGCGAAAAGAAGCTCGGCAACCCGGCCCTCGAAGAAGCCGTAGCCGAAACGGGCGATGCCGATTTGAGGCTTGCGCTCGCCTGGTCGATCGCCGTGAACAAGTCGATCGCCGACATGGTCCGCTGCGTGCCGCCCTTCCCGAACGTCCGAAATTGCCTGGACCGTTTCGCCCGCGATGCCGACATGCTCGTCTGCTCGCAGACTCCGACGGCCGCGCTCGAAGTGGAATGGGCCGAGCACGACCTGGCTCGCTACGTGGTCGCCATTTGCGGCCAGGAAGTGGGCAGCAAAAAGGAATCGCTCGGCGCCGCCAAGAACTATGCGGCCAACCATTGCCTGATGATCGGCGACGCGCCGGGCGACTTCAACGCCGCAGTTGCCAACAATTGCTTGTTCTTCCCGATCAATCCCGGCGCCGAAGAAGCAAGTTGGAGACGCCTCCTCGACGAAGGCATCGACCGCTTCTTCAAGGGCACCTTCGCGGGCGACTACCAAAAACAACTGCTCGACGAATTCAACACCTACCTCCCCGAACGGCCCCCGTGGCCGGTCATCGACTGACGATCTGAAACCCGACACCTGACACCTGAAACCCCCATGCCTCAACCCTGCGACATCGGCCTGATCGGACTCGCCGTGATGGGCGAGAACCTCGCCCTCAACATGGAAAGCCGCGGCTATAGCGTGGCCGTCTTCAACCGCACCACGAGCAAGGTCGACAATTTAATCGCCGGCCGCGCAAAGGGAAAGAAATTCGTCGGCTGCCATTCGCCCGAGGAGCTCGTCAATAACCTGGCCAAGCCCCGCAAGATCATGATGATGGTCAAGGCCGGGCCGCCCGTCGACGAGCTCATCGATGAGCTGATTCCGCTGCTGGAGAAAGGCGACATCCTGATCGACGGCGGCAATTCGTACTACGCCGACACGGAGCGCCGCACCAAGTACGTCGAATCGAAAGGTCTGCTCTATGTTGGCACCGGCGTCTCCGGCGGCGAGGAGGGCGCGCTGAAGGGCCCCAGCATCATGCCCGGCGGCAGCCGCGACGCCTGGCCCGCCGTCAAGCCAATCTTCCAGGCGATTTCCGCCAAGGTCGGCCCGAAAAACGACATCCCGTGCTGCGAGTGGGTCGGCCCGCGCGGCGCGGGCCACTACGTGAAGATGGTCCACAACGGCATCGAATACGGCGACATGCAGCTGATCTGCGAGGCCTACTTCATGATGAAGGAGGCGATCGGCCTGTCGAACGACGAAATGTACGATGTGTTCGCCGAGTGGAACCGCGGCGAATTGGACAGCTACCTCATCGAAATCAGCCGCGATATCTTCAGCGTCAAGGACGAAGGCGGCAACGGCTGCCTGGTCGACAAGATCATGGACAAGGCTGGCGCGAAAGGCACCGGCAAATGGATGAGCCAACTGGCCCTCGATCTGGGTGTGCCCAGCACGCTGGTGACCGAGGCCGTGTACGCCCGCTGCCTGTCGGCGATGAAGGAGGGTCGCGTCCGCGCGAGTAAAGTGCTCAAAGGCCCGTCGGCGAAGTACACTGGCGACCGAAAGCAATTCGTCGAGCAGATCCGGCACGCCCTGTACGCCTCGAAGATTTGCAGCTATGCCCAAGGCTTCGTGCAACTGCAGGCGGCAGCCGCCGAGCACGATTGGCCGCTCAATTACGGCGATTGTGCCTTGCTCTGGCGCGGCGGCTGCATCATCCGGGCCAAGTTTCTCGACCGCATTAAGGATGCCTTCGACGCCGATCCGAAGCTCGAAAACCTGCTGCTCGCGCCGTACTTCACCAAGGCGGTGGCCGATGCACAGGACTCGTGGCGGCACGTTGTCGCCACGGCTGCCCAGCTCGGCATCCCCGTGCCGGTATTCGCCACGGGACTTGCCTATTACGACGGCTACCGCCGCGACCGCCTGCCGGCCAACCTGCTGCAGGCCCAGCGCGATTACTTCGGCGCTCACACTTACGAGCGCACCGATAAACCCGGCACATTCCACACCGACTGGATCCGCGAGAGGCGAATTACTAAATGACGAATGACGAATGAAAAACAGCATTCGTCATTCGTCATTCGGAAATTCGTCATTGTTTGCTATGTCCGACTTTCTCAACAAACTCTTCAGCCTCGAAGGCCAAACCATCGTCGTCATCGGCGGCACGGGCGTACTGGGTGGCGAGCTGTGCGACGGCATCGCGCAAGCAGGGGCGACCGTGGTCGTCGCGGGCCGCAGTCCCGAACGCGGAGCGGAACGCGTCGCGGCGATCAAGAAGCTGGGCGGCAAGGCAACGTTTGCCGCCGTGGACGCTGCCGACCGCGCTTCGGTGCAGTCACTGCTCGATTCGGTGACGCGCGAGCACGGCCGCGTCCACGCGCTCGTAAATTGCGCGGGCGTTAATTCCACGACGCCCTATCTCGAAATCGGCGACGAAGAGTTCCACCGCATCATCAACACCAATCTGCTGGCCACCCACCTGGCATGCCAGATTTTCGGCAAGCACATGATCGACTCCGGTGGCGGGGCGATCCTGAACATCGGCAGCGTCACCAGCTATCGGCCGCTGTCGCGAGTGTTCACCTATTCGGCGTCGAAAGCGGCCGTGCTGAATCTCACGCAAAACGTAGCCCGCGAATTCGCAACCCACAAAGTACGGGTCAATTGCCTTTGCCCCGGCTTCTTCCCGGCCGAGCAGAACCGCAAAATCCTCGATAAGACACGCGTCGAAAACATCCTCCGCCACACGCCGATGGGCCGCCTGGGCGACGCGCCCGAGCTCATCGGCGCCGCACTGCTATTGCTCGCCCCCAACGCCGGCAGCTTCATCACCGGCGAAGCCATCTACGTCGACGGCGGCTTCACAGCCATGACCATTTAGAGGAGCGACGAGCTATGAGCGACGAGCAGCGAGAAAGAATTGGAAATCGTCAAGCGATTCCTTCTCGCTGCTCGTCGCTCGCCGCTCGTTGCTGATTATGCCCCACACCTTCGTAATCTTCGGCGCATCAGGCGATCTGACCCAGCGCAAGCTCGTCCCCGCGCTGTACCAGCTCTTCCGCAAAAACCGCTTGCCGCCGGACACCAGCGTCGTCGGCTTCGCGCGCACTGCGTACTCGCACGACGCCTGGCGCAAGCTACTGGCCGAGTCCACTGCCAAGCACGCCGGCAAGGATTTCACGCCCGAGCTATGGTCCAAATTTGCCGCGCACGTTTTCTACCAGCCCGGCGATATCGGCGACGCGGGCGACTTTACGAAACTGGCCAGCCTCCTCGGTGAAATCGAGCACAATGCTGCCAGCACGCGCGTTTATTATCTCGCCACGGCGCCCCGATTCTACGAACCGGCAATCGAGCAACTGGGCCGCTCCGGGCTCGCGGCCGAAAATGGCGGCCAGCGCCGCGTGATCATCGAAAAACCGTTCGGCACCGACCTGTCCTCCGCACGGCACCTCAACGAGGCCGTGCACAAAGTGTTTCGCGAAAACCAGGTCTACCGCATCGATCATTACCTGGGCAAGGAAACCGTGCAGAACTTGTTGGTGCTGCGGTTCGCCAACTCGATCTTCGAGCCGATCTGGAACCGCAATTACATCGACCACGTGCAGATCACCGTGGCCGAGGAGGTCGATGTCGGCAGCCGCGGCGGCTACTACGATTCGGCCGGCGTCGTTCGCGACATGTTCCAGAACCATCTGCTGCAACTGATGATGGTCACCGCGATGGAGGCCCCCATTCGCTACGAAGCCGAGTCGATCCGCGGCGAGAAGGTCAAGGTGCTGCAAGCGGTCCGGCCCCTGACGGCCGAGGAGATTCAAGCGGACACGCTCCGCGGCCAATATCGGGGCTACACATTGGCCAAGGACGTCAAACCGGACAGTCACACGGCGACGTTCGGCGTGATGAAACTGCACGTCGACAACTGGCGGTGGCACGACGTGCCATTTTATTTGCGGAGCGGTAAGGCGATGTCGTGCCGCACCACGCAGATCGTCGTCCAGTTCCGCGAACCGCCCCACATGCTCTTCGCCGGCGGTCCGAAGAGTGCCGCCGAGTCGAACCGGCTCGTGATCCAGGTGCAGCCGGCCGAGGGAATCCAGCTCCATTTCGAAACCAAGGTGCCCGACGCCGGCATGCGTTTGCAGCAGACCGATCTCGACTTCCGCTACTGCCGCGAGTTCCGCGGTTCCATGCCGGAGGCCTACGAGCGGCTGCTCTTGGATGCGCTCGAGGGCGACGCCAGCCTGTTTGCCCGCGCCGACGAAGTCGAGGCCGCGTGGAGCATCTGCGATCCGATCCTGGCCCAGTGGCAGCGCAGCGACCAACCACCGCTCTACATTTACGAGCCCGGCCTGTGGGGCCCCGAGGAATGCGTCACATGGATGGCCGCCCAAGGCCGCCAATGGTTCGACACCTGCCCCGTGCTGCACTGAGTCGCTCGCGGCTCAGCGCGAAGCCGTTACCAACACCTTGAACCAACCGCCACAACTCACGCCGCCCCGCAATTGCCCCGCCTGGTTCAAGCACCTGCCACTCGCTCATTGGGGCTGGCGCGAATTGAACCTCTACGGCTGGCCGCTCGTGGCCATCGTAATCATCTTGCTCTGGTTCGGCGGCCCGTGGCGCTGGCTCGCCATCATCCCCGCCGCACTGCTAGCACAACTGCTCTACTTCTTTCGCGACCCACCGCGCCGGGTACCTGGTCCGCCCGAGGCGATCGTCGCCCCGGCCGACGGCACTATTGTCGAAGTAACGCGGCTCGATCATTACGACTTTCTCGACGGCCCGGCCGTGCGGATTGGCATCTTCCTGTCGATCTTCAACGTGCACATCAACCGCGCACCGTATGCTGGCACGGTCGTCGGGCTGCATTACCAGCCGGGTGAATTCCTCAACGCGCTCCGGCCCGAAAGCGCCCTGCGAAACGAGTCGATGTGGATCGGCTTCGCCGTGCCCAACTTCCCCCAAGTCCGCTTTGCCGTCCGGCAAATCAGTGGGGCAATCGCCCGCCGGATCGTCTGCCCCCTCGAGGCGGGACAGACGGTCCCCCGGGGCGAGAAGTTTGGTATGATCAAATTGGGGTCGCGCACCGAGCTGATCCTGCCGGCCGACGCCGTCGAAGTCCTCGCCTGGCACGGCGACAAGGTCCGCGCCGGCAGCGACATCATCGCCCGCTGGAAGTAGCAGCGATCCCTCTCCCGGTCCCTCACCGTCGGTGAGGGACCGGGAGAGGGATTACAATCATGAAACCAATCCGTGCGGTTGCTGTGTTGCCGACGCTGTTCACGCTCGGCAATTTGGTTTGCGGATTCTTCGCAATTGTAGTTCTGTCGCGGATCGAGAAGCCGGTCGGCACCGAGTTTGCCCCGGCGCCGAAGATTGAGTTGCGACTCGATACGGCCAAGGAGCTGATCGAGAGCAGCGATCCGACCCACAACCTCATGCTCTGCGGCGCGCTGATCCTGCTGGCGATGATCTTCGACGCCGTCGACGGCCAGGTAGCACGCATCACCCGGGCCACGACCGATTTTGGCGCCCAGCTCGATAGCCTGTGCGACCTCGTTTCGTTTGGCCTGGCACCGGCGATCCTGCTCGTAAAGATGTGTCCCCAGTTTACGAGCCTGCACAGCGAAGCGATCTGGAGTATCGCGGCCGTGTATGCCTGCTGCGCGGCCCTGCGGCTGGCGCGATTCAACGTCGAGATGGATAACGACGACGATCACACAATGTTCGCCGGCCTGCCCACTCCCGCCGCCGCTGCCGCGATCGCCAGCTTTGCCATCCTCTCCTATTCGCTTCGCAACGAGGTGGCAGTCGTGACCCATGAAAACTTTGTCCGGTACGATTGGTGGATGCAACGATTGCTGCCAATTTTCGCCGTCGTGATCGCCGTCCTGATGGTCTCCCGCATCCCCTATCCCCATCCGTTGACGCAGTTCGTCCGCGGACAACGCACGTTCGCCCAATTGGTAGCCCTCGTGTTTTCGTTGATGGCGATCTTGATTGCCTGGCGATATGCGATTCCTTTGCTGTGCGTGTTGTTCGTCATCGTTCCGCCGCTGCGATTCGCGTGGGCCTTGGTCTGGCATCGACGTCGACAAGGGGAATCGCTGTTCTAGCGAGCGAACCATGTTCACCGGCCTGGTTGAAACGCTCGCGGACGTGGCCGCCGTTGTGCCCGAGCCGCCAGGCGTACGGCTGCTGATTCGAGCGCCGCGCGCTGTTTTCGAACGCACAAAAGTCGGCGACAGTATCGCGCTCAACGGCTGCTGCCTCACCGTGGTGGCCGTCGAAGGCGATCGTTTGGCATTTCAAGCCGGCGAAGAAACGCTCTCCCGCACCAACCTGGGCGAGCTATCCGCCGGCGACGTCGTCAACGTCGAGCAATCGATGCGGGCCGGCGACCCGATCGGCGGCCACTACGTCACTGGCCACATCGACGCCGTCGGCACTGTCGCCCAACGCATCGACGACGCGGAGTGGTGCACAATGTGGTTCCAAGCCCCGCCCGCTCAACTCGCGCAAATGGCCAGTAAGGGCAGTGTCGCGGTCGACGGAGTCAGTCTTACGCTTGTCGAAGTCGAGGACGACCGCTTCAGCGTGGCCCTGATTCCCCACACGCTGACCGTCACCACACTTGGCCGCCGCCGCACCGGCGACCGAGTCAACATCGAAACCGACGTGCTGGCCAAATACGTGGAACAAGCCGTGATCAATGTGCACCATTCTCGAAACTCTTGAACAATGTCAACTCTTCGCGGCACAGTAATTCTCGGTGTAATTGCAGTCGCTGCGATCCTTTTCTTCGACTCGGTGTCGATGGCGATTTGCGACGGATCGTACGATCTAACCGTTGAGATCTCATCGGGAATTGATGATAGTGTTTCTGGAATCTCGTACCTATGTGTGAACAACGATGAAATGGCCGAGGCCGTACTCAGGGCGGCCGACACGGAAATTCCTCTGATGTCGCATCGAGCCACAAAAGATCCATTCACAGTCAACGTTGGCATCAGCTATCGCCGGTCCGGTTTGGGCCGCACTTGGGGCGATGTGCAGCAATTCTCGCATATTGTTGTCGTGCTTCATCGCGACAACGGCTCCCGAGATACATACTGCGTGGCAATCCCGCGTCGTGAAAAGTCGCGGCGCGTAGTAGTCGATAAAGCGAGCGCCAGCTGACGAACGCCGGCCAAAACGTGCCCCGATTCCCTAAGGAAAGCCGATAAGTGTTGGCGTTAGTTTTCGGCTGGCACCAGTTCGACTCGGAGCTTCAGATGCAAGGCATCAGCGACTCGGCGTAGCATGGAAAGAGAGTCGCCTTCATAATCCGAGGCCTCAAGGTCCGAAATTACGCTCTCCGACGTTCCAATCGCCTCGGCCAGCTCTTTCTGCGTCATGCCAGCAACCTCCCGCGCGTCGTAAATCATCTGCGCGATGCGGAAGTCCTCGGCAAATGCCTGGACGTTGGGATCGGTCCGCGGATCGACGCCGAAGCGCCGCTTGATGATTTGCATTCCGTCATTGGCACTGGCGGTAGCCATTTCCAGCCAATTCCTCGCTCACCGACTGCCGGAAGCAATCCCCGGCGGAGCAACGATGCGCAACCGCAATTTCACTCGCAGCTCTTGAAACGCCGATTGCGTTTGCTCGACGTGCCGACGGATATCTCGGCCCGACTCGCGGCTGAACTGTTCCCGGATGCGACGAACATCGTCGATTGCCGACTGCTCGGCTGGTGGCGACATCGGCTCATTCATCGTCAAACTCCTGTAACAAATCGGGCGTTACTAGTTGCGGCGGCGCCAGGCCCAATCGCATACACAAAACACCCAGGTGCGTTCGCTTGTTGGGATTCGCCAAATGCTTGACGTTCCACGTGAGAAGATATTCCATTTGATGGACGATCGATACCGCGAGGTGCAAGGCGTCGCCCTCCACGGCGGGGGCCGGCATGATCTTTTCCGACACCAGCAACTCCGCCAATTCAATGACCTCGGTCGTGAAATCCAACACCCTCAAGCCAGTCAACATAGCCAGGGCCGGGTCTCGATTGGGAAACGCTGGCGCGCTCAGTTCCCGCACCACTTCCGGAGAGATGAACAACTCGTGATGCTTCGCTTGCGTTTCCCACCACAGCTTGCTCGACGCCCGCCGACCACCGTCCAGGTCCCCGGT
>JBIOWO010000204.1:0-2897 GCA_044868555.1 Lacipirellulaceae bacterium | reverse complement strand
TGCGGTCGAATGGCTGCCCGATCAACTGCGGTTCTACGTCGACGACGTCCACCACACGACGTTCTATAACGATGAAGTCGGTTACTTCCTGCCGAAGCTCACCGCGCCAATGCGGCTGATGATCAACACCGCGATCGGCGGAGACTTCCTGCCGGCGCCCGATGCGTCGACCGTCTGGCCACAGGAGTTTCTCGTCGACTGGGTGCGCATGTACGAATCGACGGGCTCCACTGCGGGCCGCGTATTTCAAAACGGCGATTTCGAATCGGGAGGCGGATCGCTCGCCGGCTGGCACGTCTTCGGCAACCGCATCGATGGCGACCCGAACGTCTGCGCACACACCGCCGTGGTGAAAGATGGCCACGCCTCGCTGAAACTCGCCGGCCAAGGCGGCGGCGAGAATTATTCCGGCGTGTCGCAAGGCATCAGCGTCACCGGCGGCGAGAAGCTCACCGCGCGGCTTGCGGCGTACGTCCCCAAGTCAGAAAGCCTCGCCGGGATGAGCAACCGCGTGACAATGAAGATCGAATTCTACAACAACTGGGGCGACTACTTCGGCGGCCCCGCGATGCTCGGCGCCGACGAGCGGCTCGTTGCCGACGCCGACACGCCCGTCGACGAGTGGCAAACGCACGAGCTCTTGGCCGTCGCGCCGGAGGGCGCCATCGAAGCGCGCTTATCGCTCGTTTTTGCCGAAACGTCGACGGCGCAATGCGAAGTCTACGTCGACGCAATCGACCTCGGGCCAGTGGATTGAACTGCCTAGAGCAACTTTCCTTTTTACGTAGCCCCGTATCCACAATGCAGGAAGGTGTTGGCGATATCGTCGTAGGTGATGGCGAGTAAGGCGTGTTTGGCGGCTTGAATGATTTGGCGCCAGTTGCCAGGTCGGAAGCGGCGGATCAGTTGCTTGATTTTCGAGAAGAGGTTCTCGATCGGATTCAAGTCGGGGGAATAAGGCGGCAGGTAGACCAACCGAGCGCCTACCGCTTGGATCGCCGCCGTGGCTGCGGAGGACTTGTGGCTGGAGAGATTGTCCAGCACGACCAAGTCACCGGGCCGCAAGGCGGGGGCGAGGAAGTGTTGGCAGAACCCGGCGAAGCAAAGACTGTTGAGGGGGCCGTCGAGCACCATCGCAGCGCGGGTCCCATCGAGAGCCACGGCCTGCACCAACGTGGAGGTTCGCCAGTGACCGCCGGGCGCCGCTTCGACCAGCCGCGCTCCTCCGGCGGCCCAACCGCGCAGTCGGCTGATGTGAGTCTTCAATCCGGTCTCGTCCACGAAGACGAGTCGCTCGGGATCGACGCTCGGTTGGGACGATTGCCACTCCAGGCGTTGCTGAGCGATGTCGGGACGGTCCTGCTCGCAGGATCGCGACGACTTTTTTTGAATCGCCATCCCAGCCGCCGCAGCGTTTTCCACATCGTTTTCACCGAGCAGTCGAGCCCCAACGCCTCGATTCGTTCGGCGAGTGTGGCGTCGGGGTGGGCACCGACGTGTCGCCGCAGGGCTGCTTCCTGAGGGCCGCGGATCGCCGCTTTGCGTCCCCGTCGATGGACTCCCGACGCGAGCGTTCCCTCCTCCCGTTGCTGCCGGACGAACTTCCCCACCACGGCCCGGCTCACCGAGAAACGCGCGGCCAACACCGCGTAGCTCCCCTCCTGATTCTCATAGGCCGCAACAATCCGTTCACGCAAGTCGATCGAAAATGGTCGCATCTCATTCCCTCCTTGGAATGATCGATCTTCTTACCAAATTTACCGACTACGGATAAAGGTTAATTGCTCTAGCGGTGGCCGAAGCGACCGGCATCGAACTCGACACCGATCAGCTCGGCACGGTCGGTGGCATCGAAGGTGGCTCGCTGGTTACCTATCTCGGCGAAGCGGAACTTGAATTGAGCGACGGCACCATGTCATACCGCTGGAGCACGAAAGTCCGTTTCGCCGCAGGCAATAACATGCTCCTCGGCCATTTGGGCTGCCTCGAGTACTTCACTGCAGTCCTCGATCATTATCAACGCACGATTTCGCTCGAACCCAACGCGATCTACCCGAGCACGACGTGAGCTCCGGCCGACGCCGCCCTCACCACCTTCGGCGTGAACACGCTGCGCTCGTTTCAGATTTGGACGGATGAAGTGGCGGACACGTCGTTGCCGACAATTGTGGTGAGTTGAGAACGCCGCCGCGCTGGTCTTTGCCGGCAAGTGTGGACCGGCCGTTCCGAATTGACGGCGTCAGCTCAGCGTTGGCCTTTGGCCCACGCCTGGTATCGTTTTTGATATCCGTACCCGAAATTGTCGATCGAGAACTCGTTGCGCACCTTATACTTCTTGAAAATCCTTACGATTTGCCCGTCGCTCCAGGCTGCGAGTGCCTCCTCGCGCGCCAGTGCCATCCGATCCCAGAGGACCGCCTTTTCTTCGTCGGTCATCTCCGGCACCATCGCGACGTAGGCATCGTAAGTGCGTTTAGCTCCCGGCGATCGCGTGATGATGTCGACCAGCTTAGTCGTTTTTTCTTCACCGATCTCCTGGCGCAGATTGCCGAGCAAGCCTTGGATTTGCGGTGTGAACTCCGCGTAGATCGGATCGATTTGCTCGGTCATGACCGTCAACGCTTTCAGCTCGTCCTTCTGTTTTCCATGGCTGTTGTCGCGTGCCGCGTCCCAAGCCGCCCAAGCCGCGTTGAGTCTTTCGTTCGCCTCCTGGTTCCACGCCCAAAGCCTGCCGAAGTGCTCGGCGATCAACGCGGCGGCTTCTTGCGCCTTGGATTCGTCGTTCAGGTCCAATTGTCCCGCCAACCGCTTCCCCTTGCCGACCACGTCCCGCTGGATCGCGTCCGGCAGTTCCGGCGTCCACCACGTTGGCGTCTTGCCGGCGTCAATGGCGGCCT
>JBIOWO010000203.1:0-2334 GCA_044868555.1 Lacipirellulaceae bacterium | reverse complement strand
GATAACGAGCGCGCCGCCGAGACCTTCAAAGAAAAACTCGAAACGGCCGGGTTCAAGTTTCCTGACGTAGGAACAAGTTTCTTTCCTGGGCGATTCGAATTTTCCGACGGGGATAAATCCTCGCGATACGGCGTGTGCAGGGCTTCGCTCGTCGCGATCAATCCTCGTGGCTTCCTGGCCAATTGGGCACCTCACATTCTGGGCAAAACCGTCCGCCGCTGACAACGTGCTGACACATCGGCAGGGCGTCTGATATTATAGCGGCCAATCAACCGAAAACCGCTGATTGTTAATCAAGTGCGAAGCGCTATTGCGGATAAATTCTTAACTGAACAACGCGGCACAAGACCGGAACCGGCACGGATTGAAATCGAAATTCCAGCAAGTCCGGGGGCAGGCTTGCGTCAAACAGGCGCTCACTCCTATGCTCCGGCCGGATCATCGACGCCCATTAGCACCGTTGACGCGGCCTGTCGCGTTCGATCGAATGTGGTGAGGCCGGGTGACGTCGCGGTTTGTTGCAGCCGGCAGAGGGAGAGATGACGATGTCCGATTCTATTTCACGCCGCAGCATGTTGGCAGGAGCCGCGAAGGTGGTGGGGGCGGGCTCCCTTCTTATGAGCACACCGTCGCGAGTGTTTGGCCAAGACGTCAAGCCGATCACGGTGGGCTTCATTTACGCGGCCACGCGCAATGACTACGGCTGGAATCAAGCGCACGCCGTCGCGGCGCGACGGATCGCGGCGTTGCCCGGGGTCAAACTGGTCGAGCAAGAGCGGGTGCCGGAGACCGTGCAGGTCGAGCGGGTGATGGAAAGCATGATCCAGCTCGACGGCGCCAAAGTTGTGTTCCCGACGTCCTTCGGATTCTGGCCGTTCATCCAGAAGATGGCGCCGAAATATCCCGACGTGCTTTTCGTCCACGCCGGCGGCTTGTGGAAGGAGGGCGATGCGAAAAACACCATCGGCTATCGCGGCTACATGGAAGAGCCGCATTACCTGTGCGGGATTGCCGCCGGGATGACGAGCAGGACCGGCAAACTCGGCTTCATCGGCTCGAAACCGCTCTACTTCATCTTCAACAACTGCAACGGCTTCGTGATGGGGGCGCGGTCGGTCCGCCGGGACGCGACGTGCCAGGTCGTAATCACCGGCGACTGGGACAATCCGGTCAAAGAGGCTGAGACCGTGAATGCGCTGGTCGATCAGGGCGTCGACGTTATCGTCGCCAACGTCGACAGCCCGAAGGTCGCGGTCGAAACTGCGGAACGCCGCGGCATCATGAGCTGCGGCTATCATACCGACTTGTCGGCGCTCGCCCCCAACGGCTTTCTCACCGGTGCCGAGTGGAACTGGGCGAAGGGCGGCGACTTCGTCAAGGCGTGGCAGACCGGCGGGCCGTATCCGAATCTGTATCGCGGCGGGTTCCGCCAGGAGATGGTGGCCTTGAGCTCGTTCGGCAAAGCCGTGCCGCAGAACGTGCAACAGGCCGTGCTCGCGGCGCGCCAGGGTTTCCTCGACGATACACTCAAGCTCTACAAGGGCCCGCTGAAGGACAACAAGGGCAACCAAGTGATCGCCGCCGGGCAGGAGATCTCCAACACCGACAATGCATTCAAGCTCAACGTGAAATGGCTCGTCGAAGGTGCCATCGGTTCCACCGGGCTCCAGTGAGGGATGGCGCTTCCGCGGTACGATGCGCGAAAAGATATGGGGCCGCCGGAAGCGCGTGCACCTCCGCCAGCCCATGCGACGCTGAGCTGGCGCCTCACCGCGCGGCGTCTGCCGACCGATAGCCTGGAATCGCTGCTGCTGTCGCTCGCCGCACTCGCGGTCGCGGCGATGCTGTTCGGCGGCTTCGTCGCCCTGCAGGGCCACGATCCGCTGGCGGTGTATCAGACGCTCTATCTCGGCGGCTTCGGCACGCGCTTTTCCATCGAGAATACGCTCACCCAGGCCGCCCCGCTGCTGCTGACCGCGCTCTGCACGCTCATTCCGGCGCGCGTGGGCCTGCTCGTCATCGGCGGCGAAGGAGCCGTCGTCCTGGGCGGGCTCGGCGCCGTGCTGGCCGGCGTCGCGCTCACGGGCGCCCCAGCCTCGATCGGAACGATGTTGACGATCTCCGCCGGCGCGCTCGCCGGCGGCTTTTGGATCGCAGCTGCCGCTGCGTTGAAGCATATGCGGGGCGTCAATGAGACCATTTCCACGCTGCTGATGAATTACATCGCCATCGCTCTGATGAATCATCTCATCAGCGGCCCCATCCGCGATTTTTCGCAAACCCTGAAGGCGCAGAGCTGGTCGATCCCCAATCCCTTCATGGTCGGTAGTATTC
>JBIOWO010000202.1:0-6763 GCA_044868555.1 Lacipirellulaceae bacterium | reverse complement strand
GTCAAGCTGGCCGCTGAAATCGTCCTCCGCCGTACCTCAATCCTGCCGGTGCGTGCTGGATTCGCTCCCGCTCGCACCTGAAAATCACACCAACGCGGCCAGCAGACTATTTTTCAGGGACGACTAGCTAACGGCTAACAGCTTCCCCCTCACGGATTGATCGTCGGCCGCTGCTGCCCGGGCCAGCGCCACGCCCGCGCGCGGATGTACTGGTCGGTCGTCGCACCCAGCTGCTTCTCTTCCCAGGAGACGTGCAGCGGCGACGTGGTCTTCACTTTCGCACCCGGCTTGTGGACCACCAGGATGGCGTTTTCCTGCCACTGCTTGGTGAATTCGCGGATCGGCATCCGCATGTTGCCGCGGATCGGATCGGCCACGTACACCCATTGGTCGTCCGAGCCGCGATAGACCACGAAATGGTCGTGCCCTTCCGGCGAGATGCCGACGACGACGGGCACCTTCACTTCTTTGAGCTTCTCGAAGGTCGTCTTGCCGACCACCGACTGATAGCCGACGTCCACCGCGGCCCGCCGCAAATCGCTCATCGCCAGACCGTTCTTGATCCGGTCCGCGATCTGCTGGTCGGTAAGGATGCTGTCCAGGGCCCGCAGGAACACGTTTTCGTCGACGTTATCGCCCCAGTAGTATTTGCAAACTGTCGCCAGCGCCGCCGCGCCGCACGAATAGTCGGTCTTCTGCATCACGATATTGACGCGTTTCAACTCTCGCCAATCCTTCGGCCGCAATTGAAACTGGTGCTCCGGGTTGCGGACCGGCGGCGTGATGGGCGGCGGACCCTCGTCCTTCTTCTCCGCCTTCTTTTTCGTCTGATGAGCAGGATGCTCATGCTCCGCGGCGGAGCTCGGCTTGCAGATGGTGACGCAGACCGCGATCGCCAGCCCAAACAGAAAGGGGACGGAAGTCTTGTTCGCGGTCATCTCGTCACCCAAAAATATAGCCCGGCCATCCTGGCCGGGTTCAAGCGCCATCCTGGCCGGGTTCAACGGTCATTCACGACAACGCCGTGCTCGCCTGCTCGACCAATCGACCGAGGATGGGTCGGCTATGTACTGGTCGTTAGAACGTCCACGTGATGCCCACGTTCGAGTTGACCGAGGCCTCGGTGATGCCGAACTCGACAAACGGTTCCACCAGCCGGTTGCACGGCTTCGAGATCGTGGCCGACATGCGAATCGTCATCGGCTCGGTGTTCGTGCCCAGCACGCGCGCGCCGTTCGCCTCGAGCTCTTCGACATACGAGCCGAAGAACCGCGTGCTCAGCGTGATCCGCTCGTTGACGGCAAACCCAACGCCCAGCAGGTAACTGTATTGAGCGCCCGGCTCAAAATCGATGCCGATGTATTCGTGCGGGAACGATCGCTCCATGCCCAGGCCGTAGAACAGCACCACCGGGTCGTATTCCTGAATGAACAGCACTGTGCCTTGCACCGACCAGAACCCGTCGCCCAGCGACGGCGCGGTGGGCGAAATCCCCACAATGCCGGTAAACGGATCGCCGCCCGTCGGCGCGGTGCCGGAAATCGTCGTGATCACGTACGGACAATTGGCCGTCGCCTCGACACATTGGATCGTCAGGCCAAAGGTCAGGTCGCCGATCCCGCCGTCGTTGCGGAAGTCCTCCTGCGAGGCCACCGTCACTTGCGTATTCGACCAGCCGACCGGCATGTTGAGGAAGCCCTGCACGCGCTTGTGCAAACCGACGCGATATTCCAGCGGCACCGTCAGCTCGCGCACTAGGAATCGCACGTCGGTCACGGAGACGATATTGCCGCCGCCGTCCGTCAACAGGATCGGAAAGTCATTGTCGGTGAAGATGTAGGCGATGCCGACGTCGCATTGCGACTCGCCCGGTTTCAAAAGCACGGTTTCGGCTCGCAGGAAATCGAGGGTTCGATCTACCGGCGCCTCGCCCAGCTTCTCGGCGCCCTCGAGTGTATCATCCTTCTTGGCGCCCGCGGCGCCGTCGGCCCCGGGTTCCGGCATTGCCTCGGGAACAAGCTCACCCGTTTCCGTGCTGAGATCCGCTGGTTCGGGCGCCAGCTCCTGCATCAGTGCTACGAGCTCACGGTCGCCCTTGGCGCCTTTTTCCTCAGTCGCAGCCGTCTGCAGGATCTTGCTCGCCGCAACATTCGCTCCACCCGCCACGACTTCCTCGTCGCGCAACAGCCGCGATCCGGCTGCCGATTCGGAGACCGCTTCCTGGGGCGAATAGGCTTCGCCGTTCACGTTCATCGACAATTGGTGGAACAGCGAGCTGCTCTGAACGGACTCTTTGATCGTGGACTGCCGATCGTTCGCCGCGATGCCGGCACTGCTCGGCGCGCCACTGCTGGCGGCCGCCGGATTGCCGTTCGTCATTTGGAGAGGTCGCATCAGTAACGAGGCGAAGCCGGCCGCGTCGGTGTTCGCCGGAGCTTGCGTCGCGGCAGCGGCGACCAAGCGGTCCGATGGTTTCGGCAATGCCGGCCCATTCGATGCCATCGACATCGGCTGCCAGAGCGCGGCCAGCGAACCACCTTCCTGTGTGCTGTTGGCAAATGCTTGCGGAATCTGTCCCAATGCCGTGGGCGGCGGGATCGTGCCCGGCGGATAAACGGCCGCCGGTGCCGAAGTAGTCGCATACCGCGGTGCAGCGTTCACATCGGAACCGGCCGAACTCTTAGTTCGAGCCTCCGTCATGGTCGCCGTGGCCAGCACCAAGGGTGCAGACTTCGCTTCTTCACTCGCGGCCTGCCTCGCCTCTGGCAGCCGCCGGGCTAATTGTTGTTCATTTGGCTTCGCGGGCGGAATCGTCACCGGCGTGCTTTTAGCCAATTGGCTGGCAGCAGCCGGGCTTGTTGTCGACGGGCTCATCGCAGGCGGGCTCGCCGCCTGCACGCCTGCCACCTGTCCAAATAGCGATTCCGCCACCTTGCCGGCGCTCGCCGTCGCTGTCGCCGGCACCGCAGCGTTGATGTTTGGCAGCGGATACTGGGACGGAAGCGGCTGGCGATTGGAATTGGCCGTCGTCGCCGGCGGGGCTGCCGCATTGGTTCCCAGGAACGATTGCCACAACGACCGCAATCCGCCCGCTGGTGGATTGTTTCTTCGAGATTTACTTGCCGTCGATCCGTTCGCCGGGTTAACTGCATTCGAAGCCTGGCCGGCACTGCTTGGTGCCGTCGCAGTGAAGCCGGCCGGTACGGTGGTCGACGTGCCGTTCGGCGCAACAAAACCGGGTTGCTGAAGCCATACCGCCGCCGGTTGCTGTGCCGCGACCGTAGTTGCAGCCGGCGGCGGCTCCGCCGGTTCTTCCGGCATGTCCGCATTCTCGGTGGTGGATGGGAATAGAAATCGCGACAGACTCTTGCCGGACAAGGGCCGGCCGGGAGCCGACCGCGCCGATTCCCGAGCCAGCGCGCCGCTGGTCAGCGCAATCCACGCGGCACCAAGGCAGACGAGTATCAGCGCACGCCGACCAACCGGCGACAGCAGCGCACGTCCGATTTCGCAGCGGCAGTTTTGACGTCGCATGGAGGTTTCGCTAATCCAGCAATTCAGTTGGTCGGTGCGTGTTCATTGCGACCGCTGTCGCGATGCGTTGTATTCCGTGCGACGATTTCAACCGACTTCGATGCCGCGCGTGCTTCGAACGCGGTTGACCAATCCTGTTGCCAGAACCCTTCGGGTCGCACGGGATTTAACGGCTAGGCCCCAAGAGTCCGCTCGCGCAGACTTTGACGGCAGTAACGATAGATCGGTCTGGGCAAAAGGTTTTCTTGATAACTTGGGCTGAAAGCGAGCAAGTAGCATCGCTAGCCATGCACTGCGAACGAGCCCGCAGCGCAAGCAAGGCAAATTGAGATGGCAATAGGACGCCGATTCGCCCGTCGTTTGCATGCAAAGCAGTCTGCCGATTGGGAGTCGTCCCACGCGACCTGGTAAACCTTAACGATTATTCCGGTTATCCGACCCCCGCCCCAATTCCTCTATCCGGTTGGCGGGGTGGCCGATCGTTGCATGTACGGGTGGTAAATCCTACCGCTTGTAACGGAATTGGCACTTGTAACGGAATTGTCTGTTGCAACGGTCATCCCGCTTAGATCGTTAATGCGAGGGAATTATTGGACCCAGGCAACAGCCCCCGGCGGTAGCCGGGGGCTCGAACTGCCCGCAGGCGCCGCCACAAGCTGCCTGGGATCACGACTGCGGCGCTTCGAAGCGCACCACTCAGATATCAACGGTTTCGAGATTAGGAGGGCCTGCTAAAATGTCGTATCGATTAAGTCTCATCATGGGGCTGCTCGTTTCTCTGCCCAACGCGGCGTTGCCAGCGGCGCGCGGGGCCGACGGCTCCGCCCAAGCGGCCGCCTCCGCAACGTCCGGCGCCACCACGATCACGGATCTGTCTTCCTGGAAGCGCAGTGATCGGGCGGCGAGCGCCGACATCCGCTTCAAGAAGCCGGACGGCATCGTCTTTACCGACCAGGCCGAAGAGCCCAAGCAAAACGCGGCGACGATCTCTTCGAATTCGAAGCCCGCCGCGGCGCCAATCGCGACGGATGCTCCAATTGCCGCTGCCGCTGCCGCGCCGGTCCAAGCTCCCGTCGCAAATCAAGCGCAAACACCGATCACGATTGTCCCAGCCACGATTGCGGCCCCGGCGGCGACAATTCCAGCGACTGCGGCCCCGGCCGCGCCGGCGACTGCCACGGCGGCTCCGATCGCTGTAGCGCCAACCGCGACCATCCCGGCAATCCAACCGACAATCCAGCCGGCCGGAGCAGCCGCTCTGCCCGCCGGCACGTCGTCGTTGCACACCGACGACCAGATCCAATTGGTGGCCCGCCTGCTCATGGATCAGGGCGTGATCCGCGCCGCCGACGAAGAGCCGCTGCCCGCCTCGCCCAACAGCGCGTCGGCCAACGGCCAGGCAAATCAAGCCCGTCAGGGTAACGGCAATGACCTCGCCGCGAGTGGCGAATGCTACGACAATTGCGAGTGCTGCCCGCCACCGCCATGCTTGTTCTGGGTCGGCGGTGTCGAGGCTACGTTTCTCTCGCCCGATTTTAACCGCGACGGCGTAACCTTCCAGACCGAACGAATCGACGATGACGGCACCGAAACGTTTCTGGCCGAGTCATCCGACACCGATTCCTTATACATCTCGCCCCGCATTTGGCTGGGTGTCCAGGGCTGCTGCTGGGGCGCCAACCTCCGCTATTGGCATCTGCAAGCTGAGGAAGGTGAATATGACCCGAGCATCGGCGGCCTCGGCACCTGGGACGATTACGACTGCGGACGGCCCGACGTCGGCTTCTTCACGTGCAGCAGCCTGGAAGCCTACACGATCGATCTGGAAGTGACCCGCCGCTTCTGCCTGCACGACTGTTGGATGCAGGCTTCCATGGGCGTGCGTCACGCCGAGCTGTGGGCGGACGATGGCATCACCGGTTTGGCCCTCACCGAGGAAGGGCTGCTCAACGGTTTCGGCCGCGCGAACCGCAATTCCCGCGGGACCGGCATCCTGCTCGGCCTCTACGGCCGCAAGCCGATCTTCCCCTGCTCGTGCGTCAACTGGTTCTACAACGCCCGTTGGTCGGCCCTCTGGGGTTCGACCCAGACGTCGGCCGAGACCTTTGCCGCCGTGCAGTCCAGCGACCCGGACTTTGTCGCTTCGGCCGCGTCCGTCAACGGCGCCTATACCACCATCGACGACACGATGTACATCGGCGAAATCCAACTCGGCTTGGAATGGGATTACTGCCTCTGTTGCCTGCCGGCCAATGCGTTCTTCCGCGTGGCCATCGAGTATCAGAGGTGGGATGGTGGACAAGGCTACTCGGCCGCCGATTCGTTCGCCGGCATCACCATCGTGAACGAAGTCGATCCAACGTCGGTGGTCTCCACCACGGCGGCAGCCGACGAACCGCAGTTGGACCTGTTCGGCTTCTCGATCGGCACCGGCCTGACTTGGTAAGGATTGCCGGACTTTGTGACGTGTCGCAATCCTGTCTGACACCTGAAGCCTGACACCCAAATAGATCGGGCGTCCTGCCGCCACTGGAGCGACAGGACGCCCGGGTTCGTTTCAAATGATTTCGTCAGATCCACTTGCGGATCCGAAATCGTCAACTAGAAGGCCCGCGCGGTGCTGAAGCCACCGGCGAAAACCCGAGCCGACGTCGTCTTGGTCAACGTGGTGACCGCACCGCCGACGTCCACGCTCTCAACCGTGCTGTAGCTTGCACCGGCTTCCGAGAAGTTGGTGCCGGCCGCGTAATACTCACCGACCGAGATGTAGCCGTTCTCGCTGTGCGAGGTGCCGCCAATCGGCACGCAATCCGGGCAGCCTGCCAGGTTCATGGTCGCGAAAGAATTACCGAATGCCGAGGCCGCGTGCGGGCCACGGTTGCATTGAGCACAGTCGGCATCGAAGCCCTTGCCGCGGACGGCCAAGCCTTCGCTATCCGACATGATTGTCATGCCGGAAAGACCCATCGCGCTCAGCGTATCGGCCGAAATTCCATTGGCCGCCTTCGCGTTGCCAACCGCCACGCAAACCAGCGCGGCAACCATCGTCGAGAGAAATACTTTGCTCATCTTGGTGTCGTCTCCAAAAAGGGGAACAGGGAATGGGACTGGTCGAGCAGACCTTGATACTTACAAGCAAAAACCAATAGACTGAACCACGTAGTTCCTAAGCGTTACGTCTTCCGTGTAACAGTCTCTTATCCTATTCGGGGAAAAACCTTAGTCAATC
>JBIOWO010000201.1:0-3459 GCA_044868555.1 Lacipirellulaceae bacterium | reverse complement strand
GGGACATGTGTGACAGGGCGATTCGATCTCCAGCGGTGGCGGGGCAAAGCAACCAGTATCGATCTGGTTCGATATATCCACGCCCATCGCTGGGAGCTCTGGGCGTGCCACACTTTCCACTGGCAATTCGGCCAAGCGGGGCGACCAGGATTCCGACGGGTATGGCGACCAGACTTCGCTGGGATGCTCGTCGGCTAATGCTGTGCCGGCGACGAATATCGTCAGCATCACGATTATGAGATGCAGCAACGTCGTGGTGAAATTCGGGAGTTGGCGGCGCGCAACGACAACAACAACTGGGGGCTCGAGGGCACCATCGCGCAGCGATGGTCTGCTCGACCCCAGGCACCCTTCGTGATCGTTTTGAAATGCGCTGACTGACATCTTGTTACGGAATCGTGAATTCGACGCTGATGGGGTGGACGTCGATCATCCATTCGTTCATCGAGCGCTGCATGTCCTCGGTGGCGCCGCAAAATTGCATCAGGTAAATGGGCTCGGCGCGGCTCCGCATGCGGAACGATAGCCGATACGTGCCCGGCTGCTTGAGTAGCGCGCCCGGGATGCGGTACGGCACGCGGCGCGAGCCGAGCGGGGCGAGCGACTGGCTCTCCATGCGGATGAACGGCGGGTGGTTGATCACGCTGACCGGCTGCGTGCCGGGACGGATGAACGGCAACTGGTCGATGTCGACGTTCACCGGCACGTAGAATTCGCGGTCGGTGCCTTTGGCGCCGGTGATCAGGAACATCGACTGCAGGTTGAACAGTTGCCAGTCGTACGGAATCTTCTTGTGGCGGACGTCGTACGAGTGGATGTTGGCCAGGTCGCCGAACGAATCGGTGTAGCCGGTCTCCCACAGGCGGCGGCCGTCGGGGCCGATCAGCACGATGTTGGCCCACAACTGTGGCTGGGCGCCGAGCGACGCGGTGAGCAGGTTGTGCCCTTCGTTCGTGTTGGTGACGAGGAAGTGGAGGTGGAGATCCTCGCCGCGGCAACGAGGCGAATCGAAGAACGGGCCATCGACGTGCGAACCGTTCTCCATCACTTCGATGCGCAGCTCGCGTTTGTGGTTGAGCTTTTTGAGGTTCTCGTCGATGATTTCGCGGGCGTCGAAGCGGTCGTCGGCCTCTGCCCACACGGGCGGGAAGATCGGTTGGATCTGGCCGGCGTCGACCTCGCGCTCGAATTCCTCCGTGCCCCAGCCGGCCCGCCAGTCGAACATCAGCCAGTCCTGCATCGTCCAGCGGTTGGCTTTCAGATGGAACGGGAAGATGCCGGGATGGGCGATCGAATAGTTCGGGCCGTAGAAGACGTGGTTGGATTTTTTGCGCTGGTCGTTGACGGTTTTGTCGGCGACCTTGGCGACGGGGCCGCAGTTGTAGCCGAGCGGCAGGCCCGGCACGCGGCCCATGTGGCAGTCCTGGCACTGGATGCCTTTCTTGCAGGCCGGCGACGCGCGGTATTGCTCCCACACCACTTCCAGCTTGATGCCGGGATGCACTTGCACCTGGTGGCAGGGCGTGCAGAACTCGCTCTTGGTCAAGGGCTCGAAGTAGATGCCGGTCAAGTGCATGTCCTGGCCGGGACCTTGTTGGTCGGGCGATGTTTTGACTTTGTATTCGTCTTTGTGCTGGATGACTTCGGCAATGCCGTCGCCGCCGATGCCGCCGAGGACCGGCGCAAACATGTCGCCCGGCTCGATCCGCCGCTCGCCGTTCGATTTGCCGTAGATGTACTGGACGCGGTGGCAGGCGACGCACGTGATGCCTTCGCGGGCCACCTCGGGCATGTTCCAGACCGGCTCGGCCCGCGATTCGCACAGCGCCGTGGCCACCGGGGCGTGGCAGCGGACGCAAAAGTAGCCGATCGTGCCTTGCGACAGATCGTTGAGCTTCTGCTCGAACTTGTGGAACATGGGCGAGACGGCGGCGTAGGCGTGGGCCGAGACGCTCCACTCGTGGTAGATGTCCTCGTGGCAGGTGGCGCACTCGCGGGCCGACGGGTAATTGTTCTTGGCGAACAGCTCGAGGTGCGGATCGACGCCGGGGGTGGTGCGCGGTGCGGTGGTGGATGGGCCGTGGGGGGACGGCGGTAGTGCGGGAGTTGTTTGTGCTGGCTCGGCGTTTTGGGCTGGCGGTGCGAACAGATCGGTGGCTTGCGGAGCGGGCGGCAGCGGCTCGTCGGCAGGCTGGACTTGCGGCGGTGGTTGTGTTGGCGGTGGCGGCGGAGTGGGTTCCGACGGCGGAGTGGGCTGCGTCAGCTCCTGTGGCGAGAGCTGCGGCGGCGGGCCGAATGGTGGCGACGATGGAGCGGATGGCGTGGCGGGAATGGGCTCGGCGGGCGGCGGGGTTGGCTTTGTGGGTTCGTCGGCGGGGAGCGGCAGGTCGGGCGCGGCGAGCGGTGCGGCGGTTGCAGGTTGACTGGGAATTGCCGCTTTGGTCGGCTGGCGCTTCGTGCGCTCCTCCGGCGTGAACCAGTCGTTCGGGTCGATGAGCCAGTCGTCGTTTGCGGCGGATGAAGCAGACGGAGCGGGCGATGCGGTAGCGGCGTCCTTCGGCAGGCTGGCGATTCGGAGGGCGACCGGGTAGCGAATCCGCGGCACGGCCGGATCGGGCGGCGCGCTCGGAACGCGATCGGCGGTCTGGCGATATGGCGGCAGGAGGCGTGGGACGGGTGTTGGCTTGCTGTCACTGACACCTGACACCTGACACCTGACACCTTCTGGCTCGCGGGCCAATTGGATCACGCGGGCGGAGAGTGCCAGCAGTGCGAGCGCGAATGCGCCGTGCACCAGCACGCGGGCGGCCGAGGTTTTTGCGCGGAGATTGGTCACGAAGGTGTGGTCTCGCTAGCAGACGGACCGGCTACGGCACACGGAGTGTGGCAACAAGGTAGTAGGCACACTCCGTGTGCCGTAACCAAAGCGGTTTGTGATGCTCGACGATTCTGCTCGGCGACGGTTGCTGGCAGTACTGCAACGGCACACCGACCCGGCGGCGGGGTGCCCGGTGCCTGCTACTATGTGCGGGCGTACGCCGACACGTGTCTGGTTATCGAGCACCTACGACCGACAAATCCGGCCTTTTGAGATTGGCCGGCAGGGTCGCCGCGACGAGCAGAATCGGCAGAGAGACCGCAGGCGGCAAAGTTTGACGGAGCACAACCCGGAGCAACCGCGGAGCGGAAAAAGGCGGGGCCGTTCCGGTCCGCATGGTAGTGGTACAATTTGCTCACAAACAGTGTACTCCTCTCGCACTTTCGCACCGTTTGGCTGAGCTCACGGCCGAAGCCTCAAGAGGAAAAACATCTCGCGGAGCGAGATGAGTACACTAGTCGTCCCTGAAAAATAGTCTGCTGGCCGCGTTGGTGTGATTTTCAGGTGCGAGCGGGAGCGAATCCAGCACGCACCGGCAGGATTGAGGTACGGCGGAGGACGATTTCAGCGGCCAGCTTGAC
>JBIOWO010000200.1:0-27655 GCA_044868555.1 Lacipirellulaceae bacterium | reverse complement strand
GTCAAGCTGGCCGCTGAAATCGTCCTCCGCCGTACCTCAATCCTGCCGGTGCGTGCTGGATTCGCTCCCGCTCGCACCTGAAAATCACACCAACGCGGCCAGCAGACTATTTTTCAGGGACGACTATCTAGCCTACCGACCTCGAGGTATTTACGCTAATCTTGCTGGCGTCCATGTCGGTATCGCCCTTAATCGCCGCCCAGCAAACCCTCACCGTCTCGCAACTGACGGCCCAGATCAAGGAGCTCGTTGAGAACGGGTTTCCGAGCGTGTGGGTGTCGGGCGAGGTTTCGAATTTCTCGCGGCCGCAGTCGGGGCATTCGTACTTCACGCTCAAGGACGAGCGGGCGCAGATTCGGGCCGTGATGTGGCGCGGCACGGCGGCGAAATTGAAATTCGACCTGGCCGACGGCCTCGACGTGATCTGCCACGGGAACCTCGACGTGTACGCGCCGCGTGGCAGTTATCAATTGGTCGTCGATCAGTTGCAGCCGAAGGGCGTCGGAGCGCTGGAGCTCGCGCTGCGGAAATTGCGCGAGAAATTGGCGGCTGAGGGGCTGTTCGACCGAGACCGCAAACGGAAGTTGCCCGCCTTTCCGCGGCAAGTGGCTTTTGTCACCAGCCCGACGGGCGCTGCAGTGCGCGATTTTCTGGAAGTGTTGCGACGTCGTTGGCGAGGTGTGAACGTGCTAATCATCCCGGCCCGCGTGCAGGGCGATGGGGCGGCGCAGGAAATTGTCGCTGGTATTCGAATGGCGAATCGCCTTTCGCCGCCGCCGGATGTGCTTGTGATCGGCCGCGGCGGCGGGAGCCTCGAAGATTTGTGGGCGTTCAATGAAGAGCCTGTTGTGCGGGAGATTGCCGCGTCGCGGATTCCGACGGTGTCCGCCGTGGGGCATGAAATCGACGTGACGCTTTCGGACCTGGCCGCCGACGTGCGGGCCCTCACGCCCAGCGAAGCGGCCGAGCGGGTCGTGCCGTCCGTTGAGGAGCTGTCGGTCCGGATGCGCGGGATTCGCGAGCGATTGCGTGCCGGTGCGACGCGGCGGCTGATGCTGCTGCGGGCGCGGCTCGAAGCGCTGGCCGGGCAGCGGACGTTTCGCCGGCCGTACGAGCTGGTGCATGACCGCAGCCGCCGAGCCGATGAATTGGCCCTTCGTGCCAACTCGGTCATGTGGCGGATGCTGGTCGATCGTGAAAGCAACGTGGCCACACTCAACGGCAAACTCGTGTCGCTCAGCCCATTGGCGGTGCTCGGCCGCGGGTATAGCATAACGCAGGACGCCGCGACCGGCGCGGTGATCCGCTCGGCGGCGAAGCTCCGCGTCGGACAAAGGATCGTCACGCGTTTTGCCGATGGTGCAGCCACCAGCAGCGTCGAATCGACAGACAAATAAGATCGTCGATCGTGTCCGCCCGACACCTGACACCCGACATCCGACACCGTCCAACCATGGCCAAGAAGCGCCCTTCCAAACCCGACGACGTCGCCTCTTCGTTCGAGGATTCGCTCACCGAACTCGAGGCCATCGTCGCCGAATTGGAGAGCGGCAAGCTGGGTCTGTCCGACGCGCTGGCCCGCTACGAACAGGGCGTCAAGCACCTCAAGGCATGTCAACTTTTGCTGCAGCGGGCCGAGCGCCGGATCGAGCTGTTGAGCGGCGTCGACGCGGACGGCAATCCCATCACCCAGCCGCTCGACGACCGCGAGTTGGGGTCACTGGAAGAAAAGGCAGCAGCGCGAGGCCAGCGCCGCACAAGTGGCTCGAAGCCGACGCCGGGTCGCAACGCCAGCCGGGACGACATGGACGAGGCGGGCCGGCTGTTCTAAAATGCGGTGGAATGCCGTAATTCGTCACCGCCGATGACTGCTCCACGCCTGGCTCCGTTCCTTCCCAGCTAAACCAGTGGCCCTGTCGACCTCCGACGAACAGCTTGAATCGGATGCGGCGCGTCTGCGCCCGCGGATCGACGCCGCGCTCGACTGCTACACGCGGTTCGACCCCCATTGCCCAGCCCAGTTGGGCGAAGCGATCAGTTACTCACTGTTGGCACCGGGCAAGCGGCTGCGGCCGCAGTTGGTGCTGCTGGCGGCGGAGGCATGCGGCGGCACGGTCGACGACGCCTTGCCGGCGGCCTGCGCCGTCGAAATGGTCCACGCCTACTCGCTCGTGCACGACGACCTGCCGGCTATGGATGATGACGACCTGCGCCGCGGCCGGCCAACCTGCCACGTGGTGTACGGCGAGGCAGTGGCGATTCTGGTGGGCGACGCGTTGTTGGCCCGGGCGTTTGAAGTGCTCGCCAGCGAAGTCACACCCCCGGCGCGGGCGGCCGAGTGCTGCGCCGTTTTGGCCAGGGCTGCCGGGGCCACGGCTTTGGTTGGCGGCCAGACGGACGACCTGGCCCGCAATGCACAAAATGACGACCGTGCCGATCTGCAGGAGCTGGAAGCGATTCACGCGCGCAAGACGGGAGCCCTGATCGTCGCCTCTTTGGAATTGGGCGGCATCGTGGCCGGCGCGACGCCCGCACAATTGACCGCATTGCAGGCCTACGGCCGAAACTTGGGCCTGGCCTTTCAGATCACCGACGACCTGCTGGATGTGTCCGGCCGCGAGGAGGCTGTCGGCAAGCGGGTGGCCAAAGATGCAGGCCGGGGAAAGCAGACTTTCCCGCAGCTTTTGGGCGTCGACGAGAGCCGCTCTCGGGCAACGAGGCTGATCGACGAAGCCTGTGCTATGATCGAGTTATTCGGGCCGATTGCGGATCCGCTTCGGAGGCTGGCCCGGTTTGTGGGGACGCGCGAGAAATGATGCAACTGCCATGACGAAAACCCCAATCCTCCCAACGATTCAATCGCCGCGCGACCTGGACGCTCTGACGCTGCCACAGCTCGAACGGCTCGCCGACGAAATGCGCGAGGTGCTCTGCAATCTCGTGAGTTGCCGCAGCGCCCATTTCGCGTCTAACCTCGGGGTCGTGGAGCTGTGCCTGGCACTGCATCAGACGTTCGACTTCCGCCATCACCGGCTCATCTGGGATACGGGCCACCAGATTTACCCGCACAAGCTGATTACCGGCCGGTATCCGCAGTTTGAGACGATGCGCACCAAGGGCGGCCTAATGGGCTACCCCAACCCGCAGGAAAGCGAATACGACCTGTTCATGACGGGCCACGCCGGCGCGAGCGTGTCGACCGCACTTGGGCTGGCCAGCGGCGATGCGCTGCTGCGGGCCGACGACAAGCGGTGGACCGTCGCGGTGATCGGCGACGGCGCATTCCCCTCGGGCATTGTCTTCGAGGCGCTTAACAACGCCAGCCGATTCGGCAATCGCCTGCTCGTGGTCCTTAATGACAACAAGATGTCGATCTGCCCGCGCGTGGGCGGCATGGCCGACTACCTCGACCGGCTCCGCATGAACCGCATGTATACCGGCGTGAAAGAGGAAGTCGTGAAAGTGCTCGCCCACGTGCCGTTGTTGGGCGATCCCGTCGAGCGATTTCTGGCCCAGCTCAAGGAAGCGGCGAAGGCCGGCTTGCACGGCGGCATGTTGTTCGAAGACATGGGCCTGCGCTACTTTGGCCCGATCGACGGCCACAACATCGGCCTGTTACGCAAGTATCTGCGGATGGCTCAGCAGACCGAGGGCCCGATCCTATTGCATGTCGTCACCGAGAAGGGGCACGGATTCCAGCCGGCCGCCGAGGATCCGGTGCTGTTCCACGCGCCGCCGCAGTTTGAGCGGCAGGCCGATCAAGTGGTGCAGATGAAGAAGAGCTCGTCGCGATCATTCACCCACGCGGCCTCCGCGGCGATCTTCAAGCAAATGACGGACAATCCGCGGGTGACCGTGATCACCGCCGCGATGTGCCAGGGCAACAACCTAGAGCGCATCCGCGACACGTACGCCGACCGGTTCTTCGACACGGGCATCTGCGAAGGGCACGCGGTGGCCCTCGCGGCCGGGCAAGCCAAGGTTGGCCTGCGGCCGATCGTCGATATCTACAGCACATTTCTGCAGCGGTCGTACGACCAGATTTTCCAGGAAGTTGCCCTGCAAAGCCTGCCCGTCACGTTCATGCTCGATCGGGCAGGCCTGGCCGGGCCCGACGGGCCCACGCATCACGGCGTATTCGATCTGGGCTATCTACGCGTGCTGCCGAACATGTCGATCATCGCCCCGGCCGACGAGCACGATCTGTCGCAAATGCTCGATCTGGCGCTACGGCACGACGGCCCGTGTGCTATCCGCTACCCGAAAGGTGTCGTTCAACCGATTGAAGGCGATCGCTCGCCGGTCGATTTTGGTAAAATCGAGGTATTGTCGTGGAGTGACGGCGGCGCGATCGTGGCCTGCGGCGCGCTGTTGCCAGCTGCCCTGGAGGCAGCCCGACTGCTTCAGGAAGAGGGGCTGAACGTGGGCGTGATCAATGCGCGGTTCGTCAAGCCACTCGACGCCGAGGCAGTTCTCCGCGCGGTGCGCGACTGCAACTTTGTCGTCACCGTGGAGGAAGCGGCATTGGCCGGCGGCTTTGGCTCGGCCGTGCTCGAAGCGGCCGCGGACGCCGGACTCGACACCAGCCGCATTCGCCGGCTGGGAATTCCGGACCGATTCGTCGAGCACGCCGAGCGGGGCGAGCTGCTGGCCGATTTGGGCCTCGACGCGGCCGGCATCGCGGCCGCGTGTCGGGCAATGCTTCAACCCAAAGTAGGACGGACAATCCTGCCCGTCACGTGAGCTCGCTGACGGACACGATTGTCCGTCCTATGGTATCGCCTCAATGGCCGCCAAACATCCACCGCGGGTAATGATCCTCGCCGACGGCTCGCGGCCGGAGACTCGCGCAGCGGTCGATCGGCTCCGCCCGACAATCGAGCGCTATCTGCCGGTCGCTCACACGTCGTTCGACTTCGCGTCCAATCTCGACACCGTGGATGCCGACCTGGCAATCGTGCTCGGCGGCGACGGCTCGATCCTTCGCGCGGCGCATCAAATGGGCTACCGCCAGCGGCCCGCGCTGGGCATCAATCTCGGTCGCCTCGGCTTCCTGGCAGCGTTGCAGCCTGAGCAGCTCGACGACGTGCTACCGGAGATCGCCGCCGGCCGGCATCGCGTGGTCGAACTACTGATGTTCGAGTGCACCGCTACACGGGGCGGCCAACCACTGTGTCAGGCATTAGGCCTCAATGAAACGTCAGTGCTAGCAGGGCCGCCGTTCGCCATGATCGACGTGCAGCTTTACGTTGACGGAGAATTGGTCACCACCTATAGTTGCGACGGCCTGATCGTCAGCACGCCGGTCGGTTCGACCGCCCACAGTTTGTCCGTCGGTGGACCGATCTTGCGCAACAATTTGCAAGCCTTTGTCATCCTGCCGATCAGCCCCCACACGTTGACCCACCGCCCCGTGGTCGACTCGGCCGACCGTATCGTCGAGTTGGCCGTGCCGGAACCGAACGAGGGCACGTCGCTCGTGGTGGACGGCCGCGTGCTGACGACCTTGAACCCGGACGACCGCGTGCGGATCGAGCGGTCCAAGGCGCGGTTCCAACTGGTCGAAGTGGGCGGGCAAAGTTACTACAGTACGCTCCACAACAAGCTCGGTTGGGGCGGGCAAATTCGCAAGAAGTAGCAGGCACAAGGAATGTGCCGCGACTGCTGCTGCGAAATGGCAACGATTTTTTGTAGTTCTGCCACGGCACACGGAGTGTGCCTGCTACATTGCAAGGAAGCAATCGCCATGACCCAATTCATCGGTTCTCGGCTGGGAGTATTGATTCTGCTGGCCGTTTTTGCAGTCGGCGCCACAACGTCAAGCGTTCTCGCTCAAGACGACAATCTGGCCCCGCTGCCCAAAGGTGCGCTGGCGCCGCCGTCGCCCGACGGCCCCAAGTACGACCTGCGCTACAAGTTGGCCATCGGCGACGTGCTCCGCTACGAGGTGACGCATCGCGCGTCGATCCAGAGCACCATCGAGCAGTCCACGCAAACGGCTCAAACGAAGACCGACTCGATCAAGGGCTGGAAGGTCACCGATGTGCTGCCCAGCGGCGAGATCGAGTTCATGAACGTCGTCGAATGGGTCTCGATGGTCAATCAGCTTCCCGAACGCGACCCAGTCGAATACGACAGCGAGCGCGACAAAACGCCACCGCCCGGATTTGAAGACGCGGCCAAGGCGGTCGGCGTGCCGCTGAGCGTGATCCGCATCACGCCGCAGGGCAAAGTGACCCGCCGTGACGCCAGATTGCGACAACTGCGTCTGGAGGACGACATGCCAATTGTTGTCCGCTTGCCCGATCAGCCGGTAGCGGTTGGCGCAACCTGGGACGAGCCGTTCGACATCAAGTTGGAGCTGCAGGGCGGTGCGACCAAAGCAGTGCAGACCCGGCGCCACCACAAACTTACCGACGTCACCGATAATATCGCGACCATCGAGGTCACGTACCAGGTGCTCTCGCCGATCGACCCACCGCTGGAGGCACAATTGGTCGAGCGGATGATGAGTGGTGAGGTGCAGTTCGACATCGCCACCGGCCGCGTCGTGGGCCAGCAGATGGACATCGACAAGCGGATTCTCGGCTTCGCCGGCCCCACGAGCAGCATGCAGTACGTGATGCGGATGGAAGAGAAGCTGCTCGACCCGGAGAAAAAGGTGGCCGCCGAGCCGCCGGCAGTGTCCCAGCCGCCCGTTGTCAATGTACCGCCGGGCGCCCCGACGCCGCCGGGCACGACCTCGCAAGAAAAGTCGTTGGTTGTGACGCCCGCAAAAAAGCCGGGCGAGAGCTCGTCCGCCAAGACGGCCACCGCGCCACGCCGCCAAGCTCGTCCAACGCGAACTGCCAGCCGACCGCGCCCGCAAGCAACGAAGGGCTACCAGCGGTACTAAACAGTCGCGAAAAACACCGGCAATCGTCAGCGGGCCGGCAGTCCTTCCACCTCGTGAACCAACACCACGTCGTGCACGCCGCCGGCCATCGCTTCGCCGTTTGGCCCGGCGGCCAGATGGGAGCCGCCGACAATCACGATCCGATCGCCCTTGGCGGCGTAGCCCATGCGGCAGGCCCACTGGTCGGCGTGCCGGATGAGTCCCTGCATGTCGCAGGCCGGCGCTCCGCGCAGTGGCGTCACGCCCCAGTACAGGCACATCTGCCGCAACGTTTCTTCGCACGAGCTGACACCCACCGTTGGCACAAAGCTACGGTGCTGCGACAGGGCCAGCGCCGTTCGTCCCGAATGGCTGGCCACGAACACCAGCTTCGCGTCCAGATCGAATGCCATTTGCCCGGCCCCTCGAACCACGGCCCGCGTGATGCCGTGCAGATCGTCCGCATTGCAGTCCGAAGCCCGCGGGGCGCGGCGCTGGAAACTGGATTCCGTGGCCAGAGCGATGCGATTCATCGTCTCGACCGTCTCCAACGGGTACTTGCCCACGGCCGTCTCGCCGGACAGCATGCAGGCGTCGGCGCCGTCGAGAATCGCGTTGGCGACGTCGGTCGCCTCGGCGCGGGTCGGACGAGACGAGTCGTGCATGCTATCGAGCATCTGGGTGGCGATGATCGCCGGCCGTTGGTGGCGATGGCAGATGGAGATGATCCGCTTTTGTTCGATCGGCATCTGGGCCACGTCGATTTCCACGCCCAGATCGCCGCGGGCAACCATTACAACGTCCGCTTCGGCCACAATCTCGTCGAGCCGCTCGAGCGCCTCGCGCTTTTCGATCTTGGCTACCACGCGGGCGCTCGACCCGCTGGAACGCAAAATGTCTCGCAGCGTACGGACCTCGTCGGGCGAGCGAATAAAACTCAGGCCGACAAAGTCGACGCCCGCTTGCGCGGCCCAGATCGCGTGCTGATGATCGGTCACGCTGATCGCCGGCACGCTCAGTTTGCATCCGGGCAGATTGATGCCTTGCCGGCTGCGGATCGTGCCCCGCTGAACAACTCGCATCCGGGCCCGACTTGTTTCCTTCGCCTCCACCTGGAGCGTGACCGTGCCGTCGGCCAGCATCACTCGGTCGCCCACGCGCAGCTCCTTTACCAGCGGGCCGTAGGTGGACGTGAGTTCGTTCTCGGCCTGCGGCTGGCGGCCGGAGACGAACCAAAATTCGGCGTCCCGTTCGCAAAAAATCTGGTCGCCGGGCAAATCGCCGAGGCGGATCTTGGGTCCTGCCAGGTCGACCAAAATCGCGATCGGCTCGCTAACTTTTTCGCTCAGCGTGCGAATGTTGTCGACGTGCCGCTGCTGCTCGTCGACATCGGCGTGGGCCATATTCAGCCGAAACACGTCGACGCCGGCCCGCAGCAGCTCGGCCAGCCGCGCGGGATCTCCGCTTGCGGGTCCGATAGTGGCGACGATCTTGGTGCGTGAACGTTGGCGCGGATCTTGAGAGGTTTCCATTGTGCCCGGCACAGTGAAATTCAGATTCGTCGCCTGTTCCGAGAGGGTTGCCGTGGCCATGTATTGTCGCTGCCGAGGGGGACGAAGGGAATAGGACAAATGGGCAGCGGCTTGATTCGCACCCTGCCGATCAACCATACTTCTCTCCACCCAGTATTTCCCGTCGACGGTCCGCATGCGGCGTGCGGCGTGGTTGGAACCCCCTATTGGCTGAAATAATCGACAAAAGCGGTGTAACATGACGCAATCCAACGACCCCATTCCCAGTTCACGAAATTCAGCCGCAACGCCGCGGCAGCAGGATGGCGGTGCGACCGCCGCGCCGCCCGCGCCCGGTTTCCAGCTCTCGCAGACGGCGTTGACCCTGGGCGCCTTGGCGCTGATTGTCGGCGGCGTGCTGTTGTTCTTGCAATTGTTCGTCGCCCGGCGGCTGCCGGAAATGACGGAAGCGCGTTTCGAGGCGGCCCAGGCGCTGTGGGAGAAGAACAAGATCATCAGTTACGACATGAATGTGAGAATCACCGGCGCCCAACCCGGCTTGGTGAGCATCGAAGTTCGCGACGGCAAGCCGACGGCCATGACGAGGGACGACATCGCCCCGCCGGAGCGCACCTGGGATACTTGGACGGTGCCCGGAATGTTCCAGACCCTGGTCGAAGAGTTTGCGTTCAAAGACGATCCGACGCACAAGGGCCAGGGCGCGCCGGGCGCGGAGGTCTGGTTGCGATGTGAATTTGATTCGCAATACGGTTATCCGCGGACCTATCAACGACTAATGACCGGCGGCGGTCCGCAAGTGGAATGGCACGTTACAAAGTTTGAACTGAAGTGAGCAAGTCAATCCCTGTCCCCTGTATCCTGCATCCCGCATCCTTCCATCCATGAGCTATTGGCACGGCAAGCGAGCGGTGATCACCGGCGGATCGGCCGGTTTGGGCCGCGCGCTGGCCGGCCTGCTAACGGAGCGTGGAGCCCGCGTGGCAATTGCGGCGCGCGGACAGGAATCTCTTAGTGCTGTGGCCTCCGAGCTTCGCGCCCAGGGCGGCGACGTGTTGGCTATCGCCGCCGACGTGACCAATCCGGACGGCGTCCGGCACCTGGCCGACGCGGTGCATCGCGACTGGGGCGGCATTGATTTGCTGTGCCACTGCGCGGGCCGCTCGATGCGCGGCAACGCGCTGACGACTACGGCCGCTGAGTACCGCGACTTGTGGGAGACTAACTTCCTGTCGGCCGTCGAGTGCATTCAGCTGTTTGCCGAACCGCTCACCACGAGCCATGGCCACATCGTGCTCATCGGCTCCTTGGCAAGCAAGGTTGCGCCCCGCTATCTGGGTGCCTACCCGGCCAGCAAGTTTCCGCTCGCTGCGCTGGCTCAGCAATTGCGTCTGGAACTTGCCGAACAAGGCGTGCACGTGCTGCTTGTCTGCCCGGGCCCCATCGCTCGCGAAGACGAGAACAAAGACCTGGGCCGCTATGTCAATCGCCCAGTCGACATTCCCGCCGCCGCTCACCAGCCGGGAGGCGGAGCGAAGGTCGGGACGGTCGATCCGCAATGGCTCGCTGACAAAATCCTGCGGGCCTGCGAGCAGCGCCGGGCCGAGCTCGTCGTCCCCGCTCGCGCACGCCTGCTGTTCGCAATCTCGCAGCTATCGCCACGACTGGGCGACTGGCTGCTGACCAAGATGACGGCCAGGTGAAAGACTAGCCAACAACAAATCGCCGGCAGCTCCCGGCTCTGCCGGGGGTTGTGGCGCGAACATCGAATCGCCCAAAACAAAAGGACCCGGTTGGCCCTGCGAGGGTCTGCCAACCGGGTCCTCGAATTTGGGAGGCTGTCCGCATCTCCGGGCACGGCGTCATCCGCTCCACGCTAGAACGAATGGCGGGAACCGCCGTGCCCCGTCAGCCAACTCTCCCTGGTGATGTGAAACGTGCAGTATCCCGTGACGGGCGTTGGTCGCCATACCACGGCGACAGTTTGCTAAGATTCACAGCTGAAAAGTTTCGTGACGACCGCGCATTGGCCGGAGAGTTGAGAGGTGGTTGACTGACCGGCTGAAGCGACGTTCGTCGTCGGTTGAGAGATGCACGTGCCGTGCCAAATCCGGGCGGCCGTTGCCGTCTGTAGTTCGCCAGGGCCGCACCAGCCAGGCAAATCCCTCGGCAATTCGCGGAGCCACACCAATTCTGGGGCCGTCCTGACAGCAGTCGGACGGCTCTGGTTGGCCGCCAACAAGTGGCGGCGAAAATTGTAGGTTTTACAATTCTGTTGCTAGCGGCCGACAGGCCCGCACTTCGCATGGCGACTTCGATTGTGACGTTATGTCACGACTGATAATATCCGCCCTTCCCTCCTCCAGCGTCTAACTCGCAGATCTTCTCTACTCGCGCTCGCCGACGAGCAAGAACATGTCACCGGCTGCCTTGGCCCGAAGTTCAACAGCGACGATCCGTATCAAACTGCTGAACCAGTTCGCCACGGCGAATTCCAGGCAGCCGGCAGTGGCGTATTTCGCTTTCTTGTTACTCGTTGCCGGATGTGCGTCGTTCGGACACCGCGGCACGGTGCCGGAGGAAGTGGCCGCTTGTCGAGAACTATCGCGGCAGGGCGCGTCGGCCATGGAAATGGGGCAATGGGCGCAGGCCGAATCGCTGCTGCAACGGGCGGTCGAAGCTTCGCCCAAGGACTCGGAGCCACACCGATATTTGGCCGAAACGTTGTGGCATCGCGGGGCGGCCGACGAAGCGCTCACACAGATCGACGAGGCGGTGAAACTCGATCCGTCGGACGCGTCGCTGATCGTCCGCGCCGGCGAAATGCTGCAGGCCGTCGGCTCGACGAGTAAAGCTCTTTCCCACGCCGAGCAGGCGATTCGATTGGACCCGAAACTGGCGTCGGCGTGGGCCCTGCGCGGCCGCATATTCTGGCAACTGGATCAGCGCGACCGGGCGCTGGCCGATTTGCAGCGGGCACTGCAATTCGCGCCCGATCGTCCCGATCTGCTACAGGATGTGGCGGTGCTGTATCGCCAGCGGGGCCAGCCGGCTCGTGCATTGGCCACGTTGCATCACCTGCTGGACACGTATCCGCCGGGCGAAGAGCCCCAATTGTCGCTTTTGTTGGAAGGGCAGGCGCTGTCGGATCTGGGCCGGCCTGCGCAGGCGGCCGAAAGCCTGGCGGCTGCGGTTCGCCGCGGCCCGCCTAATGCCGAGCTTTTGTACCGATTGGCCCAGGCCCAGTCGGCCGCGGGCGAATACCCAGCCGCCACCGGCACGGCCCAGCAGGCCCTGGCCCTGGACGCCTCCCACGAGGCCAGCCGGCAGCTCCTCGTGCAATTGGCGAGCATTGCGACGCCCGCCGACGCCCAGCGGCGGTAGGCCCGCCGGGCCGAAACGAGCGCTTACGGCACGACCTCGAGCGAGTGTGCCGCTCGGCTCGCGGCACCTACCAGGCGGCACAATTGTTACAACCGCAACGGGAGTTCAGCGCGCGATTTGCCAAACCGCATTTTGTGGCGTATGTTTTCGCGGGTCACTGCCGGCTTTGGCGACCCTCCAGCCTTTCTCCGTACGTCCCACCCACCTGCCCGAGGAGAGCACGCGCCTGTCAGCTAGCGCCATTGCGAAGGAATCGAAGGAATCATTTGTCGACCGGCGGGGTCCCACCCAGCCCGGCGGCGAGCCGATTTTTGAGCGCCGCCAATTTGCCAACAACTACGACGAATTGTCTCCCGAGGCGGGCGAGTTGGCCCGTGCTATCGACGGCTACAAAGTGCAACACCGCCGCCGGTTCATCACGTTCGAGGAAATGTTGGCGGTTATTAAATCGCTCGGCTACGCACGCTAGAACGCTTGTACATCCAATTAACCTTCGGGTGGCACGTCCCTCAGCGTCAGCTCAGGGCCTGCCACCCGATTTCTTGCGCCCGTCATTCATCACGGGCCGACGCGCGTCCGGTCGCCACGTCGAATTCCGAGATGGCCGGCAGCAGCATCGCCCAGGTGGCGAAGCCGTACATCACGGCCGACACGGCAAACACCAGGCCATAGTTTTTCTCCAGGAAGCTCGTGATGATGTAGAACGTGGCGAAGGGCGCGAGAAACGAAGCCCAGGCGATCGCCGACGATGGATTCCGCCAGCCAAGCGCGACGTACAATCCCACGCCGCCGCCGCCGACAAATCCTAAAAACGGCGGGAGCTGCGCCTCAAACGAATCGCTGAACATCAGCATGATCCACATGCACGTGGCGACGCCGAGAAACAAGAACAGTAGCGTCCCAATACTGGTCGCAATGGCGGTGCGCGAATTGGCGTAGGTCATCCCGGTGTGCAGGCCCACCACGGCCGCAAAGGCGTACATCACCGTCAGCCCGCCCAGCAGGAACATCAAATTCTCGGTGGTGAGCGCGCCCGCGAACCACAGATACACGCACAGGGCGATCGGCAGCACCACCATCTCCTTGGCGTTGTACAGGGCGCCGCCCAACTTGCCGAACACCAATTCCTTGGGTGACAGGTCGGTCACCAGGAGTAAATCCAGCGCCCGACTATCCCGTTCGCTCGTGAGCGATGTCACGGCCAGCGCGTTGAGCAGGATCAGGCTGACGACCAAGAGGGCAGTGAGCGGCTTGGCTGCCGGTGGGATAACATCGAGCGACGTCGGGCCGGCGGAACTGGTCGTGTTGGCGACGAGCGCTGCGGCGCACACCAGGAACACGGCGCAATAGGCCAGGTGAATGACCAGGATTTTCTTGCCGTACGCCCAAGTTCGCACTTCACGCCACAGGATCGGGTTGTCCCAAACCGCTCGCACCTTGCCGCCCGCGCTATGGACGTTGACGGCCGGCGTCGCAGCGCTGAGGGCGGCGCCTTCGCCTTGACGCTCCGGCTCAGTTCGCAATTGCACCTCGCGCGGCGGATTCCAAATCCGCACCATCGTCACGGCCACGAGATTGAGCAGCAACGCCAGCAGCACGGACGCCATCAGGAACAAGGCCACCGGGTCCGCCGACGCGCCGCCCACGGTGTCTGCAAACTGCGGTCGCGCCGCCGCCTGGATCGCCTGCCACGGGCTCATGGCCGTCACCCAGGATTCGATCGGCATCCCCAGCCAGGATGAATCCACCATTTCGGTCGCGGCGACTTCCCAGGCCGCCAGCCACAGCGCCAACACCAGCACCGTCACGGCTAGCGCTTGAAATGTCTTTTCCCGCCATAGCGCAATGGTGGAGCCCAAGCTGCCGGCCACCAGCGCGCTCGCCAGTGTCACCGCTTGAACCCGCAGAATCTGCTCGGCCGACACGCCGCCCAGGAGTGCGACGATCATCAACAGCGGCAGCGCGGCGACAATCACAACCAGCACAATCAACAGCGCGGCAAGCAGCTTGCCAAGCACTAATTCCACATTGGATAGCCGCGTCATCAGGAGCAGGTCGAGCGTCTTGCGGTCCTTTTCCAAAGCCACGGCCGATGCCACGAGTAACGCGGAGAACGGCAGCGCGACCGCCAACTGCAGTGGCGCAAGAATTTGGAACGCGGCCGCGCCAAACCACGCCAAATCCCCCAGGTTGTCGATTCGTTGGGAGCCGACCAACAGTTGCCAGGACGTGAGAGCCAATGCGAACAGGGCGGCGACGAACACGGTCCGAGCGGCGAAAAACCAGATTCGCCGGGGAGCGATCGCCGCCTCGCGTGTGAAGATGGGTCCAATCAACCAAGTGTCCTCTGGATCTGGCCCCGGAATGCATCGGAACCCCGGTTCGGCTGAGATCGACGTAGGCCTGCTCGGCGCGTCCGCCCCGATTGTCTGCTCAATCTTCGCATTTGGCCGCGAAACGCTCCTGGCAGATACAACCGTCAACGGCTGGACGTCGATTCCGCCTTTTCGACTGCGAGTTTTTCTCGCGACGGCTATGGCGCCGGGCAAAAATGTCTACAATCCATGATAACCGATCGGCGTGTTGGGTTGGAACCAGCCGGGCCGCCGACGCGTAACAAACGGGGAGGCCCTTGGGCCGCGCCACGGACCGCGTGGCGCACCGCGACTAACTCTTCCGCCCGAGCCGCCAAATTCAGTATTATTCCAGGTGAGGATTTCGTCATGCGTCGAAGGACATTGGTTTCGATTGGGTTGCCATTTGGACATTCGTGGGCAGTTGGGTTGGCGGTTGTCGGCGTCGTGCTGGGAAGCTGTCTGTTGGGTCGGCCGGCCGCGGCGCAGGTCACCACTCAAATGTTGATTGGCGACGCCGTATCCGAACAGGTCGGCACCCGGTATCCGGACGTGGATAAAGCCATTCAGCGGTTTACCAATCGCGACTTCCTGGGTGCGCGGTTGCTGCTGGAGGACGCCAAGCGTAAGGACGCAACTTTGCCGCCAACCGATCTCACGTTGGCCAAGCTTTATTTTCTCTCGGGCGACGAAGCCGCGGGACGCAATGCGCTCGAGGCCACCGTGTCGACCTCGCCCAACGATCCGGAGGTGTTTCTGATCCTCGCCGACACGGCGATGCGACAGGCGCGCTCGATCGAGGGGGAAGCCCTGTACGACAAGGCGCTGCAGCTGACGGAGAAGTTTTCGGAAAACCCCAAACGGAAGCGGAATTTTGAGATCCGCGCTCGCAACGGTCGCGCCGCCGTGGCGGAGCGCCGCCGGAATTGGGCGGGTGCCGTCGCCGATTTGCGGGCACTTTTGAAAGTCGATCCCGACAACGCCACCGCCCATTATCGCTTGGGCGCCGCGCTATTCATGCAGGCCAAGGCGGGGCCCGACTTCAAGGCCGGGTACGACGAATTCGTCGCCGCCAAGAAATTAGACAAGGACAAGACCATTCCGAATCCATACGTGTCCGCGGCCTTGTGGTACGACCAGCTCGGCAAGAAGACCGAGGCTCAGACGGCGTTTGAGCGTGCGGTTGCTGACGATCCCAAAGGCGCCAATACGATGGCCAGCTACGCCCAATGGCTCATCAAGACGGGCAATGTGGAGAAAGCCGAAGCCGCGCTGGTTGATGCGCGCAAGGCGAATCCATCGTCGCTTGAGATTCTCATCCTTAGCGGCGTGGCCGCCCGCATGGCCAAGAAGATGAAGCCCGCTGAGGATTATTTTCTCCAGGCCCTGAACGTCTCGCCATCCAACGGGGCCGTGCTCAATCAACTCGCGCTATTGCTCGTTGACCAAGCCGCGGATAAGGAAAAACAGGAGCGGGCGCTGCAATTTGCGCTGATCAATTCCAAGCTCAATCCACAGAGCTCCGAGGCCCAGGTGACGTTGTCGTGGGTGCTCTATCAACTGGGTCGATTGGCGGAGGCCGACGCTGCCTTTCGCGACGGATTGCGGCTGGGCATGGGCAATTTGACGCCCGATAGCAGCTACCTGGTCGCCAAGATGCTGGTGGATCAGAACCGCGGCGACATGGCCAAGCAAATTCTCACCAGCGCACTCGATAACGACAGCCAGGGAATCTTCGTCAATCGGCAGGATGCCCAAGCGCTGCTAGCGACGTTGGACAAGAAGTAGCCGTCGCGGCACTAATAAAAAAGGTCATCGCAAGCCGATCCGTCGTCTTGCGATGACCTCTATCCTGAAGCAAAACACAGTGTGTTTTGCCCTCCCGTTATGTTGGTGATATCGGCCGAGCCCAACGCGCGGCTGGAGCCCAAGCCGGGCCAGGGCCAGATTCTTTAGATCTTCACGCCCGATCGGGAAAACGCTGACGATCGGTGAAAGTTTGCAGCGTTCCGCGGCTGAAACCCGTATCGGTTTTACTGGCTGTGCTGGCCCGCGGCTGCCGGCAGGCCGCCGAGTGCCATGTCATTGGGGATCTGTCCGAGCCGCTCAAATCGAACTGGTTCCATCCCCACGCCGGCCTCGGGTGGATAGCCATAACCGCACGCGGACCCACAGCCGCCACTCTCCGCGGCGCACGACCCGCATCCACAGCCGCCACCGTAGCTGGCGTAGGCCTCGCGGCTGCAGCAGCCGGGCGTCCGCGGGATGTAATACGGCCGCAGGGGCGTATCCAAGGCGTTGTAGGCATGCCACGTTTCCGACCAGGCACACCAGGTCTGCTGACAACCGCAGCACCCGCCATACCCCCAGTAGCCGTGAGTCGGCGCTAAAAGCAGGCCAAACGCGACGAGCAGCGACAAAACAAACATCACAATGAGACTGACCGACATCGAATGGCTGTGAAACATGCGGCACCTCGCAGGGTGGTGGATGGGCGGGCGAAAGGGGCGGGACGCCCGCTGCGGCGGCCAGCATCGAGACGAACCGGCAGCGCAGCGGATGTGGCGTTATGGAAACATGCCTCACGCCGGCGTGTTGAGCAAACGCCACACGCCAGGTTCCGCGACGATCCCGGCCCTAACCGTCCGCACGATCAGCACAATCGGGCAGGTTTGCCAGCAAGTAGCCGAGTTTCACGGCTCGGCTGAGTTCGCCGAAGTCTGAAACTCGGATTAGACGATCGCAGCGTGCCAGTTTCTGAGAAACTGGCCTACGCCGCGTCCGCAGCCGAATTCTGCGACGCATCCAGATTGAACAGCGAAAAGATTTCCTCGCGCGACAGCCGGCTCGTCGGGGCGGCAATCGACTGGCCAAAGATCGTGTCGAACAGCTCCCGCTTCCGTTCGAGGATCTCATTGATCCGCTGCTCGATCGTGTCGATGGTCAGGAACCGCGTGACAGTGACCGGGCGCTCGGCGCCGATGCGATGGGCCCGGTTGATCGCCTGATCCTCCACGGCCGGATTCCACCAACGGTCGAACAGAAACACGTAGCTGGCGAACTGCAGATTGAGCCCCACGCTGCCCGCCCCGTAGGTCATCAACAGGACGTGGCAATTCGGGTCGTCGCGGAAGTGCTCAATCGTGGCCTCTCGGCGGCGGTGGGGAATCTGTCCGTGGTACTCGGCTGGGTGAAAACGGGCCAGGCGGGCCCGCAGCTCGACGAGTGACTGCACCCATTGACTGAAGACAATCGCCTTCCGCCCGCTGGCCGCACATTCTTCGAGGTCCGCTTCCAGCCGTTCGAGCTTGCTGCTTGCGCCCGTGACAGGATCGAAATTGCAGATTTGCTTGAGTCGCAGAATCAGCTCGAACACGTGATGGATTGTCACTTCGTTCTTCATCTCGCGGAGCCGCACCACGCCTTCGTCCTCTGCCAATCGGTACGCCTCGGCTTGTTCCGGCGTCAGCTCGACGTCGGCATCGCGGAACAGCTTGGGCGGCAGGTCGGTGAGCACCTGGTCCTTGGTGCGGCGGAGCACGTGATCGGACACGGCTCGGGCAATCGCCCGCGGCTTCATCTTCGCGTCGACGCATCCCGGCGCGACAAACTCGAAAATGCCGACCAGGTCTTCGACGCTGTTTTCCATCGGCGTGCCCGTAAGAGCCCAGCTGCGGCTGCGCGTAATTGAGCGAATCACCTCGTTTGTGGTGCTCGCGCCGCTTTTGATCCGCTGCGCTTCATCCAGCATCACCAGGTCGAACCGATTGGCCGAATCGCACACGTCGGCCCGGTCGCGGACCACCGCTTCATAGTTGGCGATCGTGACCACGTCGCCGCTCTCTCGCCACAAAAACTGTCGCCGCGCCGGGCCGCCTTCCACGACGGTGATGGGCAACTCCGGCGCCCACATTGCAAACTCCCGCTGCCAATTCGTTACCAGCGGCTTGGGGCACACCAACAGCGCCCGTCGCACGTATCCGTGATGCACCAAGAGCCGCACTGCCGTAATCGCCTGCATCGTCTTGCCCAGGCCCATCTCGTCGGCCAGCACCGCTTCGTGGCGCGGATACAGAAACGCAATGCCGTCCAATTGATACGCAAATGGCGGATGAGCGAACCGCAGCGACTGGGCCGCTAACAATGACTCCAGCGGAGGCTGCAGCAACAGACGCAGACGGTCCTCCAACTTCACGAGGTCTCGCGGCGGGCGGATCCGCGTGTAGGTGCGTGGAGCCTGGGGCGTGGAGCACGGCGTTGGGTTTCTTACTCCCCGCTCTCTGCTCCCTGCTCCTTGCGCAAACAGACAGCCGACCGTCTTGATTTCGAACAAACCCAGCGGCGACGAAATCACCCATGCTGGCGTCGTCGTCAACTCGAACTCGACGGGCTGCGATGCTTCCCAGCGAAGTTCGACTTCCGCGCTAGAGACTGTGCCCACAAGATCAGCAGGCTTCCAGGACGAACATTGTTCGCTCGCAATGTTTCGGGATTTACGCTGCTTGGCCATGTGCATCCTGGCCGCGGCTGCCCATCCGCTGCGCCTCGCGGATGGCTTCGTGGATGCGGTCAAACGGTTCGGCAAGGTCGACATGCGCTGCCAGCTCCGTGAGCAACGCAATGGCCACATTCCGATCGGTCGCGGATGCGGGTGCGAGCTCAAACTCGTGCCGGTCGATGGCGAAAAGATGTTCCTGATCGGGCACGTCGTGCGAAGGTTGCACCTGCACTTCGTCGCGTGGTAGTAACCGCGCAAGTGGCACGTCCATTTCGCCCCGCAAGCACAAAGTTGCCCTCTGGTCGGTCAGGATCAGCCGGGGCGACAACTTGGCCCGACCCAGGAGTGTGCCCCCGATTTGTTCACCCAGCAAATATGGTTGCAGTGTCGGCCCATAGAGGATCTCCTGCGCTCGGCTCGGCCGCACTGGCGCTGAGCAATGGAACTCCAGCGGCCGGCCCAGCACGGAGATCACGAGGTAACCGCCGAAGTACCCGTGTTCGGTGGAATGAACCACGGACAAATATCCGAAAGTCCGTTCCAGGTTTGAGCTTGGGTGCATCATGGGATGATCGATCGAAGTGGCGAATCAGGGTCTGGCAGGTGTGAAAATGGGGCGACCGATAGCATCGGCGCAAGCCCACAGGGGTACAAAATCCATCGGGACCACGCTGCGCGGGACTTTAGGTGGCGGCAAATGACCCCGCGAGCTGCGTTGTAAGTCGGCTCCGCAGCAGGTTCTGCGCCGCCGCACATCGAAGCGGGGATGGCACAGGATTCCCAAAGAAAAGTCTGCCGAAACCTGGAATCGCACTAAAGCTTTCGGTAAACTAGTTCAATAGTGAAGGGAGGCCCTACCGCGTTGGACCCGCCTTCCGAGACCGCGATCCGCACCGCCCATCGGCTGGGGCAGTCTTCGCGGAATTGCGATGTCTCGTGGTGACGGTTTTGGATCGGAGCAAGAGTGTGTCGCTCGTCTGTCCGGATGGCCGGGCCACGGATCGACAGCCGGTGATTCCATAGCCAGAGATGATCGCATTGCCCCGCCAATTGGGACTGGTGGTGGTGCTCCAGGCCGACCCACTCGCAATGAATTAGTTACAAGGAAAAGTTCGTTCATGTCCACCTCACGCCATCCGCTTCCGCCTCTGTTTTCCCAACTGGACGTATCGACGGGAAGTCATCCACAGCCGGTCCACTCGTCGCGCGAAGAGCATACCGAATTGCTGCGTGAGATCCTCGCCGCCCAGGACCGTACGAACGAACTTTTGGAGGAACTGGGCAGCACGTTGGCCGCCAATCAAAAGCAGCGTGCCAATGAATTGAACCAGTGGCGCAGCGCCCATCCCGCCTTGGCCGGTGCCTGTCGCGAAGCGGCCGAGGCACTTACCCGCGTGCAAATCGACTATCTCGAACGCTTGACCGAAGAAATCAACGACACCAGCGACGATATGGTCGAGGGCGACTTCATGCTCAATGAATTTATCGACCGCTATGGACCGCGGCTCGCGCACCTGAATGGCGTGATCCAAGTGCTCGCCCAGTTGAGCAGCGTGGCGAATCCGGCCAACTCACAGCAGGGCTGAGCGGCCCGTTCCATGTTCCCTTGTCGATTCACTCGGCCCCGCAAATCGGGGCCTTTTTCATGCGCGGCGTGTACTCCTCTCGCCCAGTCAGAGGAACTTCATCACGCGCAAGTTGATGAGTACACTTAGGTGACTTCCCCATACCTGTTGGGGTGCAAGCGTGATAAGCTAGAGCAACAACGAATGTCAGGTTGGAATGCCTGACCGACAGACTATGAGCACGCCGTCCACCGAATCCGTCCGCCAGGCCCGCGAGGCCCTCGATGCGCACGTGGTGGATACGGTGGCCTGGCATTTCCATGAGTCGACCGGCTGCCCTTTCTGGCTCGAATACAAGTCGCGGCTGAATTTCGACCCGATCGCCGGCGTTAAAGGCTTCGACGACTTGCAGAAATTCCCGCCCTTCGAGGACGAGTGGCTCCGCGGCGGACCGGTCCGGCGGTGGGTACCTAAAGCCCTGGCCAACAAGCCAATTTACGTCTTTGAAACCGGCGGCACCACCGGCGTGCCCAAGAGCCGCATCGCCGTCGAGGATTTCCGCACCGACTATTCGCTGTTCAGCGACACGCTGCCGGAGCAGTATTTTCCGCATGGCTCCAACTGGCTGATGCTCGGCCCTTCCGGCCCACGGCGGCTGCGGCTGGCCGTCGAGCACCTGGCCCAACACCGCGGCGGCATCTGCTTCTGCGTCGACCTCGATCCGCGGTGGGTCATCAAGCTCATCAAAAAAGGCTGGATGGAGCAACTCGAAGCGTACAAGCAACATTGTATCGATCAGGCGGTCACCATTCTCACGGCCGGCCACGACGTGAAATGCATGTTCGGCACGCCGAAGCTGATCGAAGCGCTATGTCTCGCCCTCGAAGAGCGCGGCAAGAGCCTTCGAGAAATGGGCATCACCGGCATCTTCTCCGGCGGCACCGAGTTCACGCCGCAGTGGACTCGATTTTGCATCGAAGAGCTTTTCGGCGGCCCGCCCGAAAAAAGCGGCATCTACATGACGCCCACCTACGGCAACACGCTGATGGGACTGGCCTGCTCGAAACCGGTGACCGCTGAGGAGGGTTACAAGATTAGCTACTACGCCCCACAACCGCGGGCCGTGGTCGAAGTCGTGGAATTCGACGACACAAACCGCGTCGTCGGCTACGGAGAAACGGGCCGCGCGAAACTCACGACGCTCACCAAGGAGTTTTTCATGCCGGGCTTCCTGGAACGCGACGAAGGCGAACGCGAACCGCCCTGCGCCGAGTACCCTTGGGACGGCATCAGCGGCACCCGCCCCTTCCGCCGCTTGGCCGAGGCAACCACCGTGGGCGTGTACTGAGCAACAGAATGTCATGATCAAGCTTCCCGTCATCCGCTGGGGCCAGCCGTACGAGTCGCTCGAAGTGGCAGAGGTAAATCACTTCGCCACGGGTGAACCGATTGCCAAGGTCTGCCAGGCCAACGGCGGCATTATCAAGCGCGACATGCGGCAGGCCGCACAGGCCCGCAACGTGCTTCGGCAGTTTTCCTGCCGCGAGTTGATCGCGATGCTCGGCAACGCGGCCGACCTCTACGAACACGGCACGCTGCCGACCGGCGACGGCACGCAATCGCCCGATGATTTCGTTCATCAGCAGTCGGCCAGCACCGGCCTGCCCGAGCACATGTGCCGGGCCAACATGGCGAAAAACTCTTTCGTGCTCAAGAACATGGAGAAGATTCTTGAGTGCTTGACGCGCGGGCTGGACTTGGAGATCCTCAGCCGCGGCCACGGCGAGGAAGGCCGCGGCGTCGTGGTGAGTTACCAGGCGCAGTCGCCGGTGCTCGCGGCCGTGTTGCCGTCGAATTCGCCCGGCGTGCACACCCTTTGGCTGCCGGTGATCGCGTTGCAAATGGGTCTCGTGCTCAAGCCCGGTCCGCAAGAGCCCTGGACACCCTACCGCATTTTCGCTGCGTTCACCGAAGCCGGCGTGCCGCGCGAGGCCTTTTCGCTCTATCCGGGCGAAGCGGAGGCGGGGGCCGCCGTGCTCGAAGCGTGCGAGCGGGCAATGATCTTCGGCGGCACCGCCACGGTCGATCGCTACCGCGGCAACCCACGCGTGCAGGCCCACGGTCCCGGCTTCTCGAAAATCCTGCTCGGCGACGACGTCGTCGACCGCTGGCCCGATTACCTCGACCTGATGGCCGAAAGCATTTACCTCAACAGCGGCCGCGGCTGCATCAACTGCTCCGGCATCTGGGCCTCGCGCCGCACGGGCGAAATCGCCGATGCGCTCTCTGCCCGGTTGGGACCCATCGAAGCGCTGCCGCCCACGGATCCCAAAGCTGGCCTCGCTGCGTTTACCGTGCCCGGCATGGGCGCCGCCGTGTGGAAACAGATCGAACAGGATTTGCAGACACCCGGCGTGACACACGCGACGGAAAAATACGGCCCACGCCTGGTCGAACAGGAGCGCGCGAGCTACTTGCGGCCGACGATCATCCACGCCCCATCGGCCGAAGCGCCGGTGGCACAGAAGGAATACATGTTTCCATTTGCCGCCGTCGTCAACTGTCCGCAAGCGGAAATGCTCAAGCGAATCGGACCGACTCTCGTCGGCACCGTCATCACGAACGACGAATCCTTCCGCCAAGCCGCAACCAACGCCACTCTCATCGACCGTCTCAACCTCGGTCCGATCCCCACCACCAAGCTCAATTGGCTCCAACCTCACGAAGGAAATCTCATCGACTTCCTGTTCCGCAACCGTGCACTACAGGTGGGATGAATTCCTCCCCTTCCCCAGCCCTCCCCGCCGAGGGCAGGGAGTGAACCCGCCATGCTGCTGTTCGACTTCCAGTTGCCGACGCGGATCATGTTCGGGCCCGGCGCGCTAGCGGAGATTGGCGTCGCGGCAACGAGTCTCGGAGTCAAGCGCGTGCTCGTGGTCAGCGACCCGGGCATCATAGCGGCTGGGCACGCGCCACGCGCAATTCAGATCTTAAAGGATGCTGGCCTGACCGTTGCGCTTTTCGACGGCGTCGGTGAAAACCCGACGACCGCGCATGTCGACGCCGGCCTGGCGGTGGCGCAGGAGTTTCGGCCGGATGCGATCGTCGGCATCGGCGGCGGCAGCTCGATGGATTGTGCCAAGGGCATCAATTTCGTCTACTCGTGCGGCGGGCGCATGCAGGACTACTGGGGCGAAGGCAAAGCGACCGGCGAACTCTTGCCGATGATCGCCGTGCCGACCACCGCCGGCACCGGCAGCGAGACGCAGTCGTACGCGCTCATCGCCGACGCCCAAACGCACGTCAAAATGGCTTGCGGTGACAAGCGGGCCGCGTTCCGCGCGGCAATCCTCGACCCGGAGCTGACGCTCACGCAGCCGCCGCGCGTGACCGCGCTCACCGGCATCGACGCCCTGTCGCATGCCGTCGAAACCTTCGTCACGAAGCGCCGCAACATGCTGTCGCTCGTCTTCAGCCACGAGGCCTGGCGGCGGCTCACGCCCAACCTGCCGCGCGTGCTCGCCAACCCGCAGGACCAGCGGGCGCGGGCCCGAATGCAACTCGGCGCTTGCTTTGCCGGCCTGGCGATCGAGAATTCGATGCTCGGCGCAGCCCACGCGCTGGCGAATCCGCTTACAGCCCAATTTGGAATTGCCCATGGCGAAGCGGTCGGCCTCATGTTGCCGCACGTGATTCGCCGCAATGGACAAGTGGTTGGCGACCAATATCGAGAACTCTTCGAGGCCGCTCGCGCTGCGGGTGTCCAGTTTCAAGAGAGTGATCCGGTCGAAGCGCTTGCGGCATTTGTCGCCCGACTTACCCAACAGGCTGGCCTGGCTGGTACACTTACAGAGTGCGGCGTTCCGGCGACCCGGCTCCCCGAATTGGCCGCTGCCGCCGCCGAGCAGTGGACCGGCAAATTCAATCCGGTCGAATTTTCCAACGACGACTTCCTGTGGCTCTATGAAGCGGCTCGCTAAACAATTCGGTTTGCCGCGTTGCCTCGCGCTGGCGGCGTTCGTGATATTGTCAGCATTTGCCGCGGTCGCGCGTGCCGACGACTGGCCGCTGGTGCGCGGCAACGTCCTCGGCTCGGGCGTCGCGTCCAAGCCGGTGCCCGACAAGCTCGATGTCCTTTGGACGTATCGCGCCGGCAAAGATGCTGGCTTCGACGCCACCGCCGTCGTGGCCGGCGGCATCGTGTACGTCGGCGACAATTCCGGAACATTTCACGCGGTGCGTTTGGCCGACGGCCAGCCGGTGTGGACGAAGTCGTTCGACGACACCGGTTTTGGGGCCGGCGCGGCCGTCGGCAAGGATCGGCTGTACGTCGGCGATTTGAACGGCATCGTGCGCTGCCTGGCAACGGCCGACGGCACGGAGATTTGGAAAAAGGACCTCGAATCGGAAATCTATGCCGGGCCAACTCTACTCGACGACAATCTGCTCGTGACCAGCGAAGCTGGCACGCTCAATTGCCTCGATGTGTCCTACGGAAAACAGCGTTGGCCCGCGTTCTCGATTGAAGCGCCGCTCCGCTGTTCGCCGACAGTCAGTGCAGGTCGCGTCATGTTGGCCGGCTGCGATGCCAAACTGCACTTCGTCGATATCACGACGGGCAAGGAGGTTGCTGCCGTCGACATCGACGGGCCGACCGGCTCGACGGCTGCCGTGAGCGGCGACCGCGTGTATTTCGGCACCGAAGGGGGAACTTTTTTCGCAATCGACGCGCCGTCAAACATCACGCCCGCCCCCGTGGCGCCCACGAGCGACACGGAGTCCTCCGAGCCCGTTTGGACCTACCGCGACCCGCGCCGCGGCCAGCCAATCCGCGCGGCCGCCGCCGTCACCGACAAGTTGATCGTGTACGGCTCCCAGGGCAAGGCGATCTATGCGCTTGATCCCGCAAGCGGCAAATTGATATGGAGCCAACCGCTCGCCACACGCACGCGAGTCGAGAGCTCGCCCGTCATCGCCGGCGATCGCATCATCGCGGCGACGGCGGGCGGTGTGCTATACCTCCTCGATTCGGCCACCAGCGAAACAAAGTGGCAATACGAAGCCGGCGGCAGCTTCATGGCATCACCGGCCGTCGTCGACGGCAGAATCATCCTCGGCAACGGCGACGGCACGCTGTATTGCTTCGGTGCAGCGAATAAGACGACAAACGATCTGACCACAGAGAACACAAAGGTCACAGGGAGCAAATAACAGTCGAGTATTGATCCAGAAATCAGTCTCTGTGTTCTCTGTGCACTCTGTGGCAAATTATTAAGCGAAGCGATGTCCACCAGCTCCACCAAAACCGAAGTCGGAAGTTACTTCATCAGTAACTATCCGCCCTTCTCGGCCTGGTCGCCGGACCAGTTGGGTGAGGTCCGCGCGGCCTTGAGCGCGCCGCCGGCCGATGTGCCGCTCGGCCTCTATCTGCACATTCCCTTCTGTCGCAAGCGGTGCAAGTTCTGCTACTTCAAGGTCTTCACGGACAAGAACTCGGCCGAAGTCGAGCGCTACCTGGCCGCCCTCTCGCGTGAGATCGAGCTAGTGAGCCAATTGCCCGTGATGGGCGACCGGCCGTTTCGTTTCGTGTATTTCGGCGGCGGCACGCCTTCGTTCCTCAGTTCACGACAACTCGAGCGGCTCGTCGATCGCCTGCGGGCCAACGTGTCGTGGGACAAGGCCGAGGAGGTCACTTTCGAGTGCGAGCCGGGCACGCTCTCCGAGGCCAAGATCCACACGCTCCGCGCGATCGGCGTCACGCGGCTCAGCCTCGGCGTCGAGCACTTCGACGACGCGATCCTTCGCGACAATGGCCGGGCCCACGAATCGCCGGAAATCTTCCGCGCCTGGCCGTGGATTCAATCGGCCGGCTTTGCGAATACGAATATCGACTTGATCTCCGGCATGGTTGGCGACACCACGGAAAAATGGCAGGATGCGGTCCGCCGCACGATCGACCTCGCGCCCGACAGCGTCACGATCTACCAAATGGAGCTGCCGTTCAATACCGTCTATTCGAAGGACATTCTCGGCGGCGTGATCGAGACGCCGGTCGCCGATTGGCCCACCAAGCGATCGTGGCTCGATTGGGCGTTCGACCGGCTCACCGACGCCGGCTATTCCGTCTCCAGCGCCTATACGATGGTCAAAAACCCGCGCCGCGTGAACTTCAGCTACCGCGACAACCTGTGGCAAGGCAGCGACCTGTTGGCGACAGGCATCGCCAGCTTCGGCCACGTCTCCGGCGTGCACTATCAGAATCACCCCGAGTGGGACCAATATTGCGGCACGCTCGAAGCGGGCCAATTGCCGCTCGGCCGCGGACTCCGCATCTCGCCCCACCAGCGGCTGGTGCGGGAAATGATCCTGCAACTGAAACGCGGCTACCTGGAAGCACATTACTTCGTCGACAAATTCGGCGTCGATATCCTCGACCGCTGGTCGGCTGTTTGGGACGGCTACGCAGAAGATCAACTGCTGACGATCGACCGCGAGCGCCGCCGAATCGATCTCACTCGTGACGGCCTGTTGCAGGTCGATTCCCTATTGCCGGCCTTCTTCGAGCCGCAATTCCAGGGCGTGCGATACACATAACGGATTGTCGACGGCGATTCGCCTACGCCCGCGCCGCCGGCGCTTCGTACGTTCGCCGATTTGCTTGGTTGGCGCCGTTGTCGCCTGCCTGCGCGTTGGCCAGCGCGATCTGATAGAGCTTCTGGCCGTGCGGCGTCGGATAGCGGCCCGTGATGCACGCCCGGCAAAGCTCGCTTTCTGGCCGGCCGACCGCGCGGGCGATCGACTCGATCGGCAGATAGCGGAGCGAATCGGCGCCCAACTCGTGGGCCATTTCCGCGTAAATTTCTTCCAGCGGCCGATCGCCGTGCATGAAGCGCGGGGCGAATAATTCCGAGATTGTCGACATGTCGATGCCGTAAAAGCAAGGCGACGTGATCGGCGGACAGGCCACGCGAACGTGAATCTCGCGGGCGCGGCCCACCGCGCGAATCCGCGAAATCAAGACTCGCATCGTCGTCGACCGCACGATCGAGTCTTCAACCAATAGCACGCGCTTGCCTTCCAGCACCTCCCGCAGCGGCGTGTATTTCGACGCCGCCTTACTGACGCGACTGTCGTTGCCCTCAATAAATGTCCGGCCGGTATAGCGATTCCGAATGAGTCCTTCGGCGCTCGGCACGCCCAGCCGATAGGCCATGGCGTCGGCCGCGCACTTGCTTGTATCGGGCACCGGCACGACGATCGTGTCTTCGTCGATCGGCACGTCTTCCAACCGGGCCAATTCCTCGCCCAGCGCCTGCCGGGCCAGGTACACGCTCCGATCGTCCAGTGAGCTGGCCACATTGGCAAAGTAAATCCACTCGAAGTAGCAATGGGCCCTCCGCGGGCTGTCCGCGAACCGTTCCACGCTCACTTTCCCGCCGCTGACCACTACC
>JBIOWO010000199.1:0-22314 GCA_044868555.1 Lacipirellulaceae bacterium | reverse complement strand
GTCAAGCTGGCCGCTGAAATCGTCCTCCGCCGTACCTCAATCCTGCCGGTGCGTGCTGGATTCGCTCCCGCTCGCACCTGAAAATCACACCAACGCGGCCAGCAGACTATTTTTCAGGGACGACTATGTTAGATTTCGGCCCGCGTCCGCCTCGACCATCTCGATCTCCGCCGTGTTCTTCGGCCAGGCCAGCCGTTGCCATTGCGACCAAAGTTTCCAGCCATCCGCCATCGAGTCGGCCGCCGTGATCTCAACCAACCCGGTCCGCTCCCAATGTCGCCGCCACCACGCCAGCGAATGCAGGCACCAAAAATCCTGTGTCCAATCCGCACGGAGGTGCTCCGGGACCGGTGCATCTATCTCTTCCACAAACCCCGCGCCGGCGATTCCAATCGGCCCGCCCGGCTTCACAAACTGGGCGAGGTAGTTCAAATAGAGATCGTCTGTGCCGAAATACGAATAGCAGTCGAGCGCGGTGATCGCATCGAAGAATTCGGCCGCGAAGGGCAGGGCCCGAGCGTCGGCGTGCAGCGGAATCACGCGGCTCTCCAATCCCGCGTCCCGCACCCGCTGCCAATTCTCAGTCGCCGCGATCCACAGATCGGTCGCCCACACCTCGACCCCAAACTCGCGGGCCAGAAAGATCGACGATTTGGCCCGGCCGCAACCCAAATCCAGCACGCGCATCCCCGGGCGCAGCTCCAGCCGCTCACACAACCACTCGGTCATCCACAGCACATGGCTTCCCATCGAGCCTTCCTTGACCCAATCCAAGGCGTACTTGCTGGAGCGCGGAAAGCGACGATCCAAGTCGGCTTCGTTCATTGGAGTTTCCTTGTTGTGTGCCTATCCGGCGTTGCCGCCGGCGCTAACAGGAGCGACGCACTTTCAAAAGGTTCACTCATTCTCACTCCGCACTCCACACTCCGCACTCCCCCTTGCCATCTTCCTTGCCTCCTCCTCATTCGGCCACGGATCAAAAAATTCATCGACCGCCATCCACAGCGCCCGCGCATATCGAAAGAACCACGCCGGAAACCCGATGACAAACACCGCCATCAAGGCGAGCCGCTGGTCGTTGCTGAGCACGTCGCCGAAATACATGGCGAAGTACATCACGATGACCAGCATGCCTGTTACCCCATAGTTGAAGTAGATCGAGCCCAGAAAGAACCCGGCGTCGCGCTGATGCCGCCGTCCGCACGCCGCACATGTGGGGCGCATTGCGAACCAGCCGCGAAAGATGTCCGCCTGCCCGCACGCCGGACACCGCAGCCGCACCGACCTCCACATCAATCTCACGAACGGCTGCGAAGAGCGTGCCGCGCGGCGCGAATCAGTGCTGTCGGACGAATCCGGCTCCATCCGCCGTATCGTAACGGACCCGCGGCGCCGCCGCCATTGCGGGCCTTGCTCACCTGCAGCACCAGTGATAACGTGCATTTCATGTACACGCTCGCCCGCCTTCTGCAAATCGCCGGCTTGACAATCCTGCCCTTGGCCATGTTTGCGCAGCTCAGCTATCCGGAGCAATTCAAGCTCGGCCCCATGCTCCAGTTTCTTGTTGTCGGCGTGTGCCTGTTTTCCATTGGCTACTTGCTGCAGGCCTATTCCGGCAAAAAGTAGTAGGCACACTCCGTGTGCCGTAACGAAATCCGGTAGTCGCCTGCCGGCCGAACACGCGTACGGCGTCGGCCGACAGCCCTGCTACGGCACGCGGTGCGTGCCAGTTACTTTTTTGGCAGCTAGGCCGCGTCGCGACGCGACTCTATAATGCACCCAGGGGACATTCGCCGACGCTGCCGACACTCACCAGAAAAACTCATGCTCGCCTCACCGGCCCATCGCGTGACCCGTCTGCCGTGGCTCGGTGTCGCAATTCTCACCATGCTTGTGTTGGCCGACGCCTCCCAAGCTCAACGAATCCAATTCCAGCGCGGCCAGCAAATTCAAATCTTTCAGGGCCGGGTGCCGATCGGCCCGTTCCAACCGGACCCGCGCCAAATTGAACTGACTCCGCCGCACGTCGACGTCGTTTCCGGCAACACGGCCAGCCGCCTGGAGCAAGTGCGGGCCCTTGTCGCCGACAAAAATTGGGACGAAGCGGTCGACATCCTCCGCGAGCTCTCGGCCGATACAACCGACCGGGTCGTCGCGCTCGATGGCGAACGCTACGTCAGCCTCCGCACGTATTGCCAATGGCAGTTGGCCCGCCTGCCCGCAGAGGCCCTGGCCGCGTACCGTCGCCGCGTCGACGCGCTCGCCGAACGATGGTATCGCGACGGCCTGGCAATTCGCGACGAAGCACTGCTGAGCCGCGTGGTCGACGTACTGCTCTGCAGCAGTTGGGGCGACGATGCACTGCTGGCCCTGGGTGAACTGGCCCTGGAGCGGGGCGACTACGCGGCCGCCCGCCGTCATTGGGAGCAAATCAGCCCGCTCACACGCGACCCCAATGGCAAGCCGCTGTGGCTCTCTCTCCGCGATGTCGACCTCGACAAGCACTGGCCGGAAATCCAGCGCCGCTGGCCGCTCCGCCCGCAGCCTCCCACCTGGCTCACCTGTCCCGATACAAGCATCGACTTGGCCGACGTCCGCGCCCGGCTGGCGCTGGTCTCGATCCGCGCCGGCGAATCGGAGCGGGCCGCGCTCGAGCTCGACGCCTTCCGCCGCTGGCATCCGGACGCAACGGGGCGGTTGGGAGGGCAGGACGGCCCACTCGCCGCCGCGCTGGAACGGCTGCTCGTGTCGGCGAAAGAGTGGCCCGTGCCGCAGCCCGACCGCAACTGGCCCACCTTTGCCGGCGCGCAGTCCCGCTCGCCAAACGCGGCGCCGATCGGCCCGTTGGCCAAAACCGCCTGGGTGAATCCAATCTCGCTTGCCCCAATGCAAGTCGCCCGCCCACACGTTGCGACACCCCTCAAGGAGAATCAAGAAACGCAGGTCCGCGAGTCCGAGCGGGCTCTGAGCTGCTTTCCAGTGGTCTTCAACGGCCTGCTGCTCTATGCCGACGCCACGACCGTCAGGGCCGTCAGTTTGGCGACCGGTGAATTGGCCATCACGCCCGATGGCAAACTGTTCCACGTCGAGGCCACGGCCGGCGACGCCAATGCGGCCATGATGCAATCGCAATTCGTTGCTGCCGGCGTGCCGCGATTCACGCTCACAGTGGTCGACGGCGTGGCCTATGCCCGCATGGGCCAGATTCCCACTTCCCGCCTGCAAATGGGCCCGTCGCCGGTCGGCGAGCGCCTCGTCGGCATCGACCTGAAGCGCGACGGACTGCTCGCGTTCCAGGTCCCGCCCGATGATGAGCAGTGGTCATTCGACGGAGCGCCCGTAGGCGACGGCCGCCGCGTGTACATCGCCATGCGGCACGGCGATGTGACGCCGCACGCCTACGTCGCCTGCTTCGATGCGGCAACCAGCAACCGCCTGTGGCGAACCTCCATCGGCGCCGCCGACACGCCCGCCGCCGGCAACGGCGATGAAATCACCCACAACTTGTTGTCTCTTGTCGGCGACCGCATTTACTTCAACACCAACCTTGGTCTCGTGGCCGCGCTCGACGCCGCGAACGGCCGCATCCAGTGGCTCCGCCGCTACGAGCGGCGGGCCGACACGCCCACCGCCGGCCTCGGCGGACCGCTGCACTTCGACCGCGACCCGTCGCCCTGCCTGGTGCACGCCGGGCTCGTCGTCGTCGCCCCGTCCGATACGCCCGCCGTCTTCGCCCTCGATGCCGACACCGGCCGTCTTATCTGGTCCACCGACAAGCTGGCCGATGCGCTGCACCTCTTGGGCGTGTCGGGCGACAGTTTGATCGCCACCGGAAATCGCATCTGGTCGCTCGACGTCCGCTCGGGGCGTGTCCGTTTCTCTTGGCCGGAGAGCGAACACGCCGGCATCCGCGGGATGGGCCGCGGTGCGCTGGCCGGCAACGAAGTCTTCTGGCCCACGCGGAAGGAAGTCTACTTCTTCGATGCCCTCAACGGCGCCCGCACCCGCCCGCCCATCGACCTGTCGTTTGTAAGCGAAGGCGGCGCCAATCTGATCGCCGCGAACGGCTACCTGATCGTCGCCGGCCGCGACCGCCTCATCGCCACCGGCCCCACCGCACCCCCACCCGATAAGAATGAAACCCCAAAAGTAGCCGACGCCAATTAACCACTGACAACTGACAACTAACAACTGACAACTACGCCATGCCCACCGATGACCTCCAAGCCGTCGAGCGCCTCAGTGAAGCCTACAGCAGCATCCGCGATGAAATCGGCAAACGCATCGTCGGCCAAGACGACGTGATCGAGCAACTCCTTATAGCACTTTTCGCCCGCGGCCACTGTCTGCTGGTCGGCGTACCCGGCCTCGCCAAGACGCTGCTCATCCGCACGCTCGCCGACGCGCTCTCCCTCCAATTCAACCGCATCCAATTCACGCCCGACCTGATGCCGGCCGACATTACCGGCACCGAAGTCATCCAGGAGGACAAGAGCACCGGCGCCCGGCAATTCCGTTTCCTGCCTGGCCCGTTGTTCGCCAACATCGTGCTGGCCGACGAAATCAATCGCACGCCGCCCAAGACGCAGGCCGCGCTGCTCGAAGCGATGCAGGAGCAACAGGTCACCGTCGGCGGCCAGCGCCACGTGCTGCCCAATCCCTTCTTCGTGTTGGCGACCCAGAACCCCATCGAGCAGGAAGGCACCTACCCGCTCCCCGAGGCCCAACTCGACCGCTTCCTGTTCATGGTGCTGGTCGACTATCCGGGCGAGGAGGAGGAGCTGGAGATCGTCAAACGCACCACGGCCGACGTCGTCACGCAGCTCACCTCCGGCCTCTCAGCGTCCGACATTTTGGAGCTCTCGCAAATCGTCCGCCGCGTGCCGGTGGCCGATCACCTGGCCCGCTACGCGATCCAATTTGCCCGCCGCACGCGCGTCGGATACGGCGACGTGCCGCAAATCGTGCGCGACTACGTCAGTTGGGGCGCCGGCCCACGGGCCAGCCAGTACTTGATCCTGGCCGCCAAGGCCCGCGCCGTCCTCCACGGCCGGTACTACGTCAGCGGCGACGACATCCGCGCCGTCGCCCCCCCGGTCCTCCGTCACCGCATCGTCACCAACTTCAACGCCGAAGCCGAGGGCATCAAGGCCGACAACATCGTGGCGCATCTCGCGCAGATCATCCCCGTCAGCGAAGACACGAACGCAGCGTGAGAATGACGAATTCCCGAACGACGAAAGACGAATGCTGAGAAAGTCGGCCTCACATTCGTCATTCGTCATTCGTCATTCGTCATTCGTCATTCGTCATTCGTCATTCGTCACTCGTCACTTCGATTATGCCGCACGCAGTTCCCACCATCAGTCCGCTCCTCGACCCACACACGCTCGCCGGGCTCCACGGCCTCGAGTTGCGGGCCCGGCGAATTGTCGAAGGTTACGTTGCCGGCCTGCACCGCAGCCCCTACCAGGGCTTCTCCAACGAATTCGCCGAGCACCGCGAGTACACACCCGGCGACGACCTGCGGTACGTCGATTGGAAAGTGTTCGGCAAGACCGACAAGGTCTACCTCAAACAGTTCGAGGAGGAAACCAATCTCATTTGCTACCTGCTCCTCGATACCAGCGAAAGCATGCGGTACCAGGGACCTTCGGCGCCGATGTCGAAGCTCAACTACGCCCAATGCGCGGCCGCAGCGCTCGCGTACCTCGTGCTCCACCAACGCGACAGCGCCGGCCTGGTGACCTTCGACCAGGACGTCCGTCAGCTCATCCGCCCCTCGAGCAGCCCCACACAACTCAAGCAACTCTTGAGCGTGATGGAGCAAACGGCCGCAGGACGCAAAACTCGCACCGGGCCAATCTTTCACGATCTGGCCGAGCGACTCAACCGGCGCGGCATCGTCGTCGTGCTGAGCGACTTGTTCGACGACGTCGAGTCGATGCTGGCCGGGCTGAAGCATTTCCGTCACCGCCGCCACGACGTGATCGTACTCCACGTGCTCGACCCGGCCGAGATCGACTTTCCGTTCCAGCACGTCACCATGTTCAAGGGCCTGGAAGCGCTGGGCGAGGTCGTCACCGAGCCGCGCAGCCTGCGAGCCGCCTACCAGCACGAAATCCAGTCGTTCCTCAAGCAAGTCCGCACCGGCTGCCGCGCCCAGCAAATCGACTACCTGCAAGTGCGAACCGACCAACTGCTGGATATCGTCCTGTCCGCGTTCCTCTCCGCCCGCAAGAAACGAGTGAAGTAAATCTCCCCTCTGCAGCGAGCCGGCTCGTCCCCGAGCCCGACACCGCCTTGACTCCAATCCCGCCCCTCCTCGCCTTCGGCTTCGGCAACCTGGCCATGCTTGGTTGGCTCGCGGCGGCGGCCGCGCCGCTCTTGATCCACCTCTGGAGCCGCCACCGCTTCCGCGAAGTCGATTGGGCCGCCATCCAGTTCCTCTTGGCGGCGATGCGAAAGAACGCCCGCCGCCTTCAGCTGCAACAGTGGCTGCTATTGGCCGTGCGAACGCTCATGATCCTGCTCGTCGTGCTCGCCGTCGCCGAGCCGTATGGTTCCAGTCTCAGCGCCGGCAGCTCCGCCTCCGCCCCCGCACACAAGATACTCGTAATCGACAGCTCGTACTCAATGGCTTATATCCCCCAAGCCGACGATTTGTCGTCGCGCGCAGCCGAACAATCCGCCACCCACTTCGCCCGCGCCAAGCAGCTCGCCGCCGAGCTCATCCGCGATAGCTCGTCGGCCGACGCGTTCACCGTCATCGTCTTGGCCGACCCGGCCCGCACGGTCCTCGGCCGCGAGGTCGTCGACCCGGCCGCCGTAGCGGACCAGGTTTTATCGCTATCCCAATCGCAAACGGGCGCCGACCTCGCCGCCACGCTCGACCTGGTGGCCGAAGCGCTCCAGCGTAACGCGGACGACCCCCGCGGCCTGGAGCGGCAAGAGGTCTACTTCTTCACTGATTTGCAGCGCACCACCTGGGCACCTGGCTCTCGCGCGGATGCCGACAACCAGGATTCTGCTCTCAAGGACCGCATCGCAGCGCTCGCCAGTCAAGCTGCACTTGTCGTGGTCGACGTCGGCACGCCACACGCCGCCAACCTGGTCGTCACGCAAATTGATGCCGACGAGCCGTTCATTACAATCGGCCGAGAAGTGGCCATTTCCGCAACGCTACATCAATTTGGCGACCAGCCGCGCAGCCAGTGCGTCGTCGAACTATCGGTCGACGACCAGCCGGTTGGCGAGCAAACGATCGACGTCCCCGCCGGCGGCGAGGCAAACGTCCATTTCACGCATCGCTTCAACTCGCCGGGCAGCCATGCGCTAGTGCTCCGCGCGGCGGACGACGAACTCCCCATCGACAACTCGCGATTCCTGGCTGTGCCGGTTAAGGAGCGACTGCAAGTGCTGTGCGTCGCCGGCCGCGAAGGCGCCGCCAAATACGTCGCGAGTGCCCTCAATCCCGACCCGACCGCTAACTCGGCCATCGAACCTGTGATCGTCACCGAAGGCGACCTCGAAGAGTTGGAGCTCGCCGATTTCGACTGCATTTTCCTCTGCAACGTGGCGCAGCTCACCGCCGGCGAAGCCGAGCGACTCACGCGCTACGCCGCGGCCGGCGGTGGAATCGTCATCTTCCTCGGCGACCACGTGATCTCCGACCAATACAATGCGCTCCACCAACATAGCCCGGCCATCCTGGCCGGATCCGGACATTCGCCCCAAGATGGGGCGGCTATATCATCCGACATTCCGCTGTTGCCCGCCCACCTCGGCCCCGTCACGGCAACCACCACCTTCGGGATCGACCCACTCGACTACCGCCACCCAATCGTGGCCCCCTTCCGCGGCCGCGAACGAGCCGGCCTCTTGACCACGCCGATCAACCGCTACTTCAAGCTCGAAACGCCGCCAAACCGCGCCGACGCCGAAATCGCCGCCGCGCTTCCCGGCGGCGATCCGCTCATCGTCGCCGCGCCGCTCGGCCGCGGCCGCACCATCGTCGTCGCGACGGATGGCTCGCTCACGTCCGTCGATCCGGCCACCGGCGAGCCATGGACGACCTGGCCCACCTGGCCGAGCTTTCTACCCATCGTCCGCGAACTGCTTGCATACACATCCGGCGGCCGAAACGAGCAGATGCAACAACCAATCGGTGCAACGCTCGGCGGTCGGGAGTCTTTTTCAACTGGCGGCATTGTCAGCAGATCAGAGTCACCAGTCGAAAAAGAGTCCCGGCCCCCTGGCGCTGCAACTTCGACCGCCGCGAATCTTCAAATCGTCCGCCCCGATGGCCGCACCGAACCACTCAGCGTTCGCAGTACGCCCGAGGGCTGGCAATGGTCCTACGACAAGACCGACACCAGCGGCATCTACACGCTCCGCGGCGTACGGACGGATGCGCCCCAGCAGTTCGCAATCAACGTCGACACGTCGGAAGGCGACCTCACGAAAGCCAACGCCGCCGCGCTGCCGCCCGAACTACTCGTTCGCGACACATGGCAAACAGCCGCTCGCGGCTTAGCGCAATCTGCCGCCGGCCTGTCGCCGCGCTCCGCCTGGAATCTCCCATTGTTGTGGACCGCGCTCGCGCTCTTGTTTGTCGAGTCGTTCCTGGCCTGGCAATTCGGACGGGGGACCGCATGATGCGCAGCGGCTCGCCGTTTACGGGACACCTGCCAGCCTGGCTCGCCGATTGGCTCGGCGTCGAGCTGCCCGCCGCCGGCGACTCGGCCACGTGGCAACTCGACTCCACCTGGCGCTGTCCCCCGTGGGCCACCGTGCTGCTCGTGCTATTCGCGATCCTCTGGACCGTGCTGCTCTACACTCGCGAAGCCAGCACCGCCGGCCGCCGCTACCGGGCCCTGCTGGCCGCTTTGCGAATGACGGCCATCGCACTCCTGCTCGTCATGCTCGCCCAATGGGCGCTCGCGTTGCGGCTCACCGGCCCGCCCGCGTTCGCGCTGGTGATCGATCGCTCTGCCAGCATGGGCATCGCCGACGGCTACACCGAGCCCGAGCTGGCGGCGCGACTCGCCGGGCGATTGAGCAAGACCGGCCTCTCTGAACCGACGCGCCTCAACCTGGCCAAGCTCATCGCCACCGAAAACGACGGCCGGCTGCTCGCCGAGCTGGCCCGCCGCTACCGACTCGAAGTCTATTTCGCCGCCGGCGGCATCGAGCGACAGCCACACACGGCCGACGCCGCCGCATCGGTGGCCGCCATTCGCGCGCTCACCTCCGACGGCCCCGACAGCCAGGCCAGCCGCCTCGGCGACGCCGTGCGGCACGTGCTCGACGTTTTCCGCGGCGCCCCGCCGGTCGGCATGCTCCTGTTGACCGACGGCGTCAGCACCGATGGCCTGCAGCTTGCCGACGCCGCGCAGGAAGCCCGTCAAAAGGGCGTGCCGCTGCTGGCAGTCGGACTCGGCCGCGACGACCCGCCCCGCGACATCGAACTGGCCGACGTGCTGGTCGATGACGCTGTCTTCGTCGACGACCTCGTGAGTTTCCAGGTCCAAATTAAAGCCAGCGGCCTCGAAGGCCAGCCAGCCGAAGTCATCCTTCGCCGCGACGACAAGTCCGGTGCCGCTGGCTCCGCCGGTGCCGTCGCGAAGCAAACCGTCTCGCTGCCCCCGTCCGGGCAAATGCTGACGCTGCAACTCGTCGACCGGCCCACCGAACCAGGCGACATCGCCTACGTCGTCGAGATCGCCCCCCGCGACGACGAGACGAACCCGGACAACAATCGCCAGCGTCGCGTCGTCGCCGTGCGCGACGTCAAGATTCGCGTCCTTATCGTCTACGGCTATCCCAGCTACGAGTTCCGCTACCTCAAATCGCTGCTGGAACGCGATGCCACGATCCAGCTCTCCACCTACCTCCAGGATGCCGATCCGGAGTATACCGAGCAGGACAAGGCGGCCCTGCGTGCGCTGCCGATCGGGCGCGACGAGCTGTTCGAATACGATGTGTTCGTGATCGGCGATGTCGACCCGCGGCTCTTGCCGCGCAGCCTGTGGCCGGTCGTCCGGGCGTTCGTGGCAGAGAAGGGCGGGGGAGTTGCGTTCATCGCCGGTCCGCGAAATCTGCCTTGGGCCTATCGCGACAATGCCGACGTGAGTGCGCTATTGCCGATCGACGTCGATACCTTGCCGCTGGCGGCCGACAACACGCTACCCGCCGCCGTCACCCGCGGGTTCGTCGTCACGCCCACGCCTCTCGGCCTCCGCACCGCAGCCATGCAACTGGGCGACTCACCCGCCGAAACCGAACAAATCTGGCACCGCCTCGCGCCGCTCTATTGGCTCGTCGAAGTCGGCCGCCTGAAACCCGCCGCCCAAGTCCTGGCCACAGGCCCCGATTCCCAAAACGCGGCTCTTACACTTACGCAGACCGCCGCACTCCCGACCCTGATCGACAATCCGAAATCCGAAATCCGAAATCCGAAATCCTCTCTCCCCGTCATCTGCTTCCAATATTTCGGCGCCGGCCGAGTCCTGTTCCATGCTATCGACTCGACGTGGCGGTGGCGGATCGGCGTGGGCGACGTGTTCTTCGCCCGCTATTGGGTGCAGACGATTCGCTACCTGGCTCGCGGCAAGCTCACCAGCGGACGCGGCGTCGAGCTGGCCACCGACCGCCGCGAATTCCGCCGCGGCGAGCCCATCCAGCTCCGTGCCCGTTTTCGCGACGCACGGCTCGCGCCGACAGGTGCGAGCGAGGTCACAATTCTCATCGAATCGCCCGGCCAGGCCCGCCGACGCGTGACGCTTCAGAGAAATCCATCCGCCGCCGGCGTGTTCGAAGGAATGCTCGCCGATCTGGGCGAAGGTCAATATCAGGCGCTGCTGACCGAGCCGCAATTGCCCGGCGACCCGCCCGCCGCGCGATTCGCCGTCGTCGCCCCGGCGGGCGAGCTCACGCGCACCGAGATGGATCGCGCCGCCCTCACCGCCGCCGCCGAAACAACGCACGGCAGGTTTTACACCATCGCCGACGCCGACCGCCTCCTCGACGAGCTGCCCACCGGCCGCCGCGTGCCGATCGAAAATCTGCCACCCATCCCGATTTGGAACCGCTGGTGGCTGCTGTCGCTATTCCTTGCCTGCGTCACAGCCGAATGGGTTTTGCGAAAACGCAAGGGAATGCTGTAACATAGTCAATGAACCAGTGCGCGAATTCATCCTTCATCCTTCATCCTTCATCCTTCATCCTTCGTCATTCCCAGTGCATCCATTAACCCAAAAAATCGACACCCTCCAGCATCGCCTCATCCTGCGGCGGCGCATGATCGCGGCATGTTCGATCGCCGCCACGATCCTCGCCGCCGTCCTCGCGCTCGGACTCGTCGACTACCTGGTCCGCTACACCGATCGCGGCCTGAGGATCATGGCAACCGCCGCGCTGGTAGCGGCCGCTCTCTGGGCGATCTATCGCTGGGGGTACATTCCGACCCGCCGTCGCCTCGTTCCGCTTACCGTTGCCCAGCGGGTCGAAGCCCACTTCCCGCAGCTCGGCGACGCGCTCGCCAGCGCCGTCGAATTCCTCGGCCAAAGCGAGGATGACGCCTCGGCCGGCTCAGCCCAACTCCGCCGACACGTGATCACCGAGGCCCAGAACGCGGTCGACCGACTGCCGCTCGACGACGTGATCGACCGCCGCCCCTTGCGCCGCGCCGCGGGCTGGCTGGCCGCCGCGCTCATCGCCCTCGCCGTCTGCCTGGCGATCGACTCCGGCGCCGTCGGCACCGCCCTCGCACGACTCGCTGCGCCATTCGGCGCCACCCAATGGCCGCGCACCAATCACCTCGAATTTCGCAACCCGCCCACCCGCCTCGCCGCAGGCCAGCCGTTCGAGGTCGAGCTGGTCGACACAGCCGGCCAGTTGCCCGACGAAGTCCGCATCGAATACCGCACGTCGCGCGACGGCCGCAACGAGCGCGAGTCGGAAAACATGACCCGCGTCGGCGACGTGATGGTCGCCCGCCGCGACGCTGTCGAGCAGTCCTTCTCCTTCCGCGCTGCCGGTGGCGACGACGACACGATGTCCTGGCACAACGTCGAAGTGATCGAGCCGCCGCGACTGGAAGCGCTGGAGATCACCACCCATCCGCCTCTCTATACGGGCTTGCCGGTTCTGTCGGCGGAGCGACATCTCGAAGTGCTAGAGGGCACCGGCATCGAAGTCCGAGGCTCCGCCAGCAAGCCGCTCGGAGCCGCGCGAGTTTTGCTTGACGGGAATAAGGCGATCAAAGCCTTCGCCGGATCTGCGATAGCCGACACGCACGGCGGCGCTTTTCGCATTACGCCCGATAATTGGCGCGCCGAAAAAACGGGCCCTTATCGCATCGAGCTGGCCGGCACCGACGGCGTGGCCGGCATCGTTGGCCAATGGAACCTCCGCGTTAACGCCGATCCTCCTCCGGCCGTCGCTTGGCAGTGGCCGAGCGACGATTTATTTATCACGCCTGCCGCCGTGGTACCGCTCGAGCTGGTGGTGAACGACAACCTGGCGATCCACAGAATCGATCTAATCGTCGAGCGCCGTAACGTCGGCGAAGGTGGTGAGCACGGGGAACCAGATCGGCAACGGCTAGAGCTTGTCCGCGGCCCGGAGAGCATCACGCTCGAAATGGCCGATCCGGCCGCCCGGCAGGGCGACAACCGACTCGCCGAACACTCCCTCGACATCGCCGCCATGAACCTGCCGGTCGGCACACAGCTAACCCTCACGGCCGAGGCCACCGATTATCGCCCCGGCGTCGGCCGCACGGTCGCTCCGCGCCGCATCACGCTCATCACGCCCGACGAGCTGGAAGCCCGTCTCGCCGATCGCCAATCACAAATCGTTCGCCAGCTCGAACGGGCCCTGGCCACCGAGCGCACCACGCGCGATGACACTCGCCGACTGGAAATCCAACAGCGCGACGCCGGCACGCTCTCGGAAGGCGACCGCAACGCTCTCCAATCGGTCGACCTCAACCAGCGCCGCGTCGGCCGCACATTGGTCGACCCAGCCGAGGGCGTGCCCGCGCTGGTCGACACGCTACTTGCCGAGTTGGAAATGAATCGGCTGGCCGCCTCCGACACGCGTGCGACGATGCGCGAGCTCGCCGCCGCGCTCGATCGCCTCGCCGCCGGACCGCTCCCCACGGCCGAACGCGAGCTGACATCCGCCCGCAAAGCCGCTGAGGCCATCGCCGATGGCAACAACGCCGCACTGTTAGCCCGCTCGCTCACCGAGGCCGGAGCCGCGCAAGAGGGCGTGATCACTGAACTAGAACAACTACTGGGCGAGCTAGCGGGTTGGGCCGACTTCCGCCGATTCGCCCGGCAGCTGGCCGAATTGCGGCAGGATCAAATCGCCCACGAAAAAACGTCCCGCTCCGAAATCGGCGTCGACACGCTGCCGCTCGACGTCCGCGAGCTGAGCCGTCCACAGCGGGCCAATCTCAACAAGGCCGCAGCCGGCCAGGACGCGCTCGCCCGCCGCTACGAAAAAATCGAACAAGGCATGGACGCCCTGGCCCGCCAATTGGCCGACGAGGATGCCGCCGCTGCCGCCATGTTAACCGACGCCGTCGACCTGGCCCGCCATCTGACGATCGGCACGAACATGCACGAGACGTCGCGCGACCTGGGCGAGAATCGCGTTGGCGTGGCGCTCGCGCGCGAAACGCAAATCGCCGATGACCTGCAGCGGGTGCTCGACCTGTTGCGCAACCAGAGCGGGGAACGCGGCCAGGAATTGGTGGAGGCGCTGCGAAAGGCTCAACAACGGCTGGCGGAGCTGCGCGAGCAGGCGGCCAACCTCCGCGAGCAGATCCAACGGGCCGAACAGCAGGGCGCGGCCGCCGACGCCCGCGGCCTGCAAGCGCTCAATCAGCGCCAGGCCGAGACTCGGCACCAGATCGAGCAGCTCTCCCGCAAGCTCGACCGCCTGCAGGCCGACGCCGCCGGCCGCAGCACCCAGAGCGCGGCCAGTCGCCTCAACAACCAGCAGCCCGGCAGTCAAGACGCAGCCAACCAGCGGCCCAGCTCGAGCAACCAGGTGCAGCAGGCCGAGAAGGACCTTGAAGAAGCGGCCCGCCAATTGGAACAGCGGATCCAGGAAGCCGAGCATGATCTGGCCCTCGAATTCGTCCAGCGTTTCCAAGCCGAGCTGCAGGAAATGGTCACGCGGCAAAAGACCGTGATGAGCGACACCGCCGCACTAGACAAAGCCCGGCTGCCGGCCGCGCGGCCGACGTCCGATCAAATCCGCAAGCTCGGCGAGTTGGCTGCCGCGGAGCGCGAGCTGGCAGGGCTGGCGATTGAGCACAGCGAAGTGCTCTACGGATTGACGGCCGTGCGAATATCGCTCGAAGAAGCGGCCCGCCGACTCAAGGCGGCCGCCGACCTGCTCGATAAGCAGCAGTCGGGCGCCCCCGCCCATCAGGCCCAGCAGTACGCGCTGGCGCGCCTCGAAGGAATGCTCGAAGCCTTTGCCCAGACTGCCGCCGAAGCCGGCCAGAAGAAACCGCCTGGTGGCAATGCCGGCGGACAGGACGGCCAACAGCGCCGCCCCACATTCGAACTATTGGAAGTGAAGATGCTCCGAATGCTCCAGGTCGATCTCAACGATCGAACCCGCACGTTCCAGGAACGCCTGGCCGCCCAGGGCGGTCAACCGGCCGATGCCGCCGATCAGGCCGCCCTCAACCGCGAGGCGCAGGAATTAACCGCAGAACAACGCCGCCTCGCCGGACTGGTTCAGGAAATGCTTTCCCGCAATAATAAACGGCAGGAAGAGTAGGGTGGGTCGAGTTCCACCAGACCCACTGTTCGCCGAGGACCAAGCGATGCGTTTACTCATTGCGTTCACTTTTGCATTCGTTACCGTGGCAAACCTCGCGCAAGCCGCGCCTGCACCCGACGCCACCGGCTCCGAATCTCTCGGCGGCCAATTGCTCGACGACTTGCCCGGCAGCACCGCGGAGCCGCCGTCAAATCCACCGGCCGCCGAACAAATCGATCCGAACCTCGTTCCGCCCGATCCAGAAATTCGCTTCCATCCGCTCCGCTTCGACGACGTCGGCCGCCAGGAAGGAAGAGACGCTGGCCAGCCATCGAGGCCGATGCACCTGGTCCGCGCGGGGCAGAACATGGCGCAGGCCGAAGCGCTCTTGCGCAAGCGCGCGACGATCGCTCAGGCCGGCCAAGCACAAGCGGAGGTCGTTGCGCAGCTCGATCAGTTGATCGCCGAGCTCTCGAAGCAGTGCAATTGCAGCGGCAGCAAGCCGAGCGACAAGCCCCCGTTGCCGAGCCAGCGCTCGCATGCCAAGCCCGGCAAGTCGGGCAGCAAGGCCGGCCGCGGCAAAGCGCCGGCCCGCGACTCGAACGACGACCTTAGCGGCACTGCCAACAAGCCGGCCGAGAGCGACCAACGCGATCTCAACGAAATCGTCAAGCATCTGTGGGGCCATCTGCCCGAGCGCGAGCGCGAGCAAATGATGCAATCGTTCTCCGACGAATTCCTGCCCAAGTACGAACTGGAGATCGAGCAGTACTACGAACGACTCTCCGAAGAGCACGGTCAAACTGCGCAATAACTACTGCACGTCCGCGCGTTTGGCCTGCTGTCAGCCGCGCTTTCGCGCATTTTTGACTCGTCAAACGCGCGGTGACCCCACATTTTGTGGCTCACCAGGGACTGGCCCCGGTTGTCAGGGCGCGTAAAATCGATGGTGTGCACTGTTGAGTGATGTTCCCGGCTGCTCTGCCGTGGAATCTGAGTTGCCGGGCGACTCTCGCCGGGCAGTTTCATGCGATCGCCCCGCGTGTGAGACCGTTGATAGAGGGCGAAACAGAGAATCGAGGGCAGGAATAAATGTTCAACGATAAGAATCTGATCGGGGCCTCCGCAGCGATGCGGCACCTCTTGGAATCGCGGCTCCACTTGCTGGCGGCTGAGGAGGCCATGTCCAACGTCGAAGGCTTTAACGCCGAGCACCAGCACGCAGTCCAGCTCCGCCAAAGCCTGGACGAAATGTTCCTGGCCGTCGAAGACCGTACCGCCGAAATCAGCCGTGCCGCCGGTAAACGCGAGGGGGGCAAGGGCCCGGCCGCGTAGGCAGAAAACTACTACAAACTACCCCCAAGGGGATTCGAACCCCTGTCGCCGCCGTGAGAGGGCGGTGTCCTGGGCCTCTAGACGATGGGGGCGAAGCGGAAGTTTGGAATTGTAGAGGGCGTCCGCCAGATTGTAAATCGCGGCTCTGATTGCGTGCATTCAAGGCAGGGAGAAGGGGAGACAGGGAGACAAGGAGATATGGTTGGCACGCATGTCTCCTTGTCTCCCCCTCTCCTTGTCTCCTTGTCTTTTCCGCCACCTCACGAAGTAATCCCCTTCGTCAGCGCCATAAACGCCGTCTCCAGATTCAGCTCGTCCTCCTTCAAGAGCGTCAGCTTGTGACCGGCGTCCACGAGCAGCTTCGCCAGCTCGCTGTAATCGGCGTGGCCGTTGACCAGCGTCACCGTGAGATGCTTCTCGCCCAGGTCGACGCGCTCAACCAGCGCGTGGCTTTCCAGCAGCTTGGCCGCCGCGTTGCGGTCGCCCGCCACGCACACGTTGAGCATCGTCTGCGGCCGCACACGCTGCAATAGCTCGGCCACCGTGTCGTTGAACACCATCTCGCCCCGTTCGATGATGCCCACCTTGTTGCACACGTCGGCCAGCTCCGGCAGGATGTGGCTCGATACCATGATCGTCTTGCCCATCGTGCCCAGCCGCTTAAGGAGCGTGCGAATCTCGATCCGCGCACGCGGGTCAAGTCCGCTCGCCGGCTCATCCAAGAGCAGCACCTGCGGATCGTGCAGCAGCACCCGCGCCAGGCCCAACCGCTGCGTCATGCCGCGCGACAGGCTGGTCACCAGCGCCTCGCGCTTGTAGCCCAGCTCCACCAGGTCCAGCACGTCGTCGCACACCTGTCGCCGCTTCGGCCCCCGGATGCGGTACGCCGCCGCGAAGAATTCCAGGTACTCGATCACCTTCATGTCGTCGTACACGCCGAAGAAGTCGGGCATGTAGCCGACCATCCGCCGGATTTCCTTCGGCTTCGTGTAGATCGAGTAGCCGCCGACGTACGCTTCGCCCCACGTCGGATTCAAGAGCGTGGCCAGGATCCGCATCGTCGTTGTCTTGCCCGCTCCGTTCGGGCCGATGAACCCAAACAGATCGCCGCGCTGAAGATTCAAGTCGATCGACTTGATCGCATACAGCTCGCCGTACTTCTTTGTTAAATCGCGCGTCTCGATCATTTTGAACCCGTTACATCTGTCAGCAAAGACAAGGAGAGGGGGAGATAAGGAGACAAGGAGATACGGTTGGTACGCGTGTCTCCTTGTTTCCGCCTCTCCTTGTCTCCTTGTCTATTGCCTCGTCGTCACCGGCAACACAAATCGATACACAAAGTGCGCGGTGCCGCCGGCCGTCCCGATCGGCTCATCGCCGTTCGCCAATTGTCGCCCCGGTCCCGGCGCGTCGGCCACCACGATCGCCCGCCCCAACAGCAGCAAGCGGCTCAAATCGCAATCCGCTTGAAAGCGGTTCGGCAACTGAGCGAACGACTCGCCGCCAGCCGCTTCATAAAACATCATGAGATTCAGCAACTCCTCCGCCGACGCCCGATCCGAGAAAAAAATCGATCGCTCCGTCTCCCCCGACAACTGGTCCGCCGCGATCCCAGCGCCGCGGGCGACCATCGTCTTCACCTGAATCGCATCTAGGTGCGGACCGACCTCAAACTGCTGTCCGTCGGCCAGGTTCCCCAGGCGATAGGCCCACGTGCCGTACAGCAGTCGCACATTGCCGAGCGGCCCGCCCGTGCGATTGGTGATCGTCCCCACGGGCACGTCATTTTCGTCGATCAGCCGCGCTTCGACCAGCGGCTGGGCCGCCGCCGTCCACCGCCCCAGCAGCGACTTCGTCGAGGCCGTCAGCAACGGCACGCCTTCGAGCGCGTCCAGCGCGGGTGCAACGCGGTATCCGGTGCGCGTAATGCCCAAGCCCACGTTGCGGGCGTCCATCCCGCCGATCCCCGTCCCCGTGAGCCCCCAACACGATAGCAGCGTTTCTTCCGCCAGTTCGCCCGGCTGCTGGGATAGGCTCATGTCGAATCGCCGCGAATCCGGACTGTAGAGCGCCGACCAGGACGTTCCCCGCGCGCGCCCGCCGACCAGATCAAAGTCCACGAGTTGAACCTGGTTCACGCGCGGGCTCGCCGCCCCCTTGCTCCAGCCGACCAGCGCGTACGCGGCCACGCTCGTCGCCACGACGAGCAGCGGAAAAGTGACCCACGCGGCCCCCGGCCGACGCAGCACCTTGTGTACCAGCCAATAGTCGCCCGGCCCCAAGATCAGCAAGTACGCGATCGCCAGCGTCGCCACCGCCGGAAAGCTCATCGTCCGTACATTCGCGAACGAGCTGCCCAACCGCTGTCGCAATGCACCGGACAGATCATTGTATCCGAGTGTCCTCAGCGACTGCGGCGCGTCGCTGGAATCTCCTTTCGCCAGGTACGGTCGCAGCAAAGCTTGGAGAAACGCGGTCCGTCCCGGCCAGGTCGCCAGCGGCGGCGCACTCAAATCGACGCCCGCCACCGCCACTTCGCCTAATCCCAGCGGCCCGCGCACCACGAGCGGCAGATCAGTCGGCTGCTGGCCGGCGTAGACTTCGATGATCCCCGTCACATCCGCGAGCTTCGGCACCTGCAACTCAACCCGTGAACGTTGGCCGGCGATCGGCGCCGCCGACTCCGAAAAAAGTTCCAGCGGCCCCAGCTGCGACAGCCCCGTCACGCCAACAAATTTGGCGGGCACCAGCGCAGCCAGCGGCTGCCCATCTGCCAAGAATTCTTTCGCCGCGTCGCCCGCGCATAAGATTACCAGTCGCCCGCCCAACTCAACCCACCGCCGCAGCGCATCCATCCGCCATTTGTCCGCCGCCAACTCTCGGCACATCGCGCCGTCGCCCACCGACAGCACGAGCACGTCCACGCCGTCGTAGCCAAACCACGTCGACGGCAACTGCGCGACTCGATCCAAGCGAACGGCACGGCGGACGATTCCGCCGTCATGCGCGTCCCGCAGCGGAAAGGCCTCCTCCATGCCGAACGGCACGGAACCGATCCATACGATCAGTTCGCCGGTCGCTGGCAAACCGGTCAACACCCACTCCTTGTTTACGGATGGCCCAGATGGCAATTCCGTCCACTCGATCGCTGCACTTCCGCTGCGCAGCACAACGCGGATAGTGCTTTCCAATCGCCCCACGTTTGCCGCAAGCTCGACGGTTACGGGGACATTGGGTGATGAACTCTTTGGCACGGCGGCCGAAACGGTTGCCGGCACTCCGTCGCTGTCGATTGCTGTCACTTCGATACGTGCATCCACCAGCGCATCGGCACCGAAGACATCCACCCAAACCGGGGTCCAATGGCCAACCTTGTAAGTACCTGACAGACCAACGCGAAACTTCGTTATTCGGGCGTCCCGTTGCTGCGCACTTGTCGGATCGGCCGCCACAGATAACAAGCCGACGAACACGGCTACCAACATATAGCCCGGCCATCTTGGCCGGCAGAAAATGCGGCCCGGCCATCTTTGCCGGCAGAAAATGCGGCCCGGCCATCTTGGCCGGCAGAAAATATAGCCCGGCCATTCTGGCCGGTCCCGCATCAAGATTGGGGTCATGGCTTCCCCGCGTCGTCGCACGTGCAGACGAGCTGCCCGCAACCGGGGCAGCCCTCCCCATATTTACGCCGCACCGCCTCCGAAAGATCGACGCCCGCCACGTTCGCGATCGTCGTCAACCAGGCCAGCACGTCGGCAAACTCGGCCGCCTGCTCGTCCCGCGTCCCCTCCCGCAGCGCCGCCGCCAATTCACCGACTTCTTCCATCAGCCACATGAACGTGCCGTCCACGCCTCGCGCAACATCCTTCTCAAAATACATTTGCCGAATCAGTTGCTGAAAGTCGGCCAGCGAGATAGGGGCAGATGAATCGGCCATGATTGGCTATTCTAATAGAGTGCATCGATGAATACCATGCGCAGTATGGTCGGCGAGACCTCAGCATACTCACCTCGCTCCGCAAGTTGAAATGCATCTCGCGGAGCGAGGTGAGTACCCCTACCTGGAATCATGCCGGAACAAGCTCCCAACGACGACGGCTTTATCACGGTCGCCAAGGTCGGCGCGATCCCCGTTGGCGAAGGCGCATCCTTCCAAGTTGGCGATCGATTAGTCGCTGTGTTCAACTACCAGGGCCAATATCGGGCCATCGACGACCTCTGTCCGCACATGGGTGCGTCGCTCGGCGCCGGCTACCTCGACGAGGAAGGCGTCGTCACCTGCCCCTGGCACGCCTGGCGGTTCAACGTCTGCACCGGCAAGTGGGCCGACAACCCCCGCCTCGGTATCGACACCTTCGAAGTCCGTGTCCACGGCGACGAGATTCAAGTTAGGGCGAGGAAAGAATAGACCAGGAGTGAGGGGAGACAAGGAGACAAGGAGAAACGGTTGGCACGCGAGTCTCCTCGTCTCCCACTCGCCTTGTCTCCTTGTCTTTCCTTATTTCGCCGCCGTCAACTCCACCGCAACAGTCTGCGTAACCTTCTGCTCCACCGTCTGCCCAGCTACCGTCACGTCCATCGTCACGCCCCGCTTGAGCGTCGCCGATTGCAACCGGCCCGTCTGCACGTCGAACAAGATCTCGCCGTTCGAATCCTGTTCCTTGACCCTCGTCGTCGCGCCGTTTTTTCCGCCGAACGTGATTTCCAGCCCCGGCCGAAACACGGCATACGTCCGGCCGTCGACTACCTTCGTGCCGTCGTAACGATAGCTCGACTCGACAATCTGCTCGCCGCCCGCCGGCGATTTCAACTCGACGCGCGACCGCCACACTTCGCCGGCCTTCGGCGCCTTCTCCGGCAACACGAGCGCCCACTTGACGATCATCCGCTGCAGGCCGTCCGCCGTCGCAATGTCGCCCAGCATCGCCGCCCCCGGGCTGTTCTTCAGCGCCTCCAGCACTTCCTCGGCCACCTTCACGACTTTGATCTCGCCCCGCGATGTGATGGTGAATTCGAACTCGCCCTTCGTCAGGGCGTCGTATATCGGCGCGACCATCGCCGCCAGGCTGGCCGTCGCCTCGTCGCCGGCCGAATCGTATTCAATCTTCTCCCCCCGCGGCCCGGTCATCGTCAACTTGACGTCGTGAATCTTCTGCTCGACCACCGCCTCGCCATCGTCCTTAACGCCGACCACGGTCCACGTCATATCCATTTCCTGATGCAGCGGCGTCTTGGTTTCCTCAAGCGGCTTCCCGCTGGTCGTAAGAGTCATCTCTTCGACCATGTGGTAGCTGAGCTTCTCGCCCAGTTTGAACTTCCAGCGGAGTGGCTCCTGAGCAACCGCGTCCGCCGCCGCTAGCGACAAGACGACCGCCATCATCACGCCGCCGATTCGCCCATTCGTTCGCATGGTCAGTTACCTCAATTACAGCGTGATCTTCCCGCCCGGCTCCAGCACAATCGGCTCGGCCGCCGTGTGCGACCGCACACGCTCGGCCCACGCCAGGGCATTTTGAGCGATCGGCGGCCAGGTGTTGTAATGGCACGGCGCGACCCGCTTCGGATTCAAAAGCTTGATCGCGTCGACCGAATCCTCTGGCCCCATGGTGAACTGATCGCCGATCGGCAGCACGGCCAAATCGAGCCCGCTGCCGCCGATCAATTTCATTTCCAGAAACAGGGCCGTGTCGCACGCGAAATACACCCGCGCCCCGTCGAGCGTGAGCAGGAACCCGCCCGGCACGCCTCCGTAGCTTCCGTCCGGCATGCTCGAACTGTGATGGGCAATTGTGAACTTCACGTGCCCGAACGGCTGCTGGATGCCGCCCCCCGGATTCATGCCGATGATCTTGCCCTCCGCGACGCCATGCTTGCCGAGCCAATTGCCTACCTCAAAATTCGCCAGCACGGTGGCCCCGGTCCGTTTGGCGATTTTCACCGCATCAGCGATGTGATCGAAATGCCCATGCGACACCAGAATGAAGTCCGCCTTCACGTCGGCCGCCTTCACCGGCGCCGTCGGCGACTCGTCCAAAAACGGATCGAGCAGAATCGCCTTGCCGCCCGTCGAAATCGACCAGCAATTGTGCCCAAACCAGGTGATTGTTGCAGCCATCTTCACACCGATCCTTTCATCCACCGGCGCCATTCCATCGCTTGCGGTTTAGCTGATTCTACCCTTACATTCGA
>JBIOWO010000198.1:0-7530 GCA_044868555.1 Lacipirellulaceae bacterium | reverse complement strand
GGCCGAAATCGGCCGAATTTGTCTCGATCGATTGAATCAGCCGCCGGCGATGGCTCCCACCACCAAAAACGGTTCCGTTCCCGACACCACGGCGGCCGGAAGTGCCGCATCCGGCGACTCCAGCGACCAATCCAGCTCGCACACGAAGAACCGCAAAAACGGCCGGCGTTCTTGCGTCACATGGTCGCGGATCGTGCCGCGGAGCATCGGATAGCGGGCCTCCAGCGTGTCCAGAATCTTGCGCTGTGTAACCGGTCCTTCCACGTCGAGTTGCACGTCGCCGCTGATCTGCGCCAGCGTTCGCAATTGGTAGGGTAGGACGACACGGATCATGGGAGCGTTTGGACTTCAACGGACACCACCGCCGGCAGATCGTGGACGATCGCCGTCCAGTTGTCGCCGCCGTCGGGCGACATGTAGACCTGGCCGCCCGTGGTGCCGAAATACACGCCGCACGAATCGAGCGCGTCGACGGCCATCGCGTCGCGAAGGATGTTGACGTAACAGTTGTCCTGCGGCAGGCCGCGGGTGAGCGGCTCCCACTCGTTCCCGCCGGCGCGGCTACGGTAAACGCGGAGCTTACCCTCGGGCGGGTAGTGGAGTGAATCACTCGTGATCGGCACGACGTACACCGTTTCAGGTTCGTGGGCATGGACCTCGATCGGGAAGCCAAAGTCGGTCGGCAGATTGCCGCTGACTTCGTGCCACTCGTCGCCGCCGTTGTCGGAACGCATCACATCCCAATGCTTCTGCATGAAGAGCACGTCCGGCCGCGACGGGTGCAACGCCATGCGGTGCACGCAGTGGCCGACCTCGGCATTCGGGTCGGGAATATATTGGGACCGCAGCCCGCGATTGATCGGTCGCCACGACTGGCCGCCGTCGTCGGTCCGGAACGCGCCGGCCGCCGAAATGGCAATATAGATGCGGCCCGGATTCTTCGGATCGAGCAGGATCGTGTGCAGGCCCATCCCGCCGGCGCCCGGCGACCACTGCGGCCCGGTGCCGTGGCCGCGCAGGCCGGACAGCTCGTGCCAGTTCTGACCGCCGTCGGTCGAGCGGAAGATGGCAGCATCTTCCACGCCGGCATAAACCGTGTCGGGATCGGCGAGCGACGGCTCCAGGTGCCAGACACGCTTGAACTCCCACGGATGCTGCGTACCGTCGTACCATTGATGCGTCGTAAGGGGCTTGCCCGTCTCCGCCGACGTGTCGTAGACGAACTTGTTACTCATTCCGGCCGGCGGCCCGGGCTCAGGCACTTTTTCGCCGCCCGGTGTGCTCCACGTTTTGCCGCCGTCATCCGAGCGCTGAATGATCTGCCCGAACCAGCTGCTCGACTGAGAGGCGTAAATGCGGTCGGGATCCACCGGCGAGCCCTTCATGTGATAGATTTCCCAGCCGCCAAACAGGGGGCCGCTGACGTCCCACCGCTGGCGCTTGCCGTCCGACGACAGAATGAATGCGCCCTTACGCGTGCCGACCAGAACTCGAACGCTGCTCATAGAAGAACCTCAAATCAAACGAAGTTGGTTACGAATCGTCTTATTGGCAGAATGCTTTCGCCATCCGTTCCTTGATCTGGTCCGGCGTAAGGTCCTCCATATGATGGGCAATCGACCACTGGTGCCCGGACGGGTCTCTGACTATCCCGTACCGATCGCCCCAGAACTGGTCGCCCAAGGGCATGACCACTTCGGCACCGGCCGACAGCGCCTGTTGGAACTGCTTATCCGCATCTTCGACCGCTAGATGCAGGGTGACGGGTGTCCCCTTGGTGTGAAGCGGCGAGAAGGCGCCCATCTCCGGAAACTCATCGTTGAGAAATAGCACCGAATCGCCGATTCGCATTTCGGCGTGCATCACCATCTTGCCGTCCGGCCCCAGAGCTCGTCGTTGTTCGACGGCGCCAAATGCCTTTTTGTAAAACTCCATCATCTTCGCTGCGTCGCGCACCGTGATATGCGGAGTCAAGCGGTGCATTCCGTCGGGTACTCGTTTCGCGGCCATGGTTTGCATCTCCTTGTTACCGAACCAAATCTGCGGAAGTTGAATCGATCTCCGAGCCTGCTACGATCGCCAGGGGACTAATGCCCTGAGTCTCGCATCGCGTAGATACAGCCCCAACCAGAGCACGACACCGAGCGCTACTGGAATCCAGCAATGACTGTAGTCGGCGATTCGCACGTGGGTGGCACACGCGCCGCCCAAGTATCCCGTAAGTAGTATCGCGCCGAGCACGGCCGTTTGTGGAATGAGGTAGAGCACAAGACTTCCCAACTCGAGGATGGCCAGCACCATCGCAACATCCGTCGTCCAGCCCATGTCGCCGAAGCCCTTTACAACATCGGCCGAGAGCGTGATTTTCGAGACCCCGCTCATCACCAGGAGCGGCGCGGGAAGAACGCTGAGTATCCAGCCAATCCAATACATGGCTTTCGGCGTCGAGCCGACTTGAGAATCCACGGTCATTGCCTACCCCTCAAATTGTGCTTCGAGTCCGATACAACCAGTATCGGTACTATACATAAGTTCACTTCCGTGAAAAGCCCTGTTTAGGGAGATTTTTCCACGGTCGCTTTGATGCTAGCCAGGCCCTGGTCGAAGTAATCGCCGGTCATTTTTTCGCAGTCGATCACCAGGCCCACGGCCTTGCTCAGGAAATTATTCTTGCCGGCCATGCTCCACGTGACGTCCGTAGCGCTGTCGCCCTCCGGTTGGAACGTGAACCGGACATCGTTCGTCCCGGCAAAGGGCCTTACGAAATCCAGCTTGAGACGAATCAGTTCGTTGGGCTTGCTCTCGACAATCGTCATGCTGCCTTCACCCACGTCGCTATTGCCGGACCAAAAGAATTTCGCCCCCTCGCCGGCCGTCGGTCCCTCGAACCGGCTCGACGCGTTCGGATCCAACTTTGCCCACGGTGACCAGGCTTCCCAATTGTGGAAGTCATTCACTTGCGCGAAGATTGTCGCGGGCGGCGCCGCCATCTTTGCCGAGCGAGAAACGCGAAAATCGTCGGATCGCGTGGCAATGAAAATCGCCAGTGCCGCGATCACCGCTGCCAGCCCAAGCAGGATTTTCAGCCACACGGGTCGCTTGCCCCGGATGGGAGCCGTAGTTGTCGAATCGCCCGTCTTACGCTCGTTGCTGGTTGCCGCGGACATGAATCTGCCTCACATATTGAAAGTGTTTGGTCGAATCGGACTATCGCCGAAATCAAATCTTATCCAGGCAGTCCGGGAAGCTCCAGCACCGGCCGGATTTCAACCGCACCCGCCCGAGCGCCCGGATGTCGCGCTGCGACACGAATGGCTTCGTCCAGATTTGGAACGTCGATGACGTAATAACCGCCAAGCACTTCCCGCGTTTCGGCGAACGGCCCATCGGTGACGGTTCGTTTCCCGGCACGAACTTGCACATTCGCGCCGACCGTGGCCGGTTGTAGCGGCGAACAGTCGATCAACTGTCCCTTGGCTTTGAGATCGTCGAGGATACCCAAGACCTCTTGCATGGCCGCCTCCATCCCCGCCTTGCCGGCCTGTCGCCAATACTGTTCGTCGTCGTAGGACAAGAGCATGTATTTCATCGGTGCGTCTCCCCAACTCGTTCGTGTCGTGTTTAATCACTCACATATTTTGTAGGTATGCTGGCGATTTCCATCAGTGGTCGGACTTGGACGGTTCCCTTGCGGGCCCCTGGAATTCGCCCGGCGATGGCGATTGCCTCGTTAAGGTCCTTGGCCTCGACCAGGAAGTAGCCGCCAAGTTGCTCGCGCGTCTCGGCAAACGGGCCGTCGGTCACGATTCGCTTGCCGTTTCGCACCCGCACGGTCGTGGCCGTGGCAACTGGTTGCAAGGGCGAGGCGCCCAGGTACTGCCCGCGTGCATGCAACTCGTGCGTCAACTCGGTCGACTCCACGTAACAGTGTTGACGCTCGGCATCCGTCCAGGCTTTCTCGTCGGTGTGTATCAACAACATGTATTTCATGGCCGTCAATTCTCCGAATAGCCACGGAAGTGGCCCAGGGCCGCCCGGTTGGTCGTTTCTACTTCGTGGCGAAGGGCTGCCAGCACCGAGTGCAGTGCCCGCTGGGGCTGTTCCGTCGCACAAATGTAATTGGCGAGTGGTTCGATAATCCGCGCGAGGTCGCCGCCGGCTGTCCGATTCAGTCTGGAATTAATCTTGTTCATGGCTTTCTCCGTTATGTTGAAGGCTTGTTCATCATGCCTTTCTATCAGTTAGTCGCAGGGTAACCGCACAAATCGACATGTCTTCAAAAAGTTTTCCGTTATCCTTCATATGCTTTTTTCAGGCCGGCGATGTCGATTTTCACCATCTGCATCATCGCGGCCATCACCCGCTGCGACTTGACCGGATCCTTGTCCTTGATCAGCTTCGGCAGGATGGTCGGCGTGATCTGCCACGAGAGGCCAAACTTGTCCTTCAGCCAGCCGCACTGCACTTCCTGTCCACCCTCGGAAAGCCGATCCCAATAGTAGTCGACTTCTTCCTGCGAATCGCAGTGCACCACGAAGGAAACAGCCTCGGTGAACTTGAACACCGGCCCGCCATTCAGGGCGATAAACTCCTGCCCCTCGATCTCGAAAGCCGTGGTCATCACCGTTCCCTTCGGCCCCGGGCCGGCATCGCCATAGCGGGCCACGTCGCCGACCTTCGAGTTTTTGAAAATCGAAGTGTAAAACTTGACGGCCTCCTCCGCCTGGCTATCGAACCAAAGGAATGGTGTAATTTTTTGCATGATGGTCGCTCCGCTAACGTAGCTGAAGTCGCAAGACTTCAGAGATGATGGTTACTCGCTTGGAATTCTTGCGAATTCCGCTACGTACTCCTACGTTCATTTCTTCGCGTTTTTCGCCGCTTCCGCCCACACGCGTTCTTCCTGCTTGCGCAGCTCCGGCGTGAACTCGGTACCGAAATCCTCGGCTTCGAACACCTGGCGGATCTCGATGTCCGATTCGCCCGGCATCGGATTTGGACACTTCTTGACCCATTCGATCGCTTCCGCGAGCGACTTGCATTTCCAGATCCAGAAGCCGGCGACGAGCTCTTTCGTTTCGGCGAACGGTCCATCGATCACCGTCCGCTTCTCGCCCGAAAACCGGACGCGAGCGCCCTTGGAGCTCGGTTGCAACCCTTCGCCGGCCAACATCACGCCCGCCTTCACGAGCTCTTCATTGAAGTTTCCCATGTCGCGGAGCAGTTGCTCACTCGGCATCACGCCCGCTTCACTGTCTTTCGTCGCCTTGACCATCACCATGAATCGCATTTTCGTGTTCCTTGTGCTGCTGGTTGATTTGACGTGGCCGGACCAACCATCTGGACGGCAAAACTGGTTCCAAATTGTCCGTGAACTCCAAATAGTCGTGCGACCCAGGCCGAAATCGACAGGGGCCGAAAAATATCTTTTCAGGCCAATTCGGCCAGCCTCCCCTCGAGAAACCGCCGCTCCGGCTCTTGGCGTGCCAGCGCCAGCGCCTGCTCGTACGAGGCCCGGGCCTCGGCCGTCTGGCCCAGGCGACGCCAAAAGTCGGCCCGAGCCGCATACGCCAAGTGGTAGTCCGTCAAATCGCCGCGGGCCAAGATCTCGTCAATGAGCTCGACGCCGGCTGCTGGTCCATCGCGCATCGCCACCGCCACGGCCCGATTCAACTCCACGACGGGCGACGGCGTCACCCGCGACAACACGTCGTATAGGGCGACGATCTGCCCCCAGTCGGTTTCCGCAGGGTTGGCTGCATCGGCATGCACCGCCGAGATTGCCGCCTGCAGCGTGTAGGCCCCAATTCGCCCTGATGCCAACGCATTCTGGACCAACGCCTTCCCTTCTTCGATCTGGTCGCGATTCCACAGCGTGCGATCCTGATCGTCCAGCAAAATAATCTCGCCGGTGGGCGACGTCCGCGCGGCCCGCCGCGATTCATGCAGCAGCATCAGCGCTAACAACCCCACGGCCTCCGGGTCGGGCAACAACTCGACCAGCAGCCGTCCCAGCCGGATCGCCTCGCCCGACAGATCGGGCCGCGTCAGCGACTCGCCCGACGAGGCGGCATACCCTTCGTTGAAGACCAGGTAGATCACCTGCAGCACTGCGTCGAGCCGATCGGGCAGCTCTTCGCGCGACGGCACTTCGAACGGAATCCGTGCGTCGCGAATCTTCGATTTCGCCCGCACGATGCGTTGAGCCAACGTTGCCGGAGCAGCAAGGAACGCGCTGGCGATTTCCTCGGTCGTCAGCCCGCACACTTCGCGGAGCGTGAGGGCTACCTGCGATTCCGGCGAGATCGCCGGGTGGCAGCAGGTAAAGATCAGCCGCAGGCGATCGTCCTCCACGCGCTCGTCGTCCGGTTCCGCTGGATCACGCGCGCTGGAATCGAGCCGTTCCGCCAACTGGCCGAGCGACGCATCGAACCGCGCCCGACGCCGCATGGCATCGATCGCCTTGAACCGGCCGGCCGAAACAAGCCACGCTCGCGGATTGGCCGGCACGCCCTCGCGCGGCCATTGCTCCACGGCAGCGGCGAACGCATCGTGCAGCGCCTCTTCAGCCAGGTCGAAATCGCCCAGCACCCGAACAAGCGTGGCGAAAACACGGCGCGAGTCGGCGCGGTAGACAGCGTCCACCGTGGCTTGCACGTTTTCGGTCGTGTCGTCGACCATGGTTCGCGATCGTGGAGGCTTCGAGGTGCGGCGTCTTTCAACCTTCGGCTTGACTGGCGATCGCTGCATTATCTCGTAGGCCGAACGCCCACGCTACTGTCACGCTTCCGCACACAGTTTCGTCGCCCGCCCGGATCGACTCCGCTCGATTCTGCCGGCTAAGGAGCCACTCAAGAATAACTTCGGTATTTTGTAACTTGGCTGCGGGGCACTTCTGAACAGAAGACAACGGAGGAAACGGAGAAGAAGCTCTCTGTTTTCTCCGTCTGCTCCGTTGACTCACTCGAGGTTGGCGCCCGGAAGGATGAACCTTGATACGCCGTCGACCAGTTTCAGTTCGTTAAAATTGATGATCAGTCCCAACGGGATATCAAGCAATTTCATATAGCTCAGCAATTGCGCCTTGTTGATGGGATGGACGTCGCTTACGGCTTTGACCTCAACAAATAAGCACCGATCGACCAGCAGATCAAACCGCAGCGGATACTGGCATTGAAACTGCTTATAGCGCACGATCACTTCATCCTGATTCTGAACGTGATGACCGCGCAATTCGATCTCCATCGTCAAACACCATTCATAGATCGATTCCAGCAGCGAGCGGTCCTTTATCTTTATGCACTTCAATCGCAGCGCCGATCACGTCGTGGGTCAAAACAGACGCCTGAGCAAACAAAGCGTGCATGGCAGATCCTTGACGAGCAGAGGGAACAAAGTAAACGGTGAAAACAGAGCCAGCGCCACTAGCATTTCTCTGTTGTCTCCGTTCCCTTCTGTTCATTCGAGAGCTGAAGCGTCGTCCTGTTTCCGCCATTGAAGTGGGGAAGTTGTTCTTGAACCGTTCCTTAG
>JBIOWO010000197.1:0-16243 GCA_044868555.1 Lacipirellulaceae bacterium | reverse complement strand
TATTCGCTACGCGCTAATCACCAATTGGCAAACGCTCGACTTTTCGTCGGCCGACGCGATCGTTCATCCGGGCACGAGCTGGCAGCCCACGCGGTTCGACGAGGCCCGCATCAACACTGGCACAGTCGTCGTCGACGCCGTCGGTCAGCACGCCGGCGTGCTGAAGGTCGGCGCGGCCGCGGGCCAATCGGCCACGCTCAACATCCCCGACGGCTGGCTCGACGTTGCCAGCCAGCTGGTCGTCGGCGCCGATCCGGGCGCGACGGCCGTCGTCAACCTGAGCGGCGGCGTGCTCAGCGCGCCGACGATCAGCAAAGGCGCCGGCGGCACGTTCAACTTCACCGGCGGCAAGTTGCATGCCGACACAGTCAACTTCAACCTGACGAACAACGGCGGCACGCTGGCCCCCGGCCATTGCATCGGCCAGACGCACGTCGTTGGCGATTTGACGCTCGCCAGCGGCGCGCTCGAGATCGAGCTGTCCTCGACCGCCAGCGCCGATTCGCTGTTGGTGGACGGCGACGCCGCGCTTAGCGGCAATCTCAATATTTTGACTCTGGGCAGCTTCACGCCGACGTTGGGCGACAACTGGCCGATCATCACGGCCGACAATATCCTCGGCCAGTTCGCCTCGATCACCAATGGTTACTCGGTGCAGAAACAGGGCGACATCCTGCGGTTGTATTTCGGCCCCGCGCCGCCCATGGGCTTGCAGGGCGACTTCAATGAGGATGGCACGGTCGACTTGGCCGACTACATCGAGTGGCGCAAGAACTTAGGCAACCCATACACGCAGGGCGATTACAACGACTGGAAGGCCAACTTCGGCGCGACATCCGGCGGCACCGCCGCGTCCGCTAACCTGTCCAACCCAGCCGTGCCGGAACCGGCGACGTGGGTGCTTGTCGTGCTGGTCGTTGCAGCCACTGATTTCGGCCGCGTTCGACGAGTTCCATTTTGACATCTCGGTAAGCCGTGCAGCCAACTGATTGACACCCCACAGCATCACTTGATCGGAGTTCAATATGTCCCGCTGGGTTCAAGTCCTTTGCGCCTTGGTGTCTTTGCGTGAGATCTGTTCGAGTCTGGGCCCGATGGTGTGCCTATTGGTAGTCGCGTCATTCGCGCGGGGCCAGGTGCTGCTGGACGACAAATGGACCGACGGCAGCCGGGCCGAATCGAAGCGGCCCGCCGAAGCGGCCGTCTGGGCCGGCCGCAGGGCTGACGTCTCCACGAAGGCGGGCGCGCTCGCGACGACGATGGCCGCCTCGTCGCAAAAGATTTGGACCTACTTCACCGACAAGGAGCCGGTCACGCTCGGCGTCGGCCAAAAACTGGTGGTGAGCCTGTCGTTCATCCCCCGCGGCAAGCTGGCCGAAACGACTTCGCGCAGCTTCCGCCTGGGTGTGTTTCACGACGCGACCAGTCCCCGCGTCGAGTCCGACGTGAATAGCGACGCCGGCGGCTCCGACAGGCCCTGGAAGGATGCCAGGGGCTACGCCGTGCAAATGCTGCTCACCGGCGGCGAGTATTCGAGCACCAAGCCGCTCGATCTGGGCAAGCGGATCAACCTCGAAAGCCAAAGTCTGCTCGGCACCAGTGGCGATTACGCGAAAGCCTCCGGCGGCCAACCGACCGTGTTCGCGCTCGACAAGGAATACACGCTGACGCTGGAAATCGCGCGGGTCTCGGAATCGGAGGTCGATCTGACGACCACGATCCGGCAAGGCAAGGAAGAGTTGTCCTCGTGGAAGGTGACGGATGACGGAAATTCCCTGGGCACCGAACCGGCGTACGACAAATTCGATCAACTATTCATTCGCATCAACAACAACACGACCGCGGCCGACAAGATCGACTTCACCAACTTCAATGTGGAACTGACCAAGGCCGACGCAGTGAAATGATTGAGTAGAATTTGCCTGGCAGAAGTTGAACCCGACGTTCCGGCCTGCAATGGTAGGGTAGTGATTGCGTATTTCCGGGCGTCCCGCCAGCTTGATCGTACCGCCTACGTTAAACACAATAATGCGTGGGCCGGTGGCCGACTGGATGGCATGCCGCAGGCTGCCGGGAATCCGGGGCTCGTGCTTGTGAGTGTCGTAATCCGACAGAATGGTGACGTGGCAAATGTCGCCGCAGTACCCACCGCCGGCTGCCGCGCCTTGGCCGACCGCGCCGGGAAAGGCTGGCAATGTGGCCCACATCGGCGGTGCCGCGCCGCAGGCCACGGCCGCCGCGACGAGCGACCTTGCCGGCTACAAGTTTCGTGCGATGCGTCTCAAAACCATGGTCCAAGTTCCGGATGGGGTCAGTTTGGATGCGGCATATGCCGCCGGCCGGCCATTAGTTTACCCGCTTCGTTCCGCTCTGGTATAAATAATTTGGTTGGCCGTTCATGTATACTGGATGATGTTGACCGTCCATTGTTCGAACGGTCGACGCGAGCAGGAATTGTCGTCGACGTGCCGATCGAGCGTTCGCTTCCGTGGAGTAAGGTGGGCAAGACATGAAGCGTCCAAGCGTATTGATGGTCGGCACCGGTGAATATACGACCGGTTACGTCCACAATGGGGCCAGCGGCTCGGACAAGAGCGCCGGCGTCGTGGCGCTCTCGCTGTTCGACATGCGCCGCCGCGGCAAGGTCGGCCGGCTGATGATGGCCGGCACCAACGGCAGCAAGTTCCCCGGCATTCGCCGCCACCTGCACGAAGCCATCGGCCGCGCGTATAAGGACATCGACACCTCGTTCCAAAGCTTCCCCGCCGACGACGTACGGGGCGATTCGCAAGCCTACCTGGCCGCGATGGACGCGCTCGAGCCGGGCGACATTGTCACCGTCTTCACGCCCGACGACACGCACTTCGGCATCGCTATGGAAGCGATCGAGCGCGGCCTCAACGTGCTGGTGGCCAAGCCGCTGGTGAAGACACTTGAAGAACATTTGACGCTGGCCGACGCGGCTCGCCGCAACGGCGTGATCGTGGCGATGGAAGTTCACAAACGGTGGGACCCGATCTACGCCGACGCCCGCGACCGCATCCGCCAGTTGGGCGAGTTCAGCTTCTTCTCGTCGTTCATGAGCCAGCCCAAATACCAGTTGCAAACGTTTCGCTCGTGGGCCGGCAAGTCGAGCGACATCAGCTACTACCTCAACGCCCACCACATCGACTTCAACGTCTGGAGCGTCGGTCACGCGGCCCGGCCGCTGTCCGTCACGGCGCTCGGCTCGACCGGCGTGGCCCGCTCGCTCGGCATCGATGCGGAAGATACGATCACGCTCGGCGTGCAATGGGAGAACATCGTCAGCGGCTCGACAGCCTCGGCCTTCTACACGGCCAGTTGGATCGCCCCCAAGAGCGACGTCCATTCGCAGCAGCGGTTCTACTACCTGGGCCAGAAGGGCGAAGTGCAGATCGACCAGGCCCATCGCGGCTATTCGCTGGCCACCGACACAAGCGGCTTCACCTCGCCCAATCCACTCTTCATGAAGTACACGCCCGACGCCCAGGGCTACTTCTCCGGCCAGAGTGGCTACGGCTACCGGAGCATCGAAGCGTTCGTCGACGCGGTCGAGCAAGTGCGGGCCGGCCTGGCCACCCCGGCCGACTTCCGCGGCGGCCTGGCCACCGTCGAAGACACGGTGCTGGTGACGGCCATTCTCGAAGCGGGCCGGCGCAGCCTCGACAGCGGCGGCCTGCCGCACCAAATCGAATACGCCTCCAACGGCAGTGCGGTGGCACTCTCCGTGGCGTAAGCCGTGTTCCGACGCTCGCCGTCGATTCTCGCCGTCCCACTCACCGTTTCTTGCTACGCTTGTGGTAGGATGGCGGCGGACATCTCTGGGACAAATTGGAAGCGCACATGCACACAAAACTTTGGAGCATTCTCTTCTTGATCAGTCTGATGGCTGGCCCAGGTCCGGCCGCTGCCCAGCCCGCCGACCAGCCATCGCGACCGGCGCCAAGGCGAAATCGCCCCACGCCGCCCACGCGTGATCCCAACACGCCCGGATTCGTCACAGCCAAGGAGCTGCACGACGGCACCGTTCCGCCGCCGGACGCCGACGGAAACTTCATCATCGGTCCGACTCATGACCCGGCGCCGGAAATGAAAGTGCAAGAAGGCGTGCCGAAAGGAACGGTGCACAACCTCACGATGAAATCGGAGGATAGTAAAATCTATCCTGGCATCGCGCGGGACCCCAACACTTTCGGCAAGCCGGATCCCGACGACCCGGCAAAAATGGTGGTGACGACCAGCCACCCTGCTGCCTACACGCGCAAAGTGGCCGTGTACGTCCCCAAACAATACGTCCCCGGCACGGCCGCGCCATTCATCGTTGGGGCCGACGGACCCGACCCAATGTTGTTCAAGGCGTTGGACAATCTGATCGTCCAGAAGCGCGTGCCCCCGATGATCGCCATCTCCATCGGCAACGGCAGCGGCGACGCCCAAGGCAGCCAGCGCGGCTTGGAATACGATACCATGTCCGGCCTGTACGCGGAGTTCGTTGAGACCGAGGTGCTGCCTCTCGTGGAAGAGAAGTGCGGCGTGAAATTGACCTCCCATCCCGACGGCCGCGCGACGATGGGTTGCAGTTCCGGCGCATCATGCGCGTTCGCGATGGCGTGGTATAGGCCGGACCTGTACCACCGCGTTCTTTCCTACTCGGGCACTTATGTTAATCAACAGTGGCCGCACAATCCGGAGACGCCGCACGGCGCGTGGGGATTTCACGAAAGCCTGATCCCGAACAGTCCGTCCAAGCCGCTACGAATCTGGATGCACGTCGGCGACCGCGACCTGTTCAATCCGAACTCCATGCGCGACAACATGCACGACTGGGTCGTCGCCAACGAGCACATGGCCCAAGCACTTGCCGACAAGGGCTATCGCTACCAGTTCGTCTTCGCCCGCAACTGCGGCCACTGCGACCGGGCAGTGAAACAGCAGACACTACCCGAAGCACTGGAATACGTCTGGCAGGGCTATCCCATCGGAGATAAGGCAAGCGCTTCGCCCGAAGGTTCGACGAGTCCAGCCGAGTAATCAGCTGCCACCCTTCACGTCACCCTGGACAGTCATCTCGATAGGCGCGGGCAGTTCCAAGCCCTTGAGCTGCTCCAGGATTGTTTTCTTATCGCCGACGAGCACCAGCACGGCTTGCTCGAGCGAAATCGCCGACTCGGCCAGCATATTCAGATCTGCATCCGTCGTCGTTCCAACGGCGGCAAGATCCTCGCCTAGCGTGGAAAACGGCAAGCCATTTTCTTCCAATTCTATCGCCGTGTTCAGCACCCCTGCTAGTCCCTCAAACGACTGCACGTAGTCGAGCCGCTTCGTCTGCTGCGATTTACCGGTTTCGTCTTTCGATACATCGCCGCCGCGAATCCGCTTGAACTCCGCGAAGAACTCCCGGAGCGCTTCGCCCGTGTGCTCGGCCTGAATATCGGAGCCAACGACGAAGTATCCGGTCGAGGGTCCCATGACATACCGCGATGAGGCGCCGTACGTGAACCCGTGCTCTTCGCGCAGGTTCTGATTCAACCGGCTCGTGAAACTGCCGCCCAGAATCGTATTCAAGAGTTCCCGGGCGATCCGTTGCGGGTCTTTGAATGCCGGCGCCGGCATGTAGAACCTCACCACGGACTGCACGGAGCCCGGCTTATCGACGACCACGACTTTCAGCGCATCATTTGCGGGCCTGGCCGAGTTCGCTTGGCGGCTCGCCGCCACGTCGCGCGTCGCGCCCGCCGCCGGTTTCCAGCCGCCAAACGCCTTCTCCAGCACTGCCCGCGCTTCCTCCTTCGTCACGTCGCCCGCGACAAAGAACACCGCGTCCGTCGGATCGAACAGTTGCGCGTAGGCCTTCTTGATCGACTCCAGCGTCAATCCGTCTACGGAACCCACGGTCCCAGATGCCGCACGGCCGTATGGATGCTCATCGCCGAAGAACGTGCGCATGCCCACGCGTGAGGCCACCAGCGTCGGCTGATCCTCGGCCTGCTTCAAGTCCTGAAGATGCAGCGACTTGACCCGATCCCATTCTTTCGCATCGAATCTGGGCCGCAAGATCGCGTCGGCATACAGGCCCAGCGATTTACCCAAGTTCCGCTTCAGCACCGACAGGTTCACCGTCGTCGACTCCTGCGAGCAGGTGGCCGAAAACGATGCGCCGAGCTGATCGAGCGCGTCACCGAATTCGAGCGCCCCCAGTTTTCCCGCGCCCTCGTCGAGCATCGCCGCCATGAGATACGTCCGCCCTGCCTGAGCGGCTTCATCCTGGCTCGCGCCGTCGCGCAAGAGCAGCTTGACGTTGACCAGCGGCAGCTCGTTACGCCGCCATAGTCGCACTTCGATACCGTTGGAAAGCTTGAATGCTTCCGGCGGCACCGGCGCAAAATCTTTCCCGGCCGCCGGTTCCGGCCGCGTGTCGCGGACGTTCGCCGTGTTCTCCTCCTCAGGCAGCACGCGCATCATCAATCGCGCATTGGGCGTCAGCACTCGCCGAGCCACGTCGCGCACCGACGCCACCGTGGCGTTGCGATATCGATCCAGATCGCGCTTGAACGAATTCGGTTCGCCATAGCCGGCTTCATACGAGTTCAGCTTGTCGGCCTTCGCCAACAACGATTGCAGCTGCGTCATGTTCGAATACTCGAACTTTGCCTTGTCCCGTTCCAGTTCCGCGGTCGTCGGCCCGTTTTTCAAAAACTCGGCCAGCACTTCGTCGACGACCGACTCGATTTTGTCCAGGCTCACGCCTTGCCGGGCTGTGACTTCGATGCGAAACAGCGAACCCAGCAATTGCGATTGCTGAACGGCCGACACATCGGTGGCCAGTTTGTCTTCGTACACGAGCCGTTTGTATAACCGGCTCGACTTGCCACCGGCGAGGATTTCGGCCACCAAGTCCATCTCGGCGTCTCCCGGCTTGAAGAGCGCGGGGCTGTGGTAAATGAAGAAGACCTTGGCAAACTGCACCTGGTCGTAGTACGTCACGCGGCGCACTTCGCCAAGCCGCAGCGGTTCGGCGGTTGCATGTCCCGGGTCCGCCCCGCGCGGCAGCGTGCCGAAGAGCTTTGCAATAAGCGGCTTGATGGTTTTCGGATCGAAGTCGCCAGCCACCACCAGCGACGCGTTGTTCGGCACGTAGTAGCGGGTGAAAAAGTCCTTCACATCCTGCACCGTGGCCGCCTGGATTTCCTCGTGCGAGCCGATCACCGTGTTGTGATACGGATGCCCGGGCGGATACATGAGTTCGCTCACCTTCAGCTCCGCCCGGCCGTAGGGCAGCATCTCGCTCGTTTGCCGACGTTCGTTGCGCACCACCTCGCGCTGCTTATCGAGCTTCTCCTGCGTCATCTCCTTGCCGAGGTCTTCCAAGCGGTCGGCATCGAGCCACAACAGCGTGGGCAGCAACGACGACGGTCCGAACGAGAAGTAGTTTGTGCGATCCTCGCTCGTCGAGGCGTTATTGGCCCCGCCGCCCGATTCCATGATCGTGTCGAAATCGCCGCCCGGCACCCGCCGCGTGCCCATGAACATCAGATGCTCGAACAAATGCGCAAACCCGCTGCGGCCCGCCGGCTCGTCCTTCGACCCCACGTAGTACCACGTGTTGATCGCCACCATCGGCAGACTGTGGTCTTCGTGCAGAATCACCGTCATGCCGTTGGGAAGCTGATACTTCTCGACCTTCACGTCCTGTGCAGACGTCGTCTCGCCGGCCACCAACAGCAATAAAGAGACGAAGACCGCGAATGCGCGATGTGTCGACATGGCAATCCTTTCTGGAATTCGTGAGCGGCCGATTGGTGCGGCGTAATCGGACCTCACCAATATACGCCCTGCCCCGCTTAATCGTTCTTCTTCCGTTGATAATCGCGCGGGCTGACGCCGAACTCCTGGCAGAACGCCATCGACAGTTGCTTGGCTGACGTGAAGCCGGTCCGCCGCGCGATCTCGTAAATCTTGGCCGACGATTCCTCCTCCAACAAGTGCTGAGCCAGCTTCAGGCGGCGGTGGCGGATGTACTGGTACGGGCTTTCGCCGAGCGCGTCGCGGAACGCGTACTCCATCCACCGCCGCGATACGCCCACGTGCGACGCCAGCTCCTGCACGCCGATCGGGTCGTCGATGTGTTTGTTCAAGAAGTCGATCGCCTCGCACAACCGCGGGTCCTTGAATGCCACGGTCTCGGTCGATTCGCGGGCCACCACGCCCAGTGGCGGAATCTTTTCCTCCACCGCCGACACATTCTTGCCGCGGATCAACTGGTCGAGCATCGCGGCCGCGTGGTAGCCTTCCTGCTGGTTGTTGCGGGCGACGCTCGAAAGCTTCGGCTCGCCGTGCATGCAGATCACTTCTTCGTTATCGACGCCGACCACCGCCACTTGCTGCGGCACGCGCACGTCCACTTGCCGGCAGGCATCGAGCACCTGCCGCGCCCGGTAATCGGTCACGGCAAACAGGCCGATCGGCTTCGGCAGGCCTCCCAGCCATTTCACCAGTTTGCGCTGCTGATCGCGCCAGTGCTCGGCCTTGGCCCGATACGTGGGCGGCATCAGCAGCGAAACGCAGGTCGCGCCCGCCGCCTCGAGCCGCGACTCGAACGATTCCCGCCGCACCGTCGAATAAGCCACACTCCGCAGTCCGTAGTAGGCGAATTCCTCGAAGCCGCGCTCGATGAGATGCTCGGCCGCCATGCGACCCACGAGCTGATTGTCGAGACTCACGCGCGGCACGGGCGTCTTGGGCAATGTGCCCGAGATGTTGACGATCGGCATGGTGAGCTCGCGGACACATTCGGCCTCGGCCGGCGTGTTGAGCGCCGCGATGATCCCGTCGCCGCGCCAGCCGCGCAAGTCGAGCACCGACAGGGCCAGCGATTCGGGCGCGGTGATATACGACCAGGTGCAGCCGTGTTCGGCGGCGTACCGCAGCACGCCGTTGATGAACACTTCCTGGTGGGCGCCGCGGGGAAAGGCCAGCGCAATTTCTTTGGCTCGTTTGGTGGGCATGGCTAGAATGAGTAGATGGTGCGAACCGAGCCGTAATCAAATGACGAATGACGAATGAACGAATCAGTCTGTCGGCTATCAGCTATCGGCAGTCGGCAAGATCAGCGGCCGAAAGCTGACAGCCGACAGCCCGCTGCGTCTTTTCGGTCTAGTATTGCAAGAATTGCCAGTTGGATGCAATTCCTCGCTGATTAGAATTTATGATAGAGGGATGCCGTTCCGGCTGCGCCACACGCTTGGTCGTTGTCGTAGCCGCCGGCGGACTTCGGCGAGCTCAGTCGAGTCGCAGCCCGCGATTTGACCAAGCGGAAAGGTGGATTCGGTTGCCTCTCGTCAGTCAGGGCGGCTCGGGGCCCGCCGGGCGACCGGGTGCATCGCAGCGGCCTGGAACAGATTCATCTGGGAAGCGTCGTTCCTGAACACGAGTGAGTCGCGGCTGGTTGCGCGCGTCATCGCGCGAAGGACGTTTTGCGACGAACCATGTCCGCCGTTGCCGGCGGCACCGTGTGGTGAGGAAAGGTTGGCGAAACATGGTCGAGCGGTTTCCAGCGTGCGGTCGCCGCGAATATAGCCGGACCATTCTGGTCCGTACGGCGTTGAGTTGGCGCGCTCATCGAGCTTTTACCCTGGTGGAACTACTGGTCGTGATCGCGATCATCGGCATCCTGGTCGCGCTGCTATTGCCGGCCATTCAAGCCGCCCGCGAAGCAGCCCGCCGCACGCAGTGCACAAATGGTCTCAAGCAGATCGGCATTGCCGTACACAACTATCACGATACGCGCAAGTCGCTTCCACCTTTTCGCGTTGCCGACCATCAGCAGACCTGGCTGGCGCTAATCCTGCCATACCTGGAGCAACAGCAGGTTAGCGATCTTTGGGATGGAAAAGCCGGTTGTTTCTACGACCAGACGCTGCGGTTTCGCACGATTGTGATCGGCGATTACATCTGTCCGTCGCAAGATCACCCCGCGCGAATTGTTTCGGTGTTGCCAGATAGCGTTCACGGACATTCGGCAAACGAGCCTGGCGGCTCGTCTGGCTGGCAAGGGTCGATCTCGGATTACCGGGCCGTCGCCGGATCGAGTTGCATCGTCAGTCACAACGATCCGGGCGTGACGCCCAATCCGATCCAAGTCGACGAATGGAACCAAACGAGGAGCCACCTGACGGACGGTCCGCTCACGCAATCCGATTATGCCAACCGTCAGACCACCCAGAGCATCGTCTTCACAACTACGCCCACGGACCACGGCGTGCTCCGATTCAAATCCCGAACCGCCATAAAGAATATCACGGATGGCACAAGCAAGACAGTTTTGGCAGGTGAAGTAGGAAGAGCCATCTCCGAGAGTAGTCATGCGTTGGGGGGCGACCACCTCCCTGGCGTATGGCTCGGCGAAACTCGACCATTCTGTCAACGATGCGTGCAAACCGTCTTGGAAGGAGGAGATACTGGCTTCGGCGGAGCGCATCCCGGAGTGGTGATGTTCGTAATGTGTGACGGCAGCGTCCAGGCCCTCTCCCGCGACACAAACTTGGCCGTGTTAGACCGCTTGGCCACCCGCGAGGGCGATGATCACTACGACCTTTCCGGCACAGCGACGAGCTGTAAGCATGTCCGTTAGGTCGCTTGCTCTTGCCAGGTCGGCCGATGCAGATTGTTGTGGATCCAAATTGAAAGGCGTCGATGAAGCGGCGTTCGGTCGTCAGCAAGAAATGGCGAGTTGCGCTCGTGGCGGCGCTCGCGATTTGTGCCTGTTCCGGTTGCGGCGGAGCTTCCGATCGCGCCCGCGTTACGGGCACGTTGATGCGCAAGGATGGCAAGCCGCTGGCGGGAGCCAATGTGGTCGCAACCGATCGCGAAACGGGCAAGTCGGCCCACGGTACGACCGATGGGCAGGGGCGATTTGACCTTGGAATTGCCGAACAAGGCGACGGAATTGCACCCGGCAATTACAATGTAATTATCGTTGAAGACCGCGGTGATCCGGACAACCGCCGCCCGTCCACCATCGCGGCCAAGTATCAGGATCCGAACAAATCAGAAATCAAAATCAGCGTGCAGGCGGGCGTTGGCGCGGAACTCAATCTAACGCTCGATCCACCCGATTCCACGCGCGCCACATCACGTTAGGCAACTACGTCGAGGCCTCGAAACCTAGTCGAAAGCTTGCAAGGCGCGAACACCTAGCATTGCATCGTCGAACAGCAATCGGAAGAGGACATCGAATGACCGTTTCACTCCACATGAGTCCGCAACATCGACTTGGAATACGTCGCACGACACCATGGCGCACGTTCATTTTGGCGACCGCGATGTCCGTCGCCGCCTCCTCCGCTCAGGCCTCCATCAGTTGGGATGGCGAGGCGAATTCGAACTGGTGGTTCAACCCGACAAACTGGAATTCCACCGGTAGCCCCAACAATCTTCTCCCTCCCAATCCACAGCCAGTCGCAACTTCCGGCGACGCCCAGATCAGCATTGGCACGTCCGGCGCCTGGAACGTAACGGGCGAAGGCGTGGTGTACGATCCGGACCATGACCCTTGGTTCAACGGCCCCTCAGGTATCGCGGCCAACCTGGTGTATCAGACCAGTCCGGCCTCCGCATTGATGTCCTCCACCCTGATGAGGAACTACGGGCCGCAAACTCTTTACAGGCTGTATATCGCCCGGAACACCACAACCGCCAACTTGTTGACAATTAAGAGTGGCGACCTGGCGATCGAGAGTACCACCATCATCGGCCGATCGGGCAGCACCGCCTCGGCCCTCAACCTCGGCAAAGTGGTCCAAACGGGCGGATTGGTGCGGTTGCCGCTCACCGGCTTGGACCTCGCCCAGCGCGAAACATCGGGTTGGGGCAATGGAACTTGGGACTACCAGGGCGGCACTCTGGAAGTCTCTCAAGAAAGCACACAAAACCTGCGACTTTCCGCCGGTAGTGCCGGCACGATGGCCTCTCCCGGCCCCGGCGCCGGCGGCTACGGTCGCATGATCATCCGCAATCCTACGACGGGCGGACATGTTCGCACCTACAACGCGCAGATCTCCTCCTACTCCGGCAACAGCAACGACCCGGCCTTCGACGCGCTCGATCCCGACGGCATTACCACCGGAGTCGGCATCGTCGAATTTCATTTTCAGAACGGCAACACACGGCCGATGCAGGTGATCAACAACTTGTCGATCAACAACGGGCTGGAAGCGTCGACCGGCGGTACGCGATCCTCGCGGCTCAGCCTCGTGCTCGATGAAGCGCCGTCGGCACCCGGCGGCATACCGCAAAGCCTGGCCTTGTTTGACGTCGATTCGGACGGAAGTGGCGCGGGCAACATCCAGGGCACCGGGTCCCTGGGGGGAACGTTCTCGAGCGCCGATGGCCTCACCAATTACCCCGCAGGCGCCGTCGTTTCCGCCATATTCGGCGCCACCAAGTACAACTGGAGTATCAGGTACTCCGGGAATATCACCTGGGCCGTTGGTCAGCAGAACGATAGTGTCATCGAGTCGATCAGCGCCACCGGCGGCCGCGACATCGTGCTCGAAGGTCTCAGCACCGAAGCGGCGACCAGCGTCCCGGGCGACTACAACAACGACGGAACCGTCGACGCCGCCGACTACGTCGTCTGGCGCGACAACAGAAACACGGTTAACGTGCTACCCAACGACCCGTTCGGCCCCATCGTCGACGTTGCACAATACGATCTGTGGAAGAAGAATTTCGGCGTGACCGTCATATCGCCAGCATTGGGCGCCGCCGCCGTGCCGGAGCCCAGCACGCTGCTGCTCGTCCTAGTCGCCGCGACAGGCGCGCTAAGCGTTCGCGGTCGCAGGTGCGAAGCGAATTGAACCACAAACAACACGAAGGACACCAAGAGATGCAACCACATCGCATTCTCCACTTCCTTCTTTCCTTTGTGTTCCTGGTGCCTTCGTGGTTTCTTGCCGTTCCTGCGCGAGCGGCGGAACCCACCGGCTGGGACGCCGTGCCCGCCATCCTGGCCCGCATCGTGCCGCCCCAGTTCCCTGACCGCGATTTCAAAGTTGCTGACTACGGCGCGGTCGCCGACGGCGAAGCCGATTGCAAGCCGGCCTTCGACAAGGCCATCGCCGCCTGCAGCGAGGCGGGTGGCGGGCGCGTCGTCGTGCCGGCCGGCGAATGGTTCGTCCGCGGGCCCATCCATTTGAAATCGAACGTCAACCTGCACGTCGAGGAAGGCGCCACCGTCCGCTTCAGCACCGAACCGGCCGATTATCTGCCCGCCGTACACACCCGCTTCGAAGGCAACGAGGCGATGAACTACTCGCCGCTGATCTACGCCCACGGCGTCGAGAACATCGCCATCACCGGTAAGGGCACGTTCGACGGCCAGGCCGACTCGAAGCATTGGTGGCCGTGGAAGGGCCGTTCCGGCAGCGGACCCAACCAGGGCCGCGATACGACCACGCTCCGCCAAATGGGTGAGGACGCCGTTCCGGTCGCCGAGCGAGTCTTCGGCGAAGGCCACTATCTGCGGCCCAACTTCGTCCAGCCCTACGCCTCGCGCAACATTCTCATCGAAGGCGTCACGTTCACCAACTCGCCGATGTGGATCCTCCACCCGGTCCTCTGCGAGAATGTCACAATCCGCGGCGTCACCGTCGACAGCCACGGCCCGAACAGCGACGGCTGCGACCCCGAATCGTGCCGCGACGTCTTGATCGAAAACTGCACGTTCGACACGGGCGACGACTGCATCGCCATCAAGAGCGGCCGCAACGCCGATGGCCGGCGCATCGCCGCGCCCAGCGAAAACATTATCGTCCGTAGCTGCACGATGAGGGACGGCCACGGCGGCGTCGTCCTGGGCAGCGAAATGAGCGGCGGCATCCGCAACGTGTTCGTCGAAGACTGCGCGATGGACAGCCCCAACCTCGACCGTGCGATCCGCCTCAAGAGTAACTCCCTCCGCGGCGGCTACCTCGAAAACCTGTTCGTCCGCAACATCCAGGTCGGCCAGGTGAAGGAATCCGTGGTCCGCATCAACCTCCGCTACGAAGACGGCGTCGGCGAACATTACCCCACGGTCCGCAACATCCACATCGAGAACCTCTCATCGAGCAAGAGCAGCCGCCCGTTCTACCTGGTCGGCCTGGACAAAGCAAAAATTGAGAACGTGATCATCGAAAATTGCACGTTCAAAAACGCCGCCAAGCCAAGCGTCTTCGAGCACGTCGACCAGATCACGCTCAAGAGCGTCCGCCTCGTCCCCCGCGAAGGCTACGACAACGACTGACACCAACATTTAGCCCCGGGTGATGCGGTCGCCCAGTCGGTGTGCCACTGGCTCTGCCAGTGCTTCGGGAATTGTCGGCACGGAGTTTAGCTCTCCGCCACACAAAACTCAACAAACCTCTGCGCCGCGCTCGACAATTTCTCCCCCTTGCGCGTGAGCGTCCCAGAATCAATCGGCCGCACCTGCGATTTGAGCGGTAGAATGCCGACGCGGCGGCCGCGCGTCACGGCGCCGGACGGATGCAGCGGCACGATCGAAACACCTAAGCCGGCCTCGACCATCCGCACGATGAGGTCGGTGTTGGTCGCCTCCATCTCGATCCGCGGCGTCAGGCCGCGCTCGTGGAAGGCATCCAGCACGTGCGACCGGCCGGTCGAGCCACGTTCGTAAAGAACGAGTGGCTCACGGACCAGGTCCTCCAGCCGCAGCCGGCCGCGCGCGAGCAGCCGGTGCCGCCGCGGCGTGATGAGGCTCCACTCCATCGAGAACCAATGGCGATACTCCAGCTCTGTCGACACCTCGTACGGCGCCGCGACACCCAACGTCACCTGCGGATCGCCGCGGACCGCTTCGTCGATCTCTTCCTCCGTCCGGGCGCTCAGCCGGATGCGGATCGACGGCTCCGCCGCGTGAAATCGGCGGACCACGTCGATCAGCGAGTACGCGATCAAATACTGGCTGGCCACGACGTGAACTTCCCGCGGCTCGGCCGACTCGCGAAATAATTCGGTCAGTTCGCCGGCCCGCTCAAGAAACGCAATCGCGTGCGGCAATAGCCGGTGGCCTTCCTGCGTCAGCGGCGCGGTGCGACGCACGCCGCGACGCTTGCGATACAGCTCCACGCCCAGCCGCCCTTCCAGCGCGATCAGCCGATTCCGCAGCCCCTGCTCCGACAGGTGCAGCACCTCGGCCGCTGCCCGCAGATTCCCCTGCCGGGCCAGCTCCACCAGGGCCGCCATCTGATCGGTCGTCAACGAGGGTGCTTCTGCCATAGCAAACACTGCGGCGCCAGCCCCGGGCGGGAGCCGGCGTTTGCCGCTGTCAGTTATCAACTGCCAAACATTAACAACTATTTAGATTATACATTACACGATTAACACGTTTTACCAGTATATGCAATCGGCTACGATTCAATTGGAGTCACTTGTTTCCCCTTCCACCGGAGGACCTTGCCATGTGTCGAAAAACTCCGTTCGTCGCAGTGACCGTCCTGTTCCTGTTAACCCCCATCCGTCTTTACGCCGGCGGACCGCCGCGCCTGACTTTGCCCATCGCCGGCGTCACGCCCGCAAACGCGAGGGTAACCACCGAGCAGCTCACCAAGAAACTCTCCAGCAAAGTGCTGCCCGAGGCCGACCAATTTCGCGGCCTGGGGATTTACGACCACGGCGAACAACCGTACATCGCGTTTTATTTCATCGATGACGTCCGCCTCAGCGATATCCAGGCTGCGCTCAAGGGCAGCGAATGGTCCATACCGCGCGACCGCACGCACCTGTTCGGCCACGTGGTCCTGGAAATCGATCCACGCTCAGCGCCAACCAAGGAACTCCTGGCCGATCTCAAAGCGATGGAGTACGTCTCGGTCGTCGAATCGGAAACCAAGGACGGCCTGCTGCAAGTAACCGTCGAAATGCCGTACCCAGTCATGGAATCCGGCAAGTCGCATCGGGATACCGTCGGCTGGGACAAATTCGAGCGCAACGAATACTCCTCGGTCCGGCCGACAAAATCGGAGCCCCAGGCCACCGCCGAATCGCTACCCACCTACAACGCCTTCCGCAACCTCGTGGCCAAGCACAAAGCCACGCTGAAAGACATCCGCTGGAGCACGGAGTACGCCTGCCGGGCCGTGGGCGCAGTCGGAGTCAAAGAAAAAGCACCGGCCTATTCCGCCGCCAGCAACTGACATCGAGCAACCCGGGGTTGGCCGGCCCC
>JBIOWO010000196.1:0-2745 GCA_044868555.1 Lacipirellulaceae bacterium | reverse complement strand
GCTTGGCGCACCCTCCCCTGTCCGCTAGACTTCGCCGCTTTTCTATCTACTCATCGAACCTCTTCTGTTGACGTCGCGCATGCGCGCTGCCGCATCACGATCGCGCTGCTTCTGCGCCGCACTGCTGGCGGCGGCGCTCGCGGTCTCGCTCGGCTGCCGCAGCGCGGAAAAGGTGATCAAGCCCTCGAACTTCCGCGACTGGACGCCCGAGCAAGCGCTCTTGCCCACGGCCGACCGACAGGGCGACTACGTCACGGTCCACAACGTTCGCAACTGCCAGTACTTCGCCGCCGACACGTTCCTCGTCGACTATTACGACAAGTCGTTTCATCTATCGGACGTCCGCGGCGTCGATTTCCTGATGGTGCCTTTCGAGTCGATGCCAGCCGTGGCCCACACGATGCTGAGCTTCGCGATCGCCCGGCCGGACGGGAAGTCGGATCATATGGCCGTGAGCGTCGAGGTCCGCAAAGAAAGAAATGAGAAGTACAACCCGGTGTTGGGTAGTGCTCGACAGTACGAGCTGATTTATGTCGTCGCCGACGAGCGGGACGTAATCCGCCAGCGAACCAACTACCGGCACGAAAATGTCTATCTCTATCGTACGACCGCGACGCCGCAAGTCGCGCAGCAGCTGCTGGGCGATATCATGGGCCGCGTCAACGAATTGTCGAAGAAGCCGGAGTTCTACGACACGCTCACCAACAACTGCACGACGAACATCGTCCGCCACATCGACCGCGTCCGGCCAAATCGCCTGCAATACGACATCCGCATGATCCTGCCCGGCTATTCGGACGAAATCGCCTTCAAGCAGGGCCTGATCGTGCCGTGCGGCAGCTTCGAGCAGACCAGAGAGCGGGCCTACATCAACCCGCTCGCCGAGCGGTACGCCGACAACGAGAATTTCTCGGAGCTCATTCGCCGATGATTTTCACGAGCACGCGTTTCTTGCGCCGGCCGTCGAATTCGTAGTAGAAGATATGCTCCCAGGGGCCGAGGTGGAGCTTGCCGTCGGTGATGGCCACCACCACCTCGCGGCCCATGATCTGCCGCTTGTGATGCGCGTCGGCGTTGTCTTCGCCCGTGCGGTTGTGGTGATACCGCTCCGGCGACGGATCGAACGGCGCGAGCTCCTCGAGCCACTTGTCGTAGTCGCGATGCAAACCGGACTCGTTGTCGTTGATGAACACGCTGGCCGTGATGTGCATCGCGTTGACGAGGACGAGGCCATCCTGGACGCCGCTCTCCGCGACGCAGCGTTCTACGTCGCGGTGAATCGAAACGATTGCCCGCCGTTCGGGCACATTCATCCAGAGTTCCTTGGTCAAAGTTTTCATCGGGACCTCGAAGTGGGCGAATCTACCGCGTTTTCGTAATCCGCGCGACAGAATTCTGCGATTGCGTAAATATATGCTGCGAACCGGTTTGTCGATGCGCGATTTGCTGGAATTTCGGGCGTCGCCGGATAGATTGAAGGCGTGGGATGGGCGGTCGGCAGTGGGGCGGCGTGGGGCGTTGGCGGCTGTTTGGCTGGGGCTTCTGCTCGCGCGTGCGGTTGGCGTGCCGGGTGGACTGCTCGTTCCAGGAACAGCCCTCAGGGGAAACAGAGAGTCGCCATGAATCGCATTCTATTGTCGATCTTCGTGTGCGCGATGCTGGTGGATGCGGCGTGGGCGATTAACGGCAATTCGCTGGCGCTGAATTCAGGGAGTACCAGCGGCAGCGCGGCTATCCTCGATAACAACGGCTTCGCCGGGACGTACGTCACGCTGGCTGAGGCAGGAGCCGTCACGGTAACGATCAATGCCCAGGGCCAGGCGGCCAGCGGGATCGATCCGCGGATGGGTCTGGTGATCGGCGACCAGCATATGGATTGGAGCGTCGGCGCTGCAGCGGCGAGTTTCGAACACACCGTCAATTTGCCGGCCGGAACGCATTTCGTCCGTGCCGAGTTCAATAACGACTTGGGCACGGCCCGTTCGCTTTCGATCAATTCGCTCGACGTCAGCGGCGCGGCGCTCAGCAATAGCAACACCAGCGCGAATGCGCTGGCCGCGGCGACGACCTATACGGAACACGGCCGCAAAGGCGCGGCCAGCCTGGCGCTGGTCGGCGCTGCGCCAGGGACCGAGGTCCACGTCAAGCTCAAGCGGCACGCCTTCAATTTTGGCAGCGCCGTCCCCAACTCGTTCACCGACACGCTGCTGGTGGATAATCCCGCGCCCGCGAGCGATGCGGCCCGTTTTCAACAGGCCCTGGTCGACAATCGCATCAACTCGCTCTCGGCCGAGAATGGCGGCAAGTGGGATGCGAACGAGGGTACTCGCGATGTACTGACGGCGAGCGCAATCAACCCCAACGGCGGGCCGAATATCCCGTATATGGATCGCATCAGCGATTTTGCCCAGGCGCACAATATGGGCTACCGGCAGCACAATCTGATCTGGGGCCCGAACACGAGCGGCAATAACAATCAGCAGCCGGGTTGGGCCTACAACATGCTGCAGAATCCGGCCGGCACGGATGCTGTCTCCGGCAAAGTGAATTCCGAAGCGCTCCGCGACGAGATCAGCGAACGCATCGACTACTACGCCGGCGATCGCGCTCACCGTTTCTATGAGATCGACGTGTACAACGAGAGTTACCACACCGGCTCGAATCACACTCCAGCGTCGCTCACCTATTGGGATTTGTATGGAGCATCGGGGATCGCCGAGATTTACAAAGAGACGAAGGACGCAA
>JBIOWO010000195.1:0-16135 GCA_044868555.1 Lacipirellulaceae bacterium | reverse complement strand
GCAACAAGACTGGGGCGTTGCCCCAGCCACCCACGCAGCGCTAATTCGCCGACGGCGTGGAATGGACGGCCAATTTGCCGGCGCCGATCGCCGTATCGGCCACAATCTGCGCGATCTCGTCGTCGAGCGTCTCGAGAAACTCCAGCAGTTGCTGCATGTCGACCAGCGCCTGCCGGTCGGCGGCGCCACCCAGCACCGAGAGCTTGCCGATCGGCCGATCGTCGAACACCAGCGGAAAAACAATTCGCCAGGTGTCGTCGGCCGTGGGTGCGTCGTTCCGCTTCCAGTTGGCGTAGAACGACTCGTGCAGTTGGGGGATGCTCACGTGGAGTGTCAGGCCGGCCACGTTGTAGTTGGGCGCCGCCTCCCGCAAGGCCGTCCACACCTTCTGCCATTTCCGCGTCCCCTGCAGTTGGACGGCCTGCTCCGCCTCGGTCGCGCTGCCGCGCACCCGCCGCGGCACAATGCCCCGCATCAGCGACCGCGAGTGGGACGCAATCAGAGCCGCCTCGGCGTGGCCGAAAATCCGCGCCACCGCCAGCATCCCCACGACTCCGCCGCTCACCAACAGGGCAAACAGATCGTTGTCGGAGAAGTAGCTGGCCAGTGCGCCGGCTGAGGTTAGCGCGGACAGCGCCGCGATGAACGCCACCGTCTTGCCCACCGACCAGCCCCGCAACAGCAGGGCGTGGTGCAAGTGGCCCCGATCGGCCGCGAATACGCTCTGCCCAGTCGTTACGCGCCGCACCAGCGCGGCGCCCGCGTCGAGAATCGGGATCGCACAGATCGCCAGCGGCACCGCCAAGGCAAACGCCGCCTGCTGCTTGATCGAGCTGTCGACCGCCACGGCCGCCACAACCAGCCCGATCAGCATGCTCCCCGTGTCGCCCAGATACACCGACGCCGGCGGAAAGTTGTATCTCAGGAAGCCGACCAGCCCACCGGCCAGCGAAAAGCAAACCATCGCCGCCAGTGCGTCGCCGCGCGACCCGGTGATAATTCCCAATGTGATGCAGATGATCGCCCCGATCGACGATGCCAGGCCGTCGGCCCCGTCGATCAGATTGAACGCATTGATCGCCCCCAGGCAGAAGAACATCGTGAAGGGGATGCTGAAGTTTCCCAGCGGAATCGTCCACGCAAACACCGACAGCGATTCAAACTTCGAGCCGGCCGCCACCAGCACCGATACCGCCAGCACTTGCCCGATGAGCTTGTAGATGCCGGTCAGAGTCAGCACGTCGTCGACGATTCCGACGACCAGCAGCACCAAGAGGCCCGGCAACAAACCGCGCGAGACCCACGCCGCGGACGAGATTTGCGGCATTGGGAAAAACGTTTGCGCTACGACCACCGCCAGCATCGCGGCCAGCACGACGACCACGCCGCCGCCCCGCGGAACCGGCTGACGCTGGCTCTTGCGGCGTCCGTCCGGATAATCGATCGCCCCCAATCGCGTCGCCAGGCGGGCCACGCTCGGCGTCAACAACATGGCGCACGCGCATGCGGCCGCAAAGGCAACGGCGGCGGAAAACAGGATCGTCACAGGTGTTCGACCTTCTTCGTGTCAGGCCTGGCCAGGTGTCAATCGAATGCGATGCACGCCTAACCGAATGCCGCGTCCCGCGCGGCCAAATCTCTTGTCGATGGGTTGCCCACCTGGCCACCGATTGGCTTGCTCGGCGGTGGGCCACCCCGGCCGTTCGCTTGTCGCTGGGTGCCCAGCCACAAACGGCGGCAGAAACCTTCCCTACACACAAGTTTTCACGTCGGGCAAGACGGCGCCCACTGCTTAAAATCGCACACGCGCCCAACTCGTCGACGCGGGGCACGCGGCTCCCTCGGGCACCTACGAATCTGGCCCTGCTGCGTCCCGTGCGGGGCCCTTGCCGAACCTCCACCGAAACGCCAAGAGTCCATTATAAGCACAAAATCCGCTTTTTCGTCAAACATTATTTGCGTGTGGAGGGTGTGAAATCCACGCGGGAAATCTGGGGAAACCGTAACGTTTCGTGCGACGATTCCAGGCTCCCGCTGCTGCTATCGACCGGCATATCGGGCGGACCGCCCCCAAGTCGTTTCCGCCAAACTTCTTCGCAGTTTCTCAGTCCAACGCCGGCACTTCCAGCTCGCCACGCAATCGACGGAGCTCCGCGGTCAGCTCCGCCTGCAGGTCTGCATGTTCCGGACGCCCGTACAGATTCACCAGCTCGTTGGGGTCCCGCTCCACGTCAAACAATTCCCATTCGCCGATCTTGTAGTAGTGGATCAATTTGGCCCGGCCGTTGGTGACTCCCTCATGCCGCGGCGCGTGATGATCGGCATCGTCGTCTTCGTAAAAATGGTAATAGAACGATCGCCGCCAGTCGGCGGGCGATTCGCCCCGCATGAGCGGCACCAGGCTGCGGCCCTGCATATCGGCGGGAATCGCTGCGCCGGCCGCCTCCAAAAACGTCTCCGCGAAGTCGACGTTCGACACGATCCGCTCCTCGACCCGCCCGGCCGCCCCTGGGCTGAGTTTGTCGAAGCCCGGCCAACGGACCACGAGCGGCGTGCGCAGCGATTGCTCGTACATGAATCGCTTGTCGAACCAGCCGTGCTCGCCCAGGTAGAACCCCTGATCGCTCGTGTAAACGACGATCGTGTTCGCGGCCAGTCCGCTCTCGTCCAGGTAATCGAGCAGCCGGCCCACGCTCTCGTCGACCGACGCTACGCACGCGAGATAATCCTGCATGTAAAGCTGGTAGAACCACCGCGTCCGCTCCTCCGCTTGCCGATCGGTCCCGAGCTTGTCGAGGGGCGGCTTGGCCGCTTGAAACTCTTGCAGCCGCGGATCGACAACCTTCTCCCATTCGCTCCGCTCCGCGGCGCCCATCTGTCGGTAGAGCAGCCGCCGCTCCGGGGAGCTCGCCTCCCATAGTTTCAAATCCGAGGCGGGGGCCATCTGGCTGATCCGCATGTCGGCCCGTTTCGCCGCCGGCCGCGTGGCATAATCGTCCAGCAGCGTCGGCGGCTCCGGAAACTTTTGTCCTTTGAATCGCGCCAGGTTTTTCGCGCTCGGCTGCCAAGGGCGGTGCGACGCTTTGTGATGCACCAGCAGGCAGAATGGCTTCGACGCATCGCGCCCGTCGCGCAGCCAGTCGATCGCTTTGTCGGTGACGAGCTCGCTCACGTAGCCCGGCTCCGAGTGCCGGCCCGCGGTCGTGATGAAATCGGGCTGATAGTACTTGCCCTGTCCCGGCAAGACCTCCCAATGGTCGAAGCCGGTCGGCTCGCTCTTCAGATGCCACTTGCCGACGATCGCCGTCTGATAGCCGGCCGCCTGCAGCAGCTTGGGAAACGTCGGCTGGCTGCCGTCGAACTCGCGCTGCGATACGTTGTCGTAGAAGCCGTTCTTGTGGCTGTACTTGCCGGTCAGGATGCAGGCCCGGCTCGGCCCGCACAGCGAATTGGTCACGTAGCAGCGATCGAACCGCACGCCGGCCGCGGCAATTCGATCGATGTTCGGCGTCCGATTCAGCTTCGACCCATACGCGCCGACCGCCTGATACGCATGGTCGTCGCTCATCACGAACAGAATGTTTGGCCGTTCAGCGGCGGCCAGCGCATCGGCATCCGTTGCGAGCAGGAAGCCAGCGAGAACCGATGCCAGCTTGAAAAAATTGCGGATTGCGGATTGCGAATTGCGGATTGGGGGAGAATAGCTCATCTGGCTATTCTAATCCGCAATCCGAAATCCGAAATCCGCAATCGGGAAACTGCCGCTGGAGGGAGTTGAACCCCCACCCTCTTGCGAGGACATGGACCTGAACCATGCGCGTCTGCCAATTTCGCCACAGCGGCCTGCAGTGCAACCCGCCATGATGTCAAATTATCGGCCGGGCCGCAATGGGACCCGCACCGGGGTCGGGAGTCTTCAGCCCACGCAGCAACAGAGTTGACGAACACCCAGGACACGGCAGGCCATCATAGCCGTGCCACGACTCCCGACCCCTTTGGGTAGGCAACATACAAGGGGTCGGGAGTCGAAGCCGCAAGACTCTTCGGCGCCGATTATCGCGCTGTCGATTGTCCTCGACGCTATCTTTATTGAAGACTCCCGACCCCACTTTCGCAAAAAAAGCCGCCGGGGCATTGCTGCCCCGGCGGCGATGGTTTTCAACTCGTCACGCGACTCCGCGTCACGGCGAGACGTTATCCACTTCACGCCCGTTGCGCGTGATCAGGTGCAGGTACACGTCCTTGTCGATCGCCTCGTTGACGCTGTCCGTGTGGGCGTCCGCATATCCATGGATCACGACACTCGGATGACGGCTGCTCGGACCCCACGCGCGCCGACTATTGGCGACGTGCGGATTTTTGGCCGTTGTTCCGGTTCCTGACTGATACCACTTGGCGAGCTCTGTGGCAGGCGTGTCCTTCGTGCTGCCCTTATTGAGCGCCGTGTCGCACGTCGCGACCGTGCCACAGCCCCAATAGAAGGTGGTGCCTGTGCCGACACCGACCGGCGCCCCGCCACTTGGCCAGGCGCCAACGACGTACGACGCGAACCCACTATACCAGGAAGTGTGCACTTCCTCGCGACTCTCGGTAACTAGGGCCACTTTCGACGTGCCGTCCGACAGGCTGCTGAAGTTCAGACCGGTCGACTGCACTTTCGTGCCTACCATGCCCGGAAACGGCAATCCACCGTTACCGCAATAGGCCCCGGAGGCACAGTTCTTGCCGTTCGTCGCCGAGGCGGCGCCGGCCGCGCTGGGTAAGCCACTTTCTATGGTATTGGTCTCGGTGCGATACGCCGTCGACGCGGGCGTCACGTAGTTACCGGTACCGAACTTAGCAACGTTTACCGCTCCCAGCTGCGAGACTTCATCTTCACCTGGAAAGCTCGGGCACACCATGCCGCTGACTTTCGTAGAAAAAATGTACGGGTTCGTGGTCGCATTGAAGGCCGTCCCTGGGTTCACGAGCCCGCCCCAGTTTCCGGTTTTGAACGCGGCGTCCTTCAACTTGCCAAACCGGCCGGTGCCGGGCGGAGCAGTTCCCACCTGCTGCGTTAGCTTATCGTAAATGGTGTTCTCTTCCATAAACGGCAGGATTTGCACAATCCAGCTATAGCCGTCGCCAACCTGGCCATCGTGCCAGTTCGGCCCATTCGGCGGCGCGGTCTTATCGTACTTGTTGTCGCCATTCGTCGCATACAGGATGGCGGCCTTGTTGCCCACGAGCGGCGCGGTCGACGCCAATGGCAACGCCCTCTTCGTATCGTGATGATTTTGCAAGGCAACCAGCAACTGCTTGACTTGATTCAAGCACTGGTTGCGCCGGGCCGCTTCACGCGCGGCCTGAATCGCCGGTAGCAACAGCGCCACCAGGATGCCGATGATCGCGATGACCACCAGCAACTCGACGAGGGTAAACCCCCGCCTTGGAGTACTTCTTGTCTCCATAACCAACCTCCTTCAGAAAAAAATGGAACGAACAGGATGAGGATGAAAAAAACCGAGTCGCCCGGTCAACGCAACCGTGGCGGCCCAACAAAACAAATTTCGTGTGCTCCCTGGAGCGGCCGCAACCGCGGCGAACCCAGCGCGCCCGACGAGTGCCCCCGAATGCCCTGCGCGAAAGGCCGCGCTAAAAAAGCTGCTCCGTTTCCGTCTGCCTCTTGTTGATTCCCAAGCCGATCGCCCCAGCTCGCGTTGCATGATTGCAGCGCATGGACTCAGCCCAGTATATGTAAGGAGTTTAACCTATTTGGCCAGCGACTGTCAATCTCCGCGTTCGCTTTTGTAGTAGGCACACTCCGTGTGCCGTAACGGGAGTGGCAAGTGGCTTTCCGGGCTGACAGGTGGGGCAGCGGTGGTTGGCGACACTGTTTCGGCACACGGAGTGTGCCTACTACTTTGAGCCTGGACGAAGCTGCTTGACCCTACCACACTTACGTCCAGAATGCACTAACGTCCACTATGCGGCAGGTCTCCATTCGTGCCTTCCCAGGTCCTCATCTATCTCGGCCCAGTCCGCTGCGGTAAGACGCGGGAAATGCTCGGCCAATACCGCGACGCGCTCCGCCAAGCCGGCCCCCCTGGACTGAGCTTGTCGAAGTCGCCCATCGACCGCACCCTGTGGCTGGCCCCGACTTCGCGGGGCGCCGCCGCAATCCGTCAACAACTTGTCGCCGACGGCCTGACGGCGTGCCTCTCGCCCGGCATCATGACGTTCGATCAGTTGACCGGGCTAATCCTCGCCTCCAGTGAGCGAAGTCGAACTGCGGCCGGGATTTCGCCCGCAGCACGGCGCGAGCTGCTGCGCCGCGTGCTCAAGACAATAGTCGGCCGTGGCGAATTGTCGCATTTCCGCGACGCGGCCAGGCGAGCCGGCTTCATCGACCTCGTCGCCAACCACATCCGCGAGCTCAACGAGCACGGCATCGACCCGGCCGCCTACGCCAAAGCCGGTGCGGGGCACGACCGCGCGGCCGAGCACCGCGAGCTGGCGCTCATCTTCGCGGAATACGAACGGCAGCTCGATTCCCACGCGCTGTGCGACGCCGATGGCCGGCACAACGCGGCCCGCGCGCTGCTGGCCGCCGACGCCTGCCCCCGACTCCGCAACCTGCAACTGGTCGTCGTCGACGGCTTCACCGATTTCACGCGCACCCAGCACGAACTACTGCGCCTGCTCGCCCACCGCGCCCAGCAGCTCCTCATCACGCTCCCCAGCGATCATTCCCCACCTGCCGATCGACGGACTGATCACTTCAGTGACCAGTTGACTACCCAGTCGATTACCAGCGGGCGCCCCGACCTCTTCGCCAAAACGATTTCCACGCTCGCCGAACTGAAACACTTCCACCCCAAGCTGGAAATCCGTGCGCTCCCACCACGGCCCATCGCCTGGCCCGCGCTCGACCACCTGGCCCAGCACCTGTTCCGCAATCCGCGACAGGTCCCACCGCTGCCGGCCGCTGCGGCCGAATCGCTCAATCGATTCGAGATCATCGAGGCCGCCGGATCGCACGATGAGATCATCCAAATCGCCCGGCACATCAAAAGGCGGCTCTTGCGCGAAAAGGGGACAGTCCCGTTTTTCCGAGGTACGTCTTCCAGTAAGGAAGACGCAAGCAGCGGAAAAACGGGACAGTCCCCGGCCCGCCCGGGCGACATCGTCGTCGCTTTCCGCTCCCTAACCGATGCCGCGCCGCGGATCCGCGAAGTGTTCACCAACTTCGGCATCCCCTACTCGCTCGAAACCGGCCTGCCGCTGGCCACGGCCGCGGTCCTGCGGACGATCCTGTCGCTGTTGCGGCTCGCCGAGGAAGACTGGCCGTTTCGCCGCGTTGTGTCGGTGCTCGTCAATAACACTCTCACCGCAATCGCCGACGATGCGCGTCGCGCCGCCGATTGGCTGGTCCGCGATCTGCAAATCGCGACGGGCCGAGAGGCGCTTTTGACGCGCGTCGAGCAACTCGCCGCCGTCGACGACGCCGCCAACGATCTTTCCGAACACGCCCAGCGCCGCGTCGCGGAAGCCAAACTCGCCCTGCCCGTGCTCCAATCACTCGCCGCCGCGTTTGATGAACTGCCGAATAAAGCCAACCCACTCGAATGGATCGCCGCCCTCGAGCGCCTCAGCGCACAACTGGGTCTCGAACCAATCTCGTGTGGCACGCCCAGAGCTTCCAGCGATGGGCGTGGTGATGACGAGAACGGCCACGCCCTTCGTCAGGAACTCAGGGACGTGCCACCCATTAACGCCGATCCGACTGCCTGGCAAACCATCACGACGCACTTCGCCGCACTCAATCGACTCGACATCGCGCTCGGCGAATCGCCCCGCCCACTCACGCGGCACGAACTACTTCACTGGCTGATCGACCTGGCCGGACACGAGTCGCTCCCCCGGCCTTACGACGACGCCGGGCGCGTCCGCGTGCTGTCCGCCGCCACGGCCCGCACAATCGCCGCCCGGCACCTCTATCTGGCCGGCATGTCGGAACAGACGTTCCCGTCGCCGGAGCGGGCCGGACTGTTGGCCACCAACGCCGACTACCGCTATTTCGCCGGCGTGTCCGACCAGGAGTATGCAGCCGCCTGTCCGCTGGCCGTCAATCATCAGCAAGAGGAGATGCTGTTATTCTACGAAGTGCTCACCCGGGCCGAAGAGTCGCTCACCATCAGTTACCCGGCCCTCGACGACAAAGCGCAGGTGCTGCCGCCGAGCCCGTACGTCACGGAAATCCTGCGCACGCTCGGCGACGCCGCCGACCAAGTGAAGCGCACCGGGCCACATCTTTCCCCCGTCCCATCGGTTGACGAGCCGCCGTTTGATTTAACTGACTGGCGTATCCGGGCGATCTCCCAAGCAGTCGGCAAAGAGCGCGATCTGCGTTTGCTCGCCGGCATCTTCCAATCGGACCCCCTCTCCCTCCGGGAGAGGGCCGGGGTGAGGGATCTCGCCGCCGCACTCGAAGCCGGCCTGCGCATCACACACGCCCGCCAGCGCCGCGACGACTTCGGCCCGGCCGAGGGCTTGCTCATCAGCCCGGCCGTCGCCGCCCGACTCGCCGAACGCTTCGGCCCGCAGCATTTGTGGAGCCCCAGCCAGTGGGAGCACTACGCGGCCTGTCCCTATCAGTTCTATTTGCAAAGCGTCCTCAAGCTTGAACCGCTTGGCGACCTGGCGCTGGAGACCGATTACCGCCGCCGCGGCAGCCTGTTGCACCACGTGCTGGCCACGTTCCATCGCCAATTCGGCGCGTCGCCGGCCGAGTCGTGGAGCGCGCTGCAGGGCGACGAAGCACGGTTCATCGCCGAGATGAACCGCACGCTCCAAGCGGCGATCGACGCCATGCCCCGCACCGGCATCGACGCGGCCCTCGTCGAGCTCGACCGCCGCCAGATCGAAAAATGGACCGGCCAGTACCATGGCCAACACGAGAAATACGATTCGGCGTGGACCGACTTCGACGAGCCGCCACGACCCACCTACTTCGAGCTCCGCTTCGGCCCCCGGCGGCCTGGCGACGACAGCCCCGAGGATCCCCGCTCGACGGACAAGGTTTTTGCGCTCGACATCGGCGGCGAAACGATTCTCATCACGGGCCGCATCGACCGCATCGACGTCGGCCGCGCCGGCGACCGCATCGTGTTCAACGTCATCGACTATAAGTCGGGCCGCCGGCCGACGCTCTCCAGCGACAAGCTCGAATCGGGCGAGCGGCTGCAACCGGCCGTGTACGTGATGGCCGCCGAAATGCTCGTCTTCGGTCCGAACAAGGCCACGCCACAGTGGGCCGGCTATTGGTCGATGCAGAACGGCGTGAACACCGACGCAAAGTACTCGCTCCAATGCTCGGTCGACGGGACCGTCACGAAGGATTGGAAGGAGCTTCGCCCCACGATCGAGCAGCGCATCGGCCAATTCGTCGCCGACATCCGCGAGGGAAAATTCCCCGTCGCCAGCCGCGACCCCGACTGCACGAGCCGCTGCGAGTTCAACACGGTCTGCCGCATCGCCCAAATCCGCAGCCTCGGAAAAACCTGGACACCAGAATCCGGCAACCCATGATCCGGTTGTAGCTGAATTCGCAAGAATTCAGAGAAACTACCGCACGCACAAAGCAAAACAGGCACGCACTGAATTCTTGCGATTCAACTACGCGTAGATTTCAAACATGCCGCCCTCCCCGCTCACCGACGAACAGCTCCGCGCTCGCGACACACGCGACGTCTCGGTCGCCCTGTCGGCCGGCGCCGGCTGCGGCAAAACACATGTCCTCACCGCCCGCTTCCTCTCCCACGTCGATCCGGCCGCCAACAACGACGTCGACCCGGCCAAACTCCGCCAGCTCATCGCCATCACGTTCACCGACGCGGCCGCCCGCGAAATGCGGACCCGCATCCGCAACACCTGCTACGAACGGCTGCAGGACCCAAAACTGGACGACGATGAGCAGGTCGATTGGCTCCGCCTGTTGCGCGAAATCGACACGGCCCGCGTCAGCACGATCCACGCCTTCTGCACCGGCCTGCTCCGCGCCCACGCCACGGAAGCCGGACTCGACCCGACCTTCGGCGTGCTGGAGCAAAGCGAGGCCGATGTCCTGCAATACGAAGCGATCGACGACGTGCTGCGGGCCCGGCTCGCCGATCAGGAAGACGACACGCTCGAACTGGCCGCCACATTCGGGCTGTCGAAACTCAAGCAGCAGCTCGCACTACTCCTGAACCAGCGGCATCAACCGAGCTTCGACAAATGGCTCGTCACGAAAGAGGAACAGGCGGCCAAGGCGGAGGAGCTGCTCGCCGTTTGGAAACAGCGATACGACCGCGACGCCTTTCGCCTCTGCGTCCAGGAAATCGCCGATAAGGCACCGATCGCCGAGATGCAGCGTCTGCTGACGATCGCCACTCCCGCGGCCGGCAACCAGAAATTCGCCGCCGCGATTGCCGAGCTCCTGCTACTGCTCCCACAATTGGCCGAAGCCACGATCACGACGGCTGAGCTGGAGGGCGTTGTCGCCGCGGCCCGTGTGCAAGGCATCTGCAAGAAGGACGATTGGCCCACGCCGGCGGACTTCGAAAAGTACAAAAACGTCTGCACGAAAATGCGCGACGCGATCAAGAAGGGCGAGCCGCTGCCGTGGGTCGAAAACGACGCTCGCGAGGCGGCCCTGCTCGGCCTCACGCTGCTGCGACTCGCCCACGCAGTGGCCGACGCGTATCAACGCCGCAAAAACGCCCAGGGTAAGCTCGACTTCGCCGACCAACTTTCCCTCGCCCATCGCTTGATCACCAGCCCCGCCAACGCGGCCCTTCGCCGGCGCCTGAGCGACGACCTGCGGCTGCTCCTGGTGGACGAATTCCAGGACACCGATCCGCTCCAGGTCGAGCTGATCCGCACGATCTGCGGCGATGGCTTCGACGCCGGCCGGCTATTCTTCGTCGGCGACTTCAAGCAATCGATCTACCGCTTCCGCGGCGCCGCGCCGCCCGAATTCCTGAGCCTCCGCGAACAGGTCCCCGAATCGGGCCGACTGCCGCTGACGCGCAACTTCCGCAGCCAACCCGGCGTGTTGCATTTCGTCAACGCGCTGTTCTGCGACGTCTTCCACCAGTACGAACCGCTGCAACCCCACCGCGCAGCGGCAACCAAAGAACCGGCCGTCGAGTTCCTGTGGAAGATCACGCCGCAAAAGAACGCTCACGGGAAAGGCAATATCGAAGCGGCCCGCCGCGAGGAAGCCGCCGCCATCGCCCGCCGTCTTCGCGAGCTCTGCGACGAGAATTGCCCCGAGCGGCCCATCGTCGACAAGGAAACCAACGAAGCCCGCGGCGTGCGACCAGGCGACGTCGCCATCCTGTTCCGCGCGCTGAGCGACGTGCGACTGTATGAAGAGGCCCTCCGCGAACACGGCCTCGAATACTACCTCGTCGGCGGACACGCGTTCTACGCCCAGCAGGAAGTCTTCGACGTGTTGAACCTGCTCCGCGCCGTGGCCAGCGCGGCCGACGAAGTCAGCCTGGCCGGCGCATTACGCAGCCCGTTCTTCGCGCTGGCCGACGAATCGCTCTTCTGGTTGGTGGACAAACACGGCACGCTCAACGCCGGCCTGCTCGCCGAGCCGCTGCCGCCTGAGTTCTCCGCGGAAGAACGTCAGAAAGTCGCCGCCGCGGCCGCCACGCTCCGCCATCTCCGCGCGATCAAAGACACCGTGCCGATCGCTGCGCTCTTGGGCGAAGCGCTCGCCCGCACCGGTTACGACGCCGTCCTGCTGGCCGAGTTCCTCGGCGAGCGCAAGTTGGCCAACCTGCAGAAGCTGCTCGAGCAGGCCCGCGCGGCCGACCAAGGCGGCGTCCTCGACCTCGACGGCTTCATCACGCAGCTCGCCGAGTTCATCGCCCAGCCTCCCAAAGAGCCGCTCGCCTCCACCAGTCCCGAGTCGGCCGACGTGATCCGCCTGATGACGATCCACCGCGCCAAGGGACTCGAGTTTCCGCTCGTCGTCGTGCCCGATTTGGACCGTCCGCCCAAGCTCACCGGCCCGGCCGCGGCGCTCGACGCCGACCTCGGCCCGCTCGTCCGCTTGCCCGACGACGACGACCGCGACAAATCGGCCACCGGCATGAGCCTCTTCGCCGCCCGGGAACGCGGCGAGGAATTGGAAGAGCGCAAGCGGCTGCTCTATGTCGCCATTACCCGCGCGGCCGACTATCTCATTCTCGCCAGTAGCCTTGAAGCGCACGACAAACCCGTCAGCGATTGGATGGAGCTGATCGCCGAGCGGTTCGATCTGCATACCGGTGTGCCGATCGTAAGATTACCGTCCGGCTACGAAACGCCCCGTGTCCAATTCGCTCCCGAACCAACGGCCGAGCAAAAGCTGGTCGGTAAATCGCGCGGTCCCGATCTCATTCACGTGATCGAAGACGCCCGCCAGCTCGCCGCCGAGGGTGGCGGAACAATTCCAATCGAGGTCGCCCCGATCCCCGTCGACCGCGCCGCCCGCCAGCAGTTTTCGTTCTCGCGACTCACCGGGCAACTGGTGCGCTCCGATTGGATTCGCACCGCTGGACGCGATCCCGAAACCACGGCCATCGACCCGCGCGGCCTCGGCACGCTCGTCCACGCCGTCCTGGAACGCATCGATTTCGCCGCGAAATCCGCCGCCATCCAACACTGGTGCGAACAATTGGCCCCCGAGCATGTCCCATTAAACACGGAAGAAGCGGCCGCACAAGCCTGCGAACTGATCGAGCGTTTCATCCGTTCGCCCCGCGCGAAACAGCTGTCCCAGGCGACCGCCCTGCACCGCGAAACCGAATTCCTCCTCGCCTGGCCGCCAGACCGATACATCCAAGGCTGCATCGACTGCATCTACCAGGATGCAAAAGGCGAATGGCACCTCGTGGATTACAAAACGAACGACGTATCGTCCGCCGGCGTCGCTCGCGCCGCCCAGAAATACGAAATGCAAATGTACGTCTACGCCCTGGCCGCCGAGCGCACACTCGACCAGCCGCCAGTAGAGCTCGCCATTCACTTCCTCCGCCCCGGCACCGAACAGACATTCGACTGGAACGACACCGCCCGCGGCCGCGCAATCGAACTGATCGACCAAGCCATCACCGAATTCTCAACGCCAACCTCTGACCTCTGACCTCTGACCTCTGACCTCCGACCTCTCCCCATGTCCCAACGCGACTTCGCCCTCGACATCGTCCGCAAGCTCCGCGCGGCCGGCTACGAAGCGCTGTGGGCCGGCGGCTGCGTGCGCGATCAGCTCCTGGGCCTCGCCCCGAAAGACTACGACGTGGCCACCAGCGCCACGCCCGATCAAATCCGCGCGGTCTTCGGCCACCGGCGCACGCTGCTGATCGGCGCGGCGTTCGGCGTGATCACCGTCCTCGGCCCGCGCTCCGCCGGCCAGATCGAGGTTGCCACCTTCCGCACCGACGCCACCTACAGCGACGGCCGCCATCCGGACAGCGTCACGTTCACCACCGCCGAGCACGACGCCCAGCGCCGCGACTTCACCATCAACGGCCTGTTCTTCGACCCGGTGGCGGGCGAAGTCGTCGACTACGTCAATGGCCAGCAAGATTTGCACGACCGCATCATCCGCGCAATCGGCGACCCTCGCCTGCGTCTTCGCGAAGACAAACTCCGCATGCTCCGCGCCGTCCGCTTCGCCGCCACGTTCGACTTCGAAATCGAGCCGGCCACGCTGCACGCAATCCAGCAAATGGCCCCCGAAGCGACGACGGTCAGCGCCGAACGAATCGGCATGGAAATCCGCCGCATGCTCACGGACCCCCAACGTGTCGCAGCACTCCAACTCTTGCGCGAAACCAAACTGCTGCCGCAAGTGCTACCAGAAATCGCTAACCTGCCCACCGCCGCATTCGACGAAACCACACGCATCCTGGCCGCACTCCACGAACCATCTCTCCCGCTCGCCCTGGCCGCGCTCCTAACAGGGGTTGAGGACAAAACCGGCGTCGACCCGGATTGCTCGCCGCTCGCCGCTCGCCGCTCGCCGCTTCTTATCGGCCGCCGCCTGAAATACACCAATAAAGAAATCGATCGCGCCGCTTGGCTCTTGAACCATTTGCCAGCCGTGTTGCAAGCCCCACATCTTCCTTGGCCCCAACTGCAGCGCATTCTCATCCACGTCGGCGCGGCCGAGCTTATGGCGCTGCACGCAGCAATCGCCGGCCCCGCCAATCCCGCGCTCGCCTTCTGCCGCGAGCGGCTCGCCTGGCCGGCCAGCCGGCTCAACCCGGCCCCGCTACTGAGCGGCGGCGACCTGATCCATCACGGCCTCCGCCCCGGCCCCCATTTCGCCGCCCTCCTCGATCAGGTCCGCGACGCCCAGCTCGACGGCGAAATCAATTCCCGCGACGAAGCCCTGGCCCTGGTAGACCGACTATTGTAGGGTGGGGCCGTCGGGGACTGTCCCAATTTTTGCGTCGGGGACTGTCCCAATTATTGTCTCAGCAATAATGGGACTGTCCCCTTCGCGTCGGGGTCCGCTTCGCTCCCCGCACCGCACCTTGGCTCGCACGACGCATTAGGAAACCTCGACGATGTTCGACACACTCCTCCCGCTCGCCCAACAAACCATGCCCAACCTGGACGGCATGTACTGGCTGAATCTGCTGTCTCGCGTGCTGCACATCCTGGGGGCGATCATCCTCGTCGGCGGCCTGTTTTACCTGCGCACCGTCGTCATGCCGTCGCCATCGTCCGCCAATGCCACCAACGTCGACGGCCGGTTCGGCGGCCTTCGCGCTAAATGGGCCATGTGGATCGGCATCGCCACGCTGCTCTTGATCGTGACCGGAACCTGGAACCTCGTGAACATTTTTGGCAACTACAAATTGGCCAGCTCCTATCACATGCTGCTCACTTTGAAGATTCTGGCCGCAATCGCGCTGTTCGCGGTGGCCGCACTGGTGGCCGGTCGCACGGTCGCCGCCGAGGTGATCCGCGGAAAAATGGCCATGTGGGTCGGAGTCTGCCTCGCGCTGGGAGTGCTCACCGTCGCGCTCGGCAGCCTGATGCGATCCATTCCCCATAACCCCAAGCTCGACGCCATACCACCGCCCACGCTAGTAGCCCCCGCCAACCCCGCCGCTCCCAACTAACAACGGACAACGGACAACGGACAACGGACAACGGACAACGGACAACGGACAACGGACAACGGACAATCTTCCCCGATGGACAAAAAAGCTCAAAAGCGCATCAAAATCCTCCGCAAGAAGATCACCGAGCTGCAACCGCGCCTGGCCGGCGCCAAGAAGCAGATGGACGACCCCGACGAAGTCCGCAAACTCGAAGCCGACCTCGCCGCCGCCCAGGCCGAACTCGAACAGCTCAAGAAATCCTAGAGCATTTCCATTTTGCGTGCAGCGGAAGTTCAACCCTCGCCCGGTCCCGGTGAGGGACCGGGAGAGGGATTCGTCTCGCGACACGGTTGCACGACATGCACGAGAATCGCAATCGTTAACCGCGACCGGGCACCGTCCGGGCACCGACGCGAAGCGTTGGTCGGCGATGGTCGGCCGAGCGCGAAAACCGCCCTACCCGACAGTCGGGCATCTTTTTTCCACTTGTGGTAGGATGGGCGGCTGCAATGGGAGTTGACTTCTTAGATCTGTCGATGGAGTTAGAAAAACGTTTTGGCGTGCGCATCGAACCCGACGACGTATTAACCCTGTGGACTTCCCATGAGAACGACTGCACGGCGGGGCAATTGCACGATCTCGTCTGTGGAAAATGTCGAGAGTTGGGCTTGATTGTACCTCGCAGCAGTTGGAACCGAGTCAAGATTGCTCTCGTAAACTCACTCGGAGTGTATCCGTCTGAGATCAAGAAGGACACTTGGCTAAAGCGAGAACTTGGATTCAACTAGAATCCTGCCGCTAAACTCACCAGCGGCTCAATCACGATGAACCGCCCCCGCCGCCACACCGTTCTTCGCGTCGTCCTCCCGTTGGTTCTTTTCATACTGTGCGTGCAGCCATTCATGATATTTGCTCCGCTATGGACGCAGGTTCTTGTCACCGCGATTTTTGCCTTGGCAATGGTGGCTTGGGTGCGTAGATTGCCGTGAAGAACTTATGGA
>JBIOWO010000194.1:0-5246 GCA_044868555.1 Lacipirellulaceae bacterium | reverse complement strand
CTTCCAACCTGAACGACTACTCGGGCGCGACAAACATCAATGGCGGAACGTTGCGAGTCAATAACACCAGCGGATCCGGGACCGGCTCTGGTCTTGTATTGGTCAATAACACCGGCGCACTCGGCGGGACGGGCAGCGTTTCGGGCGCCGTCCTGGTCAGTTCCGGTGGACGCATCGCGCCCGGTGCCGGTGGCGGCAACTCGGTCTTGACGATTCCGAACGCCACATTCGGAAGCGGTACGTTTCTCGATAGTACGCTTGGTGCAGCCGGTAACAGCGATGTGTTGAAGATCACGCAGCCCTCGACGGGCGCCGGCACTGGTTTGGATTTACAGGGCGGGACACACAACATTACTGCGATCAGCAATCCGGCCGGCCAAACCTACACATTGATCGACTACACGGGCGGCTATACCAACGGAGCCCCGCTGATTATCAACGACCTCACCGGTTTCGACGATACTGTCGTTTCGGACGACCCGGGGAATCACAGATTCAAGATCGTCGTGGGATCGACGCCAACCGTGCGAACCTGGGCCACCGACGGAGACGGTAACTGGTCCAACGACAATGCCACCAATGGATTCAATTGGACCACTGGCAGCCAGGCGAATGGCATCGGCTCGACGGCCAATTTCGGAATAACGACACCCAATTCCACTACCCCCAAGAATGTCACAATTTCCGACTATAGCAAGGTAGTTGGCACGCTGAACCTGGACAACGCGAGCGCAAGCTACGTCATCAAAGCCGGCGTCACCGGCTTGCGGCTGATCACCAACACCTACAGCGGAAGTGCGCTCATCGACGTGAAAAACGGAAGTCACACGATTTCAGCCCCGATCACGCTCACGGCGCCGACCGAAATCAAAGTCAGCTCCGGGAATACCTTGTTTACGACTTCGGGCACGGCTACAGGTAGCCTGACGAAGACTGGCCTCGGCACGATGAATTTTGCCTCGACCTGGGCCGGAACTGGCGCGGTCAACATCAATGAGGGCACCTTGCAGTACAACACCAACGCCTCCGGTCTATCGGACAATGCGACGGTAACGATTGCCGCCGGCGCGTTTCTGGATTTTCACGGCGACGTCACCACCACCGGTATCAACGACACGATTGGCGACCTGGCCGGCGACGGCAACATTATTAATGCCGTCCCTACCACGGGCGGTACAGGCATTACCCTGGCCGGGTTTAATAGCACTACTTTCAGCGGTGATATTCAAGGCTCTAGCCGGCTGAACATTAGCAAGTACCAGGGTTCATTGAACTTAACCCGCCCCACGGGCCTCAGCTATACGGGCAACACCTTGATTCAAAGCGGCACTCTGTTTGTGAATAACACCAGTGGTTCGGCCACAGGTACGGGCACGGTGACGGTTAGTAATGTTCCCTTTGGCGGGGGTGTTGGCTTGCCCGGAGGGGTGCTAGGCGGCAACGGCAGTATCGCCGGCGCGCTCACGGTCAATAACGGCGGCGTCGTCGCGCCCGGGAACAGCATCGGCACGCTGACTGCAGCCGGCAATGTGACGCTAAACAGCGGCGCGATCCTCCGCATGGAGCTGGACACAGATTTAGGCGTCGATAAAAGCGACACGCTCGTCGTGGGAGGCACTTTGGCGCTCGGCGCCACCGCCGGCAACCGGACGATCAATTTGACAAATGCAGGTGGGATGACGGGCGGCATCTACACGCTGATCGACTACACGACCGCATTTACCGGGCTTTTCTCGAATCTGGTGCTGGGAACCCAGCCTGCTGGGTTCACGTATAAGCTCTTCGACAACACCGCCAGTACGTCCATCGATGTGTCAGTCATCAATCTGGCAGGTGATTACGATAACAACGGCATTGTGGACGCGGCCGACTGGGTCATTTGGCGTGAAGCCGCGAGTTTGGGTCAGGTCAGCCTGTTTCCGAACGATCCAAACATCGGCACGGTTGTCGACGACGACCAGTACGTCACGTGGCGGTCGAACTTCGGAAACACATCGCCAGGCAGCGCTGGTGGGGCGTCGCTGACGTCCGCAGTTCCCGAGCCGGGCAGCCTGATCTTGGCGCTCGTCGGCCTGATGGCGGTCGGCGCGGTTCGCAAGCGATAGGATCCTGTCCTCCGCGGGAATGGGGCAGCTTGAAAAGAACAGGCCCAAACAGGAAGTGTCAGGCAGAAAGGACAGTCCACACATGCGTCGCAATGAAAACAGGACCCGCTTGAATGGAGTATCGCGGATCACGGCGAGAGCCGCCTTTACATTGGTTGAACTGCTAGTCGTCATCGCGATCATCGGCATCCTCGTGGCACTTTTGCTGCCGGCCATTCAAGCCGCGCGCGAAGCGGCCCGACGCAGCCAGTGCAAGAACAATATCAAACAACTCGCGCTCGGCTGTCTGCTCCATGCAGATACGCACAAGTTCTTGCCTTCCGGTGGCTGGACCAAGTTCTATACGGCCGACACCAACCAGGGATACGGCGCCGATCAACCCGGCAGTTGGTATTTCAACATCCTACCGTATATCGAGGAGCAATCGCTCCACGACTTGGGAAAGGGGCAAGCCGTCAATACGGCCGCTTTCAAGGCCGGGTCCATCCAATTGCACCAAACTCCAGTTGCAGCGTTTCATTGTCCCTCGCGTCGGGCCGCTCGGTTGTACCAGAGTGCTTGGGGTGCCCTCGACGAACAGGCGTGGGTCGAACAACTGCCGTCGGCGGCCAGCCCAACGTCTGTCAAGGGCGACTACGCGGCCAATTCCGGCGATTCCTTGACTCATGCCGGCAACGGATTTGGTTCCGACCAGTTCGCCAGACCGCCCAGCTACAATGCCTGGAAGATCACAGGTTGGAATAATTGGCAGCCCACCAACAACTGCCCCACGACGGGCACACCCAACCGCTTCTGCCAGACGGGAGTGATCCATTATCGCAGCGAGATCAAGTTTTCGCAGATCCCCGACGGCACCACCAGCACGTATCTCATCGGCGAGAAGTTCCTCAGCCCGGACATGTACGAGAATCTGCCCACGACCGGAAACGGCCGCTACGGAGACAACCAGGGCGCCTGGTCGGGCTTCGAATGGGATAACCATCGCGTCGCCTGGAATCCTGCCAGTGCGATCGATCAGAATTCGTACCAGCCGCGCCAGGACACGCCGGGCGTCGACGATCCAAACATTTATGCCTTCGGCAGCGCCCATCCCGGCGGCTTGAACATGGCGATGTGCGACGGCTCGGTGCAATCAGTCTCCTACGACATCGATCGCGATGCGCATCGCTATCTTGCGAACCGCTTTGACGGCCAGGTCGTGAATCAAGGTCTATAGTCGGGCGCGAGCAGTCCTCGACTTCGGTCCGAGCGAAGCCCCGTCGCGGTTCCACTCATCGTCCACTGCGGAGAACGAAGGCCATATTGTTATTCACCATGCCGGGATCATCGTACGAGACTTCCTGGCCGAGAGTCGTCTGCGTGTTGTAGCGCTCCGGAAGCGACTCCTTTCCAGTCGCTTCCTTCGAAATGCGAACTTTGTAGAGACCAAAATGCACTCCGCCCGGTAACGACGGATCAGGGCGCTGATCCGGTGGAATCGTCGGAGCCACGTCGCCGAGCTTGTTCGTGGTGCCAAACGCGGTCTTGATCTCGTCGCCCAGAAACGACTCGGGCTCGAAGACGACCTTGGCCCCCACCAACGGTTGGCCGTCGAGCGTGACGTGGCAACGCACCGAAGCCATCCCGGTGCGCATCTCTTTCCAGGCGTTGACCCGCGCGGCGACTTCCTCCGCACTGACGCCCTTGTCCCCATTCGTGTCCAATCGTGGCAGCGCGGCCTTTAGGGCCGGTGCCTTGTCCAACTCCGCGCCCGACACCACTCCATCGCCGTTTGTGTCGTACATCTCCATGGCGTTGCTGCCTGCCGATGAGGCGTTGATGCCCGGCTGATTCACGCGCCTCGGTCCCCAGTTGCACGACGCCATCGCCAGCGTCACGAGCGCTAGGGCCGCGAATGTAGCAGCTCTCAATCCACTGCACGACTTTTTGACCGACCGAATCGTTGAATTGCGCATCGAACTCTCCCCATTGATTTTACGCCTGCAAACACTCCGCGGCGTGATCGAACTGCTTGCGATTCTCGCCAGCCTTAACAAAATCGCAACCTTTGTTTCGCCCTTTTGCGCATACCGGCGAAAGACCTGCGCACAATTGGTGCGCTTGATTTACAGAACACAATTATAATCGCAAGTGGTGGCAGTTCCCAGCCGCCTGCGGCCGGCATCTCACGCGAGTCAGCCGCAGTCGCGGGACGACGCAGGGCAAGTCAGGCGCCGGTGGAAGTCGTGGAGAATCGGTTGGACTCGCCGGACGCACGTAGGCGTCCGGCATCGCGGGCTCTTAATTCAAGGCAGGAATTCAACTCATGAAGCGCTTTTCTTGGGCTTTGTTGGCAGTCGGAGTGCTGGCTGCAAACGTGCATGGTGTAGTGCTCTTACAAGATAACGTTGACGGTTATGCCAACCAGGCCGCATTTGAATCCGCCTGGACGCCGATCGGCTGCGGAGCCGCAAGTACAACTTGCTCGCCCCCCTCGCCCCTTCCCAGCAATACGTTGAGTATGGATACGGCGGTCAGTGGCACGACATCCCTCCTAAATCATTCTCCCGTTGGCAGTCCGCTCAGCGCGGATTCCGCCCAGCGCAATCAGCGGACGTTCACGGATTCACCGGCTCTCGCGCCAGGCGACCAACTTGTCTTCAGTTTTGATTTCTACGACCTGGATGCGGCGGTGGCCCCATTTCGCCAATATGCCAACTTGCAAGACACCACGGCCCCAACGCTCAATAACCAACTCGTTTCGATGGGATTGAACAATAACCTCGGTTCGAGCGCCCAGGACGGCAACTATTATATGGCCCGCATCTTGGGTGGTTTGTCGAACGGAGGAACGGCCAGCGCCTACTTCAAACTTAACGATGCTGGTGCACCATTGCGCTCGACGGGCTGGCACAATTTAAGAGTCGCCATTAGCTCGGACAACGGCACCAGCACCGACTACGCGTTCTACGTGGACAATATTCTGTCAGAGACCGTTCTCAACGTCGGCACCGCGATTCGCCAGTACGATACGATTCGCGTCGGCGCCGGCGTGTCGTCCACTACCGATGCCTACTTCGACAACTTCCTGGTGGAGTTCATCCCTGCCCCAGTAGTGATCATTAATGCAGACTTCAATGGCAATTTGGAAATCGACGCGGC
>JBIOWO010000193.1:0-5158 GCA_044868555.1 Lacipirellulaceae bacterium | reverse complement strand
GGCCGCTGAAATCGTCCTCCGCCGTACCTCAATCCTGCCGGTGCGTGCTGGATTCGCTCCCGCTCGCACCTGAAAATCACACCAACGCGGCCAGCAGACTATTTTTCAGGGACGACTGATTACTGGGCCGGTCACTGAGAACATGCGTTTTGCGCTCAAGGAAACGTATGATGCCGTCCCCACCCCCAGGATTGTGATCGCAGTCGGGGCGTGCGCGAATTCAGGAGGTCCATATATTGACCATCCCGAACAACATAACGGTGCCGATGCTGTCGTTCCTGTTGATCTCTATATCCCCGGATGTCCGCCTCACCCATTGACGATTCTCCACGGACTTTTGTCGCTGATCGGGCGATATTCGAATCCGCTTGAGGAGGGCACCAGCCGCGAGGCATCTTGGTCCCGCCTTCAGCATTACCATACCCACAGCCCTTGATACCAGACGGAAGCGAGATTGGGATTGTTCCGCATCAACCCATGCGGGAAATGCTCTGCTCATTTTCCCGAATCTGAAAAAGTAGAAAGCCGTAACCTCGTGCGAGATCACGGCTTCTAAAGTCGGGCCGACTGGATTCGAACCAGCGACCTTTTGACCCCCAGTCAAACGCGCTACCAGACTGCGCTACGGCCCGAAATGGTTTCATGTTGATTTTAAGCGTTTGCACTGTGCTGGCGTAGTCTCAATTTAGCCTGTTTTTTGAATTCCTTCGCGTCCAGTGGCCCAATCAAAATTCGAACAACTTTTCAAGATCCTCGCCGCCGGCCGCTGCGTCGGCCGGCTGGGCATTGCTGGTCGTTGTGTTCGCCGCCGGGGCGGGCGTTGAAATGGACGACGCCGTGCCGGTTGCGCTGAGCGGAATTACTACGCGAAAGCCGGCATCTTCGTCGCCGCGTGCGTTGCCGCGGCCACGCCACGTGACGCGAATGTCGTCCATGTTAGCCGTCTGGAAACTGCAGCCGCGGAGGATGTAGCCGCCCGGATTCTCGCTGTCCTGACACCATTCGGCCGCGTTGCCGAGCGCGTTCATGAGGCCCAGGCCGCTCGCGCCCGCAGTGAGTTTCTCCACGGGTACTGGCCCGAATCCTCGGCCGAACCGATCGCCATGAAAAATCTGGCTCCGCTCGCGTGTGACGTTGTCGCTGCCCCACGGGAACGGAAAGCCGCGATCTTGCGGACCACGCACGGCGCTCTCCCACTCGATCTCCGTGGGCAGCCGGCCGCCGATCCAGGCGCAGAATGCTTGCGCCTGCTCGGGCGAAACGTTCGTCACCGGTAAATTGTTTTTCACGGGGTCGAGCTTCGGAAATTCGGCCCATTTGCGCGAGGTCGTCTGCCACCGGTTGCCGGCGCTCGATTCGCCCTTGGCTTCAAAGAACTTTTGGTATTGCGCGTTGGTGACTTCATTCACCGCGATGTAGAACGGCTGTTCGATTTTCACCGACTGATTGGCCAGTTCGTTCGGCCGTCGACCGTCCGCCTTGGCTCCGATCGAGTACGTCCCCGGCTTCACGAGCGCGAACTCTAGCGGCTCGCCATCGCCGAGAGTTGCCGACATCGCTCGCACCGGCAAACGAAGTTCGGTGTCCAACTCCGCGCCCGGCTTAGCGACCAGCGCCGCAGGCAGCGCTCCCTTCTCGGGCGCGAGCTCGATCGTCACCTTGTTGCCAAGCTTGGCGAGATCCTCGGGCGAAAACGATTGCGACGCGGACGCATATCCATCGCGGCTGGCCGCAAGCTCGAGCGGCTTCCCCTCCTGCTGTTTGTGCGTGTAGGCGCCTTGTGCGAGAGCGTGCGACTCACCGCCGATCTTCAATTGTGCATCCACGGGCGTCACGTTGACGACGACGTCGATCCATTTCACGACCGGTTCCAATTTCACTGCGAAAATATTTTTCTTCGCCGACGAGACCTCAATTTCTTGCGTGGCCGGTTGATATCCGTCCATGCGAAATGTCACAGCGAAGCGGCCGGGGGGGAGGGAATACAATCCGTTCGTCGCCGCCGTTAGTTCTTTCTCGCCCACTGCGACTTGCAATCCCTTATTGTCGGGCTGAACGTCGAACTTCACCGGGATGGCGGCAGTGCCAGAACCGCGGAAGAAGCTGAACCAAACCGCGCCCAGAATGATGAGCGCGCATAGTGGATAAAGCACATAGGGCCGGCCCAATTGCTGGTTCCACCAATCATTGCTGAACCTTCGATGCACTAGCTTTCCCGCTGCAGCTGTTTTTCCGGCGGCAGCTTTCTTTGCCGCGGCGGGTCGCTGTGTTGGCGTTGCGGTCCCCCCTGCCCCGATCGCGGGGCTCGCTCCCTGCGGCAATACGATTTGCGGCGATTGCGATGCCAAGGTCCGCACCACGCCGGGAGCGAGCGCTTGTGGCCCGCCCGCGCCCGCGTTCTCGTCATCCGCCGCGCCGGCGATCGGCACCGCCACCAACGGTCGATCGGCCAGCTCGCTGAGCACCTCCTGCGCCGACTGCGCGCGATCCGCCACGCGCTTCTTCAGCATGCGATCGAGCACGTGGGCCAGGTCGTCGGGGATTCCCTTGACCAGTTTGCGCGTCGAGGCGAGCTCGTCCGGCGAGCTGTGCCACCGCAGCCAGGCAATGTCGGGATCGATGGCACCCTTCCCCGTTCCAGGAAACAGACTTTCGAACTGCGGGCCCTTGAGCAATTCGAGCGCCGTGAACGCCAGGCAGTACAAATCGAGCGGCGGGCCAAAGTCGCCGAACTCCGGCCGAATCAATTCCGGCGCCAGATACTTCTTGCTCCCTTTCGGCGCCCGCAATTCGCCGCCGACGTCGGTCTGCTCGAATTCGCTCAGCTTCACCCGGCCCGCTTCGTTGATCAGCAGATTGGTCGGCCGCACCGTGCCGTGCACTTTGTTCTTCTCGTGCAGGAAGGCGAGCGCGTCGAGCGTTTGCTTCAGCACACTGCGGACGAGGTCTGGGTCGCTCGGCCCGGCCGCGATGATCGACGAGAGCGTGCCCTTCATCAGCTCCATGATGATCCAGCCGCGCTCGGTGTCGACCGAATGCACGCGGAGCACGTTGTCGTGCTCGAACTGGGCCAGGAATTGGGCCTCGCGCAGGAATCGCTCGCGGTGACGCTGGTCGCGCCGGCCTTCTTCGTCCAGCACCTTGATCGCCACCTCGCGGCCAAGCGACAGGTCGTAACTGCGATACACGACGGTATTAACGCCGCGGCCTAATTCTTCGAATAGCTCGTAGGCGGGATGCTCGCTCATAATCGGACCTGATGGGACGGACCCTATTGTAGCCGGCCTCTGTGAAGCCGGAAGGCGTGGAAATAGATATTGTCAGCCCAGTCGCATTGACGTTTGGACGTGAATACCTCACATCATACGCGGCAAACCGGCGGGTGTTACAATGGGTGCCGCCCAATGAACTCATCTCGTTCCGTTCGGCTGGACTCATGGCCGGAGCCGCGAGTTGATTTCCTCTCGCGGAGCGAGACGAGTACACTGGGGATCGGTGACCGCCCATGGAAACAAAAGAAATCTACGCCGAAACAGTCCGTCACTTCCTGCAGCCCGTGCTGCCGCTGTTGGACGACCCGTCGGTGACGGAAATCCTGATCAACGGCCACAAGACGATCTATTTCGAGCGCGACGGCAAGCTGAACCGGTCGGAACTGCAGTTTGCCAGCCCGGCCCTGTTGATGGCCGCCGCTCGGAACGTCGCCGAATATACGGGCCGGTCCATCGACGACGACAATCACAGCATGGACGCCCGGCTGCCCGACGGCTCCCGCGTACACGTCATTGTGCCGCCCAGCTCGCGAAACGGCTGCTGCATCTCCATCCGCAAGTTCAAGAAGTCGTCGTTCAACCTGTCGTCGCTGGTGAAATCGGGGAGCATGTCCGAGGAGGCCCGTGAGTTCCTCGGCCTGGCCGTGTTGCTGCACAAGAATATGGTGATCGCCGGCGGCACGGGCAGCGGCAAGACGTCGCTTCTCAACGCCCTGTCGGCCGAGATTCCCGAGACCGAGCGGATCGTCGTGATCGAAGACAGCTCCGAGCTGCAACTCAATCAGCCACATACCGTCTACTTGGAGGCCCAGCCGGCCCGGCCCGATGGCACTGGCCGGGTCACCATCCGCGATCTGTTTGTCGACTCGCTGCGGATGCGGCCCGACCGGATCGTGGTCGGCGAAATTCGCCGCGGCGAGGCGCTCGACCTGGTCCAATCGATGATCTCCGGCCACGCCGGCTCGCTCACCACGGTGCACGCCACCACGGCCTACGACGCCGCCATCCGTTTGGAAACACTGAGCCTGATGAGCGACGTCGCCCTGCCCGTCCACGTGGCCCGCACGCAAGTCGCCTCGGCCATCCAGCTGGTGGTGCAGATCGCCCGCTTCCTCGACGGCTCGCGCAAACTCCGCGCGATCAGCGAGTGCCTCGGCCTGGATGATAAGGGCAACTATCGCTTCCAAGATTTGTACCGTTTCGAAGCCCGCGGCATCGACGCGAATGGCAAGCTGCATGGCGAAATGCTGCCAACTGGTATCGTCCCGACCTTCTCCGACGAGGCGGCCCAAATGGGCTACCAGGACCGCGTCAAACTCACGAGCAAGCTCTTCTCGGAGCGATAGTCAAGCTTCTATGGTGGCGCGCACCGCGAGCGTGGCCGGTTGTCAGCGGGACTGCGCGGGCTGGCCGGTTGGCGCGAATTCTCAAGTTGCCAAGGAGCGATGCGACACGCCGAATGTCGCGTGGTGTCCGTGGGGACGCGGCGAACGTTCAAAAAAGGTCTGGAAATTCTGAAGGGGACACGTAGGGTGTGGCAAAAGCGTCGTGTTTTTTCGAAGGGGTCACCAAGCGTTGACGTAAGTCTTTAAAGTTTCGAAGGGGTCACGGCGGATTGTGGGGTCGCCCGGTTTGACTGGGTAAGTTGGCGGAAATGAGTTGCATGTTAAATGGGGAGCGTGTGTTGTTGCGATTTGCGCGGAGCGGGAGCGGCGCCGGGCTTCCACTGGAAGCGGCGAAAGTGAGTCAGTGCGATCTGCTGTGTGATCGCGTGGGCCAGGATAGCGGATCGGCGACGGAAATTCACCAACTATTTTTGGCCACATGCGGAGCGAACTTTAGGCTGGGAAAAAGAGAAATTTGGAACAGTCGAGTAGGAGAGGGGC
>JBIOWO010000192.1:0-28226 GCA_044868555.1 Lacipirellulaceae bacterium | reverse complement strand
CTGGGGACTTATGCGCCGGTTCGTTTTCAATCGGACGGCGTTGCGGCGTCCGCGGCCGCATTGGATCGGTGCCGTGGCGCTGGGGTGCTACGACGGGTTTCGTGCCAGCCGGTTGCCGCGCAAATTGCCCCTCTCGCCGCCGGTGACAAATACAGTGTCGAACGATTGCGCGGAGGTTGGCGCCGGGGCCGAAAAGTGACGACGACGGTGTCGCAAACGCCGGCGCTGGAGCCCACGTCGATCGCTTTGTCGGCGGACAAAGCGGACGGCACATTGGCGGGAGGCAATTGGTTGGCCCGGCTGCTACTGCGGTACGCCCGCGAATTTCCAGCTCATCGTGGCAAGACGCGCGCTTTTGAGGCACTCGCACGGATATGCTTTCGCAATGATATGCCGGTGGTGAGCGCCACGGGGGCCCGCTTGTCGATAGATCCGTTCGACTACATCGGCAATGCGATTTGCTTTGGCGGGGGATTTGAGCCGATGTCGCTGGCACTGGCATGCCAGATCATGCGCGGGGGCGGCGTTTTTCTGGACGTGGGGGCGAACTTCGGGCTGTACTCGTGCTGCGTGGCGGCGCTGCCCGGCGTGGAGTGCATCGCGATCGACGCCTCGCCGGCAGCGTTTACCAGGCTCCAGGAAAACCTGCACCGCAATCGCGACTCGCGAATCACGGCCGTCAATGTGGCGTTGGGCGCGCGCCGGTCGCTGGTCAGCCTGGTGGCGCCGGATCGCGGGAATCTAGGTACGGGTCGCGTGACGGACAGTGCCGCTTCGCCGGCCGAGGTGCGCTGCCGCGTGCCGTGCCTTCCGCTCGCCGAGTTGCTCGCGGAGCTCGGCGTCGGGCCGATCAAGCTGATGAAAATCGACGTGGAAGGGTACGAGCTGCAGGTGTTCCGCGGACTGGACTTCAATTCGATCCACGCGCCGAGCCAGATTATCGTCGAACACGAAGCGCAGGTGTGTGCCGACTCGCGAGACTTGGACAGCACTTTTCAACTGCTCACGGCCAATGGATACGTGCCGTTCACGATTCGCGGTGACGAGTATCATCATGGCGACGAGCTGCCGGAGCACAATTTGTGGTGGCGCCGCAACCTGTGATTGAGCCAGCACCAGTGAGCGTCACGTCCACAGCCAACGGCGCGCCGCGAGGGAGGACGATCTTCCTCGTGACCGACACGATGGATCAGCCCCATGGCACCGAAATGCTGGCCGCGATGCTGGCCCAGGGGTTGATTCGGCGCGGCTACCGGGTCCACCTGTTTGCCGGCCATTGCGATCGGCGTCGCACGGCATGGCGCAGCTTTTTGGACGAAAACCGGATCAAAGTCCATCAACCGGGGTTCTGGCTGCTGACCCGTTATCAGGCGCCCCATCGCGTGTGTGCAATGATGTTGAGGCGCGCTGCGAAAAAATTTCGGCCGGTGCTCGTCGCCGCGGTCGACAATTGCTATGTCTGTTCCTATGCGCTTCTCCAATGGCAAGATGAGTCGGTGCCGTTCTTCGTCCACGACCCGAGCGAAGCCTCTCCAAGAAGCCCTCACTGTACACCGTTGTGGCTCGAAGCCTGTCATCGCGTGACCGGCCTAAGCACCCATGGCGCGAGGCAGCAGGAATCGGCACGGCATCACTACCAACTCGGGCGCGCCGTTGGCGTGGTGTATCCGAGCAGTTTTGATCCTGGTCCGTCGGTCACGCCGGTCGCGCCCGGCAAGCCGATTCGTTTTGGGCTGCTCGGACGGCTCTACTCCATGAAAGGCACTTTGTTTGCCATCGCGGCGCTTCGACAAGTGTTGATGAAAGGCGGCAGTGCGCACCTCAACTTGTTCGGCACAGGCCCGATGGAGCATGCGGCTCGCGAACTCGTGTCGAGTCTGCAGATCGAGGAGCATGTCAGTTTTCACGGTGCGTATGGTCCTGGCGATCTCGATACGCTGATCAACCAGGTCGACGTGGGCCTGATGCCGTCGATTTATGAGGGCTTTGGCATCGTCATGTTGGAGCTGATGGCCCGCGGCCGGCCGGTGATTGCCACCGACGTCGGCAGCAGCCAGGAAATCATCGGTGAGCAGGGCGGCGGCATGGTCGTCGAACGGGCCGACACGGGCGCGCTGGCCGATGCGATGCTCGAATACTGCCGCAATCCGCAACGGATTGTCGCCGACGGCGCCGTGGCCCGTCGAATCTGGGAGAAAAACCACACGGTCGACGCGATGACCGAGCGGTACTTGAACTTCTGGCGTTCGTGCGGGGCTGAAGTCTGACAGTGAGTCGCTCAGAAAGTTCCAGCGTGAACGCGGGCCGTCCCATTTTGCTGCGGATGCTTCCACCTCGGCTGCGGGGAAGTGCGTGGAGTCGGCTTTACCGCCCCACGAGTGAGCGATATTACTCGTTGTTCTCTCAAGCGAGGCTCGATTTCGCTCCGGACGTCCGCATGCGGCTGCTGCCCGGAGATGTTATCTCCGATTGCATTGCCTTTACGGGTTTCTACGATCTTGATTTCTCGCAAACCATCGTTCGCATGGCCGAATCGGGCGGGCACATGGTCGACGTCGGCGCGAATCTCGGATACTTCAGCCTGCTTTGGGCTGCACGAAAGAAGAGCAATTCCGTGACGGCTTTCGAAGCCTCGCCGCGAAATTTTGAATTGCTGACAAATAACGTCGCCTTGAATGGGCTCGACACTCAGATTGAAATTCGCCCCGACGCGGTGGGCAAGGAAAACGGTGTGATGGAATTTGACATTGGCCCTGAGGACCAAACTGGCTGGGGCGGACTGACCACCAGGCATTCGGATCGAACGCAGCGCGTGCCTGTTGTGCGGTTAGATAGCGCACTCGAGAGCGTGAATCGTATCACGCTCCTCAAGGTCGATATTGAAGGTGCCGACACCTGGGCTCTGCTTGGCGCCGAGGCGCTGCTGCGTGAGAAGAGGATCGAGCACGTATGGTGGGAACAAAACAGGTTCCGAATGCGCGCATTGGGCATCCCCGCAAGGCAGGCGGCCGAGTTCCTGCGCGAGTTGGGCTACGACGCCAGGCCGCAGGGAGATCCTGACGCCGATTTGGTGGACTGGTACGCGACCTGTCGTTGAATTCGCCGGACTACGCATTTGGCACCCATGAATCTCGTCGTCCATGTGGCTCCGCTTCTTCCGCCGCAGAATAGCGGCGTCGGCGACTATGCGATGCTCGTCGGGCGGCGCATGGAGGAGATTGGCGGCGTCCGGTGTGCGTACGTCGTAGCCGGGCAGATTGCGTTCGATGAGACTGGCGATAGCCCGCACGTGCGAAACGTTTCGGGCCGGTGCGACCCGCAGGCTTTATGGCAAGCCGTGGCGGAATTGAAAGCAGCAGAGCAAAAACACAGCACAGCGGCAGCACAGCGGAACGTCACATCGCGAACTGACGGCGGCGTTTCGGTCGTGCTGAATTACTCGGGTTATGGCTACGAGCCCAACGGCTGCCCGTCGTGGCTTGTCGACGCGCTCCGATCCCGGCCTGCCTGGGTCGAGCGTGTCGTCACCTACTTTCACGAGTTGTACGCCACGGGCCTGCCATGGCAACGTGCGTTTTGGTATTCCTCGGCCCAACGTAGAATCACCGCCCAAATCGCTCGAGCGAGCGACGCAATCATCACGAATTGCGCAGAGTTTGCGCGATGGTTGGAGGTTCAATCGGGCCGGCCGTCGGGCAGTGTTCTCAGCCTGCCGGTGCCATCGAACGTTGGCGAGCCGGAGGACTTGCCTGCGTTCGATTCGCGTTGCCGGCGAGCCGTGGCCTTTGGAGGTGTGCGGAGCAAGAGGTTTGCGCTGAACGACGATGCGCCGCGCATTGCAAGATTTCTGCAGCGATTGGGCATCACCGAGCTGCACGACATCGGTTCCCAGTGCCCCATTGATCGCCGGGCGTTTGAGGGAGCCGGAGTTGCGGTTCACGAATTGGGTTACTTGGAAGCTTCCGAAGTTAGTCGCGCATTATGCGGGAGTCGCATTGGTTTTTTGGACTATCCACTGCGCGCTGTGGCAAAGTCGGGCGTTTTTGCCGCCTACGCTGCGCATGGTGTGGTGCCGCTGTTGCGCGACACGGACACGCGCTCATTTGATCGAGTTACGATCGGCGATCAAGCATTGGCCTTGCCGACTGCCGACGGGCTCGCGCCCTCCTGCGCTCAGTTGCAGCGATTATCGGAGGCAGTGCGAACGTGGTACAGCATTGGTTCGTCGAAAAGGCACGCCGAGACTCTCTTGCAACAAATCTCACCAGCATCCAAATTGTCGAATGCGCAACATCGCGTTTCAACTTCGGTCGTTGACCAGCCAGCGCAAGCAAAATGATGGAGCGCCGCTGGCGCGACCAAACTCACAGCACTTCGCAAACTCGGCGGCATAGCGTGTTCAACTTCCTGAAACCATGGTACGTCTATCGACCGACTCAGGTTTTGCGCCGCATGGGTTACTCGCTGAATGCACCGAAAAACGGCGCGACTTTTCGCTTGCCCTGGGGTTGTGAAATCAAGGTCGACGCAAGAAAGACAATTGGAAAGAGCATCGCCCAGACCGGGATCTACGATTTGGCACTGTCGGAACTTCTGTGGCGGTTGATTCGGCCGGGCGACCAGGTGTTGGATATCGGCGCGAACGTTGGGTACGTCACGGCGTTGATGGGGACACGTGTGGGGGCACTGGGCAAGGTGCTGGCCTTCGAGCCCCATCCGGCGTTGTTTCAGCAGCTTGTCGAAAACGCCGCGCGCAACCGGACGAAGGCCGATTTTGGCGCAATTGAGTTGTTCGAAAAAGCGGTGAGTGATCGTGCCGGTAAGGTTTCGCTTGCCTGTCCTGACGAATTCAGCCACAACGACGGAGTAGCGTGCGTTGCCGATTCCGCTACCGGGACCGCTGAAATGATTCAGGTGGACGCGGTAACTCTTGACGAATTGTTGGCGATGCGTGGTCCGTTTGAGTTAGCCAAGATCGACGTTGAAGGCCATGAGCTGCAAGTGTTGCGCGGCGGAGCGCGGACTTTTCAGGAGTGCGTGACGCACGTCGTATTCGAAGAGCATCGCGGGCCGGGAAGCCCGGTCTGCCACTGGTTGGAAGCGGCCGGGTTCCGGTTGCTGCAATTCGGCTGGTCGCTGCGGCGGCTGGTGGTTGCGGAGCCGGTGGGCATGCCCCTAGCGCGAAGTTACGAAGCGCCGAACCTTATTGCCACGCGGAATCCCGAGCTCGTGTTGGAGCGATGTCGAGTGGGTGGATGGCAGGTCCTGCAACAACGATAGACGCCAAGCCTGACGTCGAGTGCACAACGGGCGGGAAATCGCTTTCTATCGCCGTTTTCACTCGGTTTTATCCGAACGTCGGCGGCATCGAAACGGTGGCTGAGCTGCTCGCGCGCGAGTGGGTGGCGGCCGGTCATGCGGTGACCATCGTGACCGATGTAGCGGCAGCGCCAGGCGACACGAAGTCGTTTCCTTTTCCGGTCTTTCATCGGCCCGGCCCTTCCGAGTTGCTTCGGGTCGTCCGCAACTGCGATCTGGCCGTGCATCACAATATCAGCCTCAAGGCGCTTTGGCCCCTGCTGCTCGTGCGCAAACCACTAGTCGCGATCCACCACGACCGCTATTTCCCGTTCGGGGTCCGCAGCCGACCCTGGCGAGAGAGGGCGAAGGTTTGGATCGCACGCCATTGGGCACACAACGTTTGCATCAGCCACGCCACGCGCGCGAGCGTGGGGTGCGATGGTCCAGTGATCCACGACTTGTACGATTGCGAAACCTTCAGGAACCTTGAGCAGCGCCGCGAGCGGGAATTGGTGTTTCTGGGTCGATTAGTTTCGGATAAAGGCGTGGACGTGTTGCTGGATGCCTTGAGCGAATTGAAACGCCAAGGGATAACTCCGCTGCTCACGATCATCGGCGACGGTCCGGAACGGGCCGACATTGAACGCCGGATCGACCGTCTCGGACTGGAGAGCCAGGTTACACTGTTGGGAAAACGCGGCAGCGACGAGATTGTGCGAATCCTGAATGCTCACCGCATTATGGTGGTGCCGAGCGTGTTTGATGAGGGATTCGGCGTCGTCGCATTGGAGGGGGCGGCCTGCGGGTGCGTGATTGTCGGCGCCGATAGTGGCGGGCTGCCGGAAGCGATCGGCCCATGTGGCGTGTCGTTCCCCAAACGAGACCACCGCCGATTGGCCACGCTGCTCGCGGAACTGCTCCTTGAACCGGCGCGATTGGAAAAGTTTCGCGCCGCAGCACCCGCGCACCTGGCACAGCATCAGCCTTTTGAAGTGGCCGCCAAATACATCGAAGTCTTTCAGAAAGTCGTCCAGCCACGGTAGCGCGTCGTGTGTCATGCCCGCCGTTAACCTAAACACACCGATCCCGCGCGGCTATCCAGCCGCCCGACCTGCGAACGCCGCCGACGCCAAGGTAAAGCCGCAGGTCCGCACGATGGTGCGGTACGGCCTGTTTCTGTACTTCTTGATGGTGTTGCTGGAGGGGGTTTTCCGCAAGTGGCTGCTGCCGGACCTGAATCAATTGATCTACATCGCCAAGGACGCGATTCTCGCGCTCGTTTGCGCGCGAGTGATCGTTTCTCTGGGCTACATCCCGATCCCGCGCACTTTGAGGCACTCGAAGGTCGGCCACCTGTTCATCGCCTTCGCGGTATACAGCCTGTGTCAAGGTTTCAATCCCAGGTTGCCGAATACGATCCTCGGTGCGTGGGGAATCCGCACCTACGTACTTCCGATGAGCTTGGCGTACCTGGTGCCGCTGGCGATGCCCGACCCGCGGATGAACGAGCGCTACTTCCGCCGCTATTTGCTGCTGGGCATTCCAATCGCGTTACTGTGTTTGGCCCAATATCAGTTGCCGCCAAACCACCTTGTTAACAAGTATTCCAACGCCGAGTTGGGTGAAAGCGTGGCCGTAGTCGGCGATGCCGTCCGTGTGAGCGGGCCGTTTTCGTATATCACCGGCTTAACGACCTACATCGCATTTCAATTGGCAGGCGTGTTCGGCGTGTTGTTTGCCTCCGGCTGGAAATGGCGTGGCAATAAGCTACTTTGGCTGGCCTTCCTGCTGGCGGTAATCGTTGTGCCGATGACCGGCTCGCGCGCTTTGGTCGCATTTTCCCTGCTCTATTTGGGTATCTTGTTGGCGCTCGACTCGGTGCTGAAGCAGGGGGCCGGAGGTCAATCGCGGATGTTGATCTCGTTCATCTGCGTGGCCGCTATCAGCATTGGGTTTTTCGGCGAGGCGTTTGACCGTTTAAGCGAGCGGGCTCGCACGGCAGGCGATACCGAGAGCCGCTTGTACAGCATATTCATCAAGCCCATCGAATTCTTCGATCAGGCGGGGCTGTTTGGCTACGGCGCGGCGGCAACGCACCAGGCCGCTCCAGTGCTCGTGCCTGGCGGCGCCTCGTACTATTGGCTTCCCAAGATTTATTTTGAAGACGAGTCTGGCCGCGTCATGTTGGAAATGGGCGCGTTTGGGTTTGTATTGTACGTCGTCCTCAAGGTGGCCATCTGCTTCCAAGTTTTCAACTATATTCGCAATTTCGGTCGAGCCGTGCCGCTAACGATTCCGGTGGCTTGCTTGCTGACGGCCACCAGTTGCATGATCACGGGAATGATCTTCAATTCGGTCGGCTCGTCGTTCTATTGGGGCGTATTCGGACTGTTTGTGGCTCAAGCGAACGCGACCCGGGTCGTCGCGGCGACACGCTGAACGTTCTAGTCGTTCATCCCGGTACCCAACATTCGTTCCGGCTGGCGGCCGAGTTGGCGAGGCGCGGCGTGCTGGGCGGTTTTTACACCGGTTCGGCATTTCGCGACGGCGGGTGGGTCGATCGGGCGTCGCAGTGGATGCCGCCGAAGTGGCGGAAAAAGCTGGCCCAACGCCGGGTTGTCGGCGTGCCGCGCGGCCGCCTGCACATTCGGCCGCTGACAGAAATCGCGGCCATGTGGCGGATCCGGCGCGGCGGCGACGATCAACAGGTTTGGCATCAACGGGCCCAGGCCTTTCAGAGGTCGATTTCAGACGGTGCCATTTCGGCCGCGTCGGCGGCAATCGGCTTCGACACATCCGCCTGGATCCTGGCGGAGCGGTGCCGCCAATTGAACGTCCCATTCATTCTGGATCAAAGCATCGGTCATCCCGATTCCAAACTGCCGCTCTATGCACTGGCCCGGCAGCAGTATCCTGCATGGAACGCCGGCATCGACGAGCGGCGTCCGGAGATTCGTGCAGCGGAGCGGCAGGAACACGATTACGCGACTCGCGTCGTGTCCGCCAGTTCATTTACCAGCCGAAGCCTGGTCGAACACGGCGTCGACCCGGCCAAGATCCGAGTCATTCCTTACGGCGTGGACCTCGATCGATTTGTGCTCCAACCGCGCGCCGCGGCGCGCCCAACGCGATTTATCTTCGTCGGCTTCGTCAATGCTCGCAAAGGCGTCCCCCTGCTGTTCGATGCGTGGCGGAAAGTGCGCGCCGCCGGGGCCGAGCTGTGGCTGGTTGGCTGGATTTCGCCGTCCGTCCGCCATTTATTGCCCGAGCTACCGGGCGTGAAGTGCTTCGGCGCCGTGCCGCACGACGAAGTCAGCCGCTTGATGCAGCAAAGCGACGTGTTGGTGTTTCCCAGTTACTTCGAGGGGTTCGGTTTGGTGCTGCTGGAAGCGATGGCTTGCGGCCTACCGGTGATAACGACCACGGCCACGGCCGGTCCCGATCTTGTGACGGAAGGCGAGAACGGATGGGTGTTTGAGCCGGGGGACCTGGAGCGGCTCGCCGACACGATGACCTTCTGCCTGGAGCACCCTGGGCAAGTTGCGGAAATGGGCCGGCAGGCGCGGGCCGCCGCGGAGCGATTTACCTGGTCATCATACGGCGAGCACTGGATGCGATTATTGGGTGAAGTGTGTCGCTGACGACCACACTCACGAATCAGCTGCCTGTTACGATTCCCGCGCCGGTCGTATTGGAGAAAGGACCGCGCGTGGTCCACTTTCAGCGCAATCCGTTTGCGGATCAGTTCAGCATCGAGCTGTTGTTTGCCAGCTTGAGAAACCCGATGCGCGCGCTGGGACTTCATGTGGCGCCGGTGGTCGTCCCGTACCAAAGTAAAGGGTTCTGGCCACGGGTGGCGAACATCGCTTGGGTGAGACGACACCAAGGCGACGTCAACCACATTACGGGCGACGTGCATTTCCTGGCATTGGGCCTGAAAAGCGAGCGCGCGATTCTCACGATTCACGATTGCTGGGCATTGGAACGGCTGTCGGGCATCAAGCATTGGATGATGCGCAAGTTCTGGTTCGACCTGCCCATCCGGCACGTCGCCATTGTCACCGTCATTTCCGAGGAAACCAAGCGACAGTTGTTGCGATATGTCGACGTGCCGGAAGACAAGATCGTGGTCATTCCCGACGCCGTCGCGCCGATTTTTCAACCGTATCCGAAGCCGTTCCGCGTAGAGTGTCCGCAGATCCTGCACGTCGGCACCAAAGTGAACAAGAACCTGCCTCGTTTGGTCGAGGCCTTGCACGGCATGAAGTGTCACCTGAAGGTCATTGGCATCCTCGACGCCCAGCAGCGGCGGCTGCTCGAAGACTCGGGCCTGTCCTATGATGTCGACGCGAACGTGGGCGAAGGAGCCATGTATCGCGCGTACTGCGATGCGGATGTGGTGAGTTTTACGTCGACGTATGAAGGATTCGGCATGCCCATTATCGAAGCCCAATGGGTCGAGCGGCCGGTCGTCACCAGCAATTGCTCTTCGATGCCGGAGATCGCGGGACCGGGGGCCTGCCTGGTTGATCCGTTCGACGTGACATCGATCCGCCGCGGGTTGGAGCGCGTCATCGGAGACGCGGAATATCGGGCGTCCATTGTCGAACATGGTCGCAAGAATCGAGAGCAATTCGCGCTCACAGAAGTCGCGAAACGTTACATTGAGTTGTACGAACGACTGCTCGGCTAGTCGCCGGCAAGAATTCTTATGTGCGGCATAGCAGGCATTATCTCCACTCGATTTGACGCGGAAGAACTGCGCATCCGGCTGGCCGCCATGCAGGCGCGGCTGCGTCATCGCGGCCCGGACGACGCGGGTATTCATGTCGACTCGCGCGCGCGGGCCGGGTTGGCCCACACGCGGCTGGCGATTCAAGACTTAAGCACTTGCGGCCACCAGCCGATGTCGACGCCCGACGACCGCTACACCATCGTTTTCAACGGCGAAATTTACAACTTCATCGATCTGCGTCGCGATTTGGAGAAAGCCGGCGAACAGTTCGCTAGTCGCACAGATACCGAAGTGATCCTGAAACTGTACGCGCGCGTGGGAGAGGAGTGCGTCCAGCATTTCGACGGTATGTTTTCGTTTGCCATTTGGGATGGATACGAAGGCAGTTGTTTCCTTGCCCGCGGACCGTTCGGCATCAAGCCGATGTACTTGTGGCGGCACCGAGAGACGTTGGCGTTCGCCTCCGAGATGCGGGCCTTGTTCGAGGCCGACCTCGGGCCAAAAACTCTGTGCGCTTTGGCCCTCCACGAGTACTTCCTGTACGGGTCGGTGCAGGATCCGCGGACTTTGGTGGATGAGATCGAAGTCTTGCCCGCGGGGAACACGATGCTGTGGAGGGACGGCAGCGGACGGCGTCGACGATATTGGCAACTGAATTTTGGCGCCGATCAAATGTGGGAGCCTGAGGCGATCAACATCACGCGGCAGGCGCTCGACGACTCCATTCGCCGGCATCTTGTCAGCGACGTCCCGGTCGGCATTTTTCTCAGCGGCGGCATCGATTCGACGGCACTCGTCGCGCTGGCGCGGGCCAATGGCTACGAAAACCTCCAGACGCTGTGCATCTCTTTCGACGATCCGCGGCACAACGAGGGCAACCTGGCCCAGGAAACCGCCAACCACTTCGGCACCGATCATCACGATTGGCGGATGACCGCCGGCGACGGCCGCGCTTTGCTCGCCGATTACCTGGATCACGTGGACCAGCCGAGCAACGACGGCTTCAACACGTTTTGCGTGTCGAAGATGGCTCACGACGTCGGACTCAAGGTCGTGCTCTCCGGTTTAGGTGGCGACGAACTGTTCGGCGGCTATAGCTCTTTCCAACTCGTGCCCAAGCTGATGCGTTTGCATCGCTGGCTCGGTCTGACCGGGCCTCTGCGGACCGTGAGCGGACGAATTGGCGAGCGACAAGCGCCGCAAGGCAGACTTCGCCGCTTTGGAAGTTACCTCACGTCTTACGGGCGCGTCAGCGAGGCCTATTGGGCGGTGCGCGGCTTCTTCACGCCCAACGAAGCGCAGGAGCTCGTGAGCTTCTATACCGGCGGGCGCGACGATTTTGCCCGCAACGGCTGTTTTGGATACGACGAGATGAGTCAGCCGACCTTATCGGACGACATCAGCTATCTGGAAATCCACCGGTACATGCAGAACCAGCTCCTGCGCGACAGCGATGTGATGAGTATGGCGTGGGGACTGGAGTTGCGGGTGCCCTACGTCGATCGCAAGCTGGTGGACCAGATTGCTCGCGTGCCGGCGCGGCTGCGCGTGGTTCCTGGCAAGCAATTGCTGCTCGACGCCGTCCCTGAAATTCCCGACTGGATCGCCCACCACCCAAAGCGCGGGTTCTCGTTTCCCTTCGACCAATGGATCAGCGAGGATTGGCGGGAAATCTTTGCAGAGATCGATCGGGCGACGCCGGTGCACCTCATGACATGGTATCGCCAGTGGTCGCTGTTTACGCTCAATCACTTCCTGCGGGAAAGCGGGCTGGAGCCTGCTACCAACGTGCAGGCGAAAGCGATGTTTACTGCGACGAACGCATGACCCATGGTGATCATGCGAGAGCCGCGACGTCGACCGTTGCCATAGGAAGTTGCGTGACGAACTGCTTGCTCGAGGTGACTTTGACACGCAGCTGCGCTTCTGTCGCCAACATCTGTTCGAGATCAAATCGCGCAGTGCGGCGCCGCGGTTTCGCTGCACACATCAAATCTGAGCGACGAAACTTGCACCACCGTAAGGAGATGCTGAGTGGACGAAGCTAAAAGTGCCTCGACGGAAACACAGCAAGCGATGATTCCCTTCCGATACTCCGGACCGGAGGGAGGTCATACGCAGGCCTATTTGTGGGAACCGATTCTCGACGTGCTTTCCAGTTGTGATTGCAAGTCGGTATTTGACCTTGGCTGCGGAAATGGCGCCTTTACCCGTTTTCTCAAAGCACGTGGCTATCAGGTGAGCGGTGTTGATCCATCGGAGCAAGGCATTCGACAGGCTAAGCGAGTTGATCCGGAACTGCATGTTGAAGTGGGGAGCACTTACGACCCACTTTGGGAACGGTTTGGCAAATTTTCTGCCGTCGTATCCTTGGAAGTCATTGGGCACGTCTGTTATCCCCGACAATTCGCGGAGTGCGTGAGAGATTTACTTGAACCGCGCGGAATCGCGGTGATCTCCACGCCGTACCATGGGTATGTCAAGAACCTGGTAATGGCGATGACGGGGAGCATGGAAGAACATCTTTCGGCGCTCGACGATCAGAGGCCCATTCGGTTTTGGTCCGTCGCCACGCTGAAGACGCTATTCGAAGAGACGGGGATGCGCTGCGAACGCGTCCTGCGTGTTGGCAGGATTCCAATCGTTGCCAAGTCGATGATATTGGTCTTTCGAGCACAATAGCTGCACGCCCTTATTACGGACCATGAAGATCCTAATCACCGTTGATAGCCTTCGCAGTGATGAAGGCGGTCCACCCCGCTCGGTTCCAGCGCTGGCAAAGGCAATTGCTCAGCTTGACGTCCCCGTGGAGCTCTGGACACTTGCCGGCAAAGAGACTGTTGAGGGCTTGCAAATCCGGCGGTTCGGGTCGAGTTTCGAGCTCGCGCGCGAATTGAAAAGGATCGGCTCGCAGAGGCTGTTGATCCACGACAATGGCCTTTGGCGTCCGTTTAACTGGATCGTTTGTCGTACTGCGTTGTCCCTGGGAATTCCGTACGTGGTTTCAACTCGTGGAATGTTGGAGCCTTGGTGCCTGGAACGGTCTCGTTGGAAAAAACGTCTCGCCTGGCGCTTCTATCAGCGACACCTTCTCGAATGCGCCGCCGGACTGCACGCGACCGGAACACCCGAGGCGAAAACTCTTCGATCGCTCGGATTACGCGCGCCGATTATTGTTCAGCCAAACGGCGTCGAAATTCCTTCGCTGGGGCACCGGCGAACCGCTTCACGATCAGCTCTCTATCTGTCCAGAATTCATGTGAAAAAGGGAATAGAAGTGCTGCTTGACGCCTGGTCGAGACTTCGGCCGAAGGGTTGGCGTCTGCAAATAGCCGGCCCCGGCGACCGCGCGTATCTGGCCAAGCTAAAGGCACTCTGTGCCAAACAAGATATTGCCGGTTCGGTGGAATGGCTCGGAGAAGTGGATGACACGAATAAATGGGCCCTGTTCGCCAATGCGGAGGTATTCATCCTGCCATCCTTTAGTGAGAATTTCGGCATCGTCGTCGCGGAATCGTTGGCGTCAGGCGTGCCGGTAATCACGACCACCGCAACACCGTGGCTTGATTTGGAGACAAAGGAATGTGGCTATTGTATTGCACCCGACGTACATTCGCTGGCGGCGGCTTTGGAAAAGCTCATCAGCATGCCACAGGACGAACGACGCCAAATGGGAGCGAACGGCCGCGCTTGGATGGAACGAGACTTCTCATGGACGGAGATTGCACGAAATATGATTGAGTTCTACCGGACGATCGTGCCGGGCTCGACGACTGCGGGGATTCCATTGGACGCAGTGTCTTGAGCCACTGCGCTCTCCGCGATTAACCCGATGCTGATTGAGATCTCCCAAGCTGTTGACCGACATTATGATCTCTGCATCATCGGTGCGGGTCCTGCCGGAATCATCCTGGCACTCGAGTACGCCGGGCGAAACCACAATGCGCGCGTCTTGCTGGTTGAGGGCGGACGCGCGGGATTGAATCGCAATCGTCTCGACGACACGATCCAGGTTCGCAACCCAAAGAACCATCATTTGCCCTACGATTGCACGAACAAGGGGCTGGGCGGCAGTTCGTTGACTTGGGGCGGACGCTGTGTGATGTACGACGACGTCGATTTTGTCCCTCATGGACCTGTTCAGCAGCAATGCACGTGGACGCCTGAATTCCAAGCTTCGGTAACTCCCTTTCTCGAACCGGCCGCAGATTACTTTAAGTGCGGCGAGCCAATTTTTGACGCCAGACAAATGCCGGGGCCGAACGTCACTCCACTCGCAGAAAACTTTCAGAGTGGGCCCATCACCGACAATAGCCTGGAGCGCTGGTCGCTGCCGACGCGCTTTGGAAAAGAGTATGGGAAGCAAATCCGGCAGCACCGCCGGATTGACTATCTGGAGGCGTTCATTGCGACCCGGCTGTTGGAACCCAATGAAGCGGGCGAGATGGAGGCGATCGAAGTCGAACCTCTGGCCGGCGGAGCAACCTGTCGTCTCACCGCACGAGCCTTCGCGATCTGCGCCGGTGGGCAGGAATCGACACGGCTGCTGCTTAAGTCACCGCAGCTCTTTCAGACACTCGGCGGGCCTCCTCCCTCCCTGGGGCGCTATTATCAAGGGCACGTGTCCGGAAAAATCGCGTACGTCAGGTTCTACGGCGACCCGAATCTCACGCAGTTCGGATTCATCAGGGACAGCGACGGTGTGTACTGTCGCCGGCGATTTCAACTGACCAAAGAAGCTATTGTCGAGAATAAACTGTTGAACATCGCATTCTGGCTCGATAATCCGCCAATTTACGATGCGGCACATGGCAGCGGCACTCTCTCTCTGATTTACCTGGCGCTCCGCAGTCCGGTGCTTGGAAAGCGCCTGCTACCTCCGGCAATCGCGCTATCGCTTCGATCCAACTACCGAGCCGATACATCGCGCCACGTGCTCAACATTCTGCGCGGAATGCCCGGATCGATTGGCGTGCCGGCAGCAATTTTTGCCCGGCGCTATTTGTGTCGCCGGAGCCTCCCAGGCGTGTTCCTCAAAAGCGCTTCCAACCGTTACGCGCTCCATTTTCACTGTGAACAGGTTCCTTCGGAAACAAACCGCATGATGCTTGCCCAGGATGGCGAGACGCTTGTTATCGACTACCAATATTCAGACGACGATGTCGATGCCGTGATCCGGGGCCACCGATTGCTGGACCAGGAACTTCGCAGCATGAACTGCGGCGAATTGGAGTACGTCTATCCGACGGAGGATCTCCCTCAGGCCATCCGCAGCATATCGATGGACGGGCTCCATCAAATGGGTACGATTCGCATCGCCAATAGTCCGCGCGACGGCGTAGTCGACACCGATTTGCGCGTGTGGGGAACCGGTAACGTCTACGTATGTTCCAGCGCCGTATTTCCAACCTCTGGGCAGGCAAACCCAACCTTTTTTCTGGGCGCCTGCGCCGTTCGCTTGGCCGCACATTTGGCGAGCTGCCAGGCGACGAGAGTCGAGTGCCGCGTCGCTACGAAAATTTGCTGTTGAACGGATCTGGCCCAATCGACCCCGAATCTCCCGGCTTCTTCCACGAAGGCACTTCTCTGATACTAGGCTTCGTCTCAAAACGCGATCTGACAATTAGCCGGACCGCGCTAGCGGCCGGTTTAGTGGGAAAACCGTGGGCTAGCGCTCCGCGGCTGATCGTTTTGAGACGAAGCCTAGTGAGGTAGGTCGCTCCCGACCGCATCGATGATTCCCAAGCAAATCATTTATCCGCTTCGATACGTCAGGCCGTTGTTCCGTCGCGACGCGGAAGCACAGGAAGAGCTCTTCCTGAAAAAATTCTCCGATTTGCTCCGCCTTCCGCAAACTTGTGTGCCGTTGGGGCGTGCACGTGCGGGGTTCTACTTGCTGACCAAGGCTGCCGTCACCGAAGGCCGGCCACTGGTATTGCTCTCTGCGTATACCATCCCTGACGTGGTGAAGATGATCAGGTTTGCGGGGGGTACGCCGGTATTCGTCGATCACGAACCGCGCTCCACGAATATCGACGTCAATCAACTGCAGGACTACCTCAGTGATCGAGTGGCTTGCGCGTGGATCACACATTATCACGTTAACCAGGCTCGCGTGGCCGACATTCGATCGCTGTGTTCGGCGAAAGGAGTCCGCTTGTTTGAGGATTGTGCCATCGCCTTGGGAGCCACCGTGGATGGTGAGTCGGTCGGGTTGCAATCGGATGGGGCCGTGTTCAGCCTTTCCGCCTACAAATTCTTGAACTATTTCTGGGGAGGCGCCATAGTCACTTGCGACTCCGAGCTTCGGCGAGCTGTGGCCGAAACGGTAAGTGGCTGGACACGATTCCGGGCCTCCGACTACTCGACCCAAATTGTTCGCGCGCTGAAATATGATATGGCAACTCGCCCTGTGCTGTTCGACTATGTCGCAGCGCCGCTGTTAAGGCGCAGGCAACGCCGCTCCCGCGCTTCGCTCGAGCTCAGCCGTCCGAGGACGGAGAGCACGGCATTCGACCGTTCCCTGCAGAGCCGCCCAAGTGCAGGGGCCTTTGCCGAGTGGAATCGGAAAATGCAGTATGTCAACGGGCAGCTTGAACATCGCAGGCAAATTGCCTCGACGTACCAGCAAACGTTGGGCGAAATGATGGTGTCCCAGGAAACACCTAATCAGCTTCGCAACGGATCGTGCTTCGTCAATTATCCTGTATGGGTCGACGAAAAACGCCGTGATGAGATTTATAAGAGAATGTTATTTAGCCGATTTGACGTTGGATTGAGCCTGTACCCAAATGTTCACAATTGTGACGAATTCAAGTTGTCTGAAGGTCGCTCGTGCAATGTGACGCAATTGTGCAACTCAGTAATTTCGCTGCCTACCCATCCACGAGTGTCGGTCGCCTATGCAGAAAAACTGGCGAACGCGCTGAAGGCGATCCTTGAGCATGAAAGAAGTGAGGATCGTCGAAATGAGGTCGTCGCTTCGGCACGATGCAAGTGAGAGCCGGAGACCGCGGCACTATGGATCTCGTTGATATTACACCGCTGATTCTCACTTTCAACGAAGCGGCAAACATTGCGCGGACATTGCAGGGTGTCGCGTGGGCGCGGGAAATCGTCGTTGTTGACAGCGGGAGCACCGATGGCACGCTCGATATTCTGGCTCGGTACCCGGCGGTCCGAGTCGAGCGCCGGCCGTTCGACAACTTCGCGTCGCAATGCAATTTTGGGCTGACACTGATTACGACGCCCTGGACTCTTTCGATCGATGCCGACTACGTCTGTCCGCCCCAGTTCGAGCGCGAGTTGCGTTCGTTAACGGGCGACGTGGCCGGGTACGAATGCTCGTTCGTGTACTGCATTGCCGGCCGCCCGCTGAGGGCCTGCTTGTATCCGGCGCGGGTATCGCTGTTTCGCACGGCTGCCGGCCGGTATGTCGCCGATGGCCACGCGCATCGGTTGCAACTCGAGGGCCGCACCACACCGCTCTCAACGCGAATCCTGCACGACGACCGCAAACCGCTCGCCCGGTGGCTCGTGGACCAGAACCGATATGCCGACGAGGAAGTCAAAAAACTGCTCTCCGTGCCCGCGGCCACGCTCGGCTGGAAAGACCGGCTGCGCAAGCGAATTCTGTGGGCGCCTTGGTTAACGTTGATGTATTGTCTGTTTTACAAACGGCTCGTGCTCGATGGCTGGCCCGGAATTCTCTATGCGCTCCAGCGGACCTACGCGGAGCTGCTCTTGTCGCTCAAGCTGCTCGATGCGCGATTGCGGGGCCCAACGAGGCGCGACAACCAGCAAAACGATCGCGCCGCACAAGAATCGGCGGCCGCCACGGAACCTGAATTGGCCGGGAGCGCCAGCTCCCAGGAAGAGGAGCATCTCCGTTGAACATTCTCGGCATTAACGCCTATCACGGCGACGCGTCGGCCGCCCTGGTCGTCAACGGCCAATTGGTCGCCGCCGTGGAGGAGGAGCGATTCAATCGCATCAAGCATTGGGCCGGCTTTCCCGCCGAGTCGATCCGCTACGTGCTCGACGAGGGCCGGATCACCATCGGCGAAGTCGATCACGTGGCCGTGTCGTTCGACCCGACGGCGAATCTCGGCCGCAAGGCGCTGTTCACGATCGTGAATCGGCCGTCGCTGCGCTCGATCCTCGATCGGCTGCAACGGCAGGGCAAATCGCTGTCGATCGGCGAGCACCTGGCGGCGGCCTGCGGCGTCGCGGAATCGCGCGTGCGGGCCGAAATTCACAACGTCGAACACCACGACGCCCACCTGGCGTGCGGCTACCTGCTTAGCCCGTTCGACGAAGCGGCCATCCTGTCGATCGACGGCATGGGCGATTTCGTAAGCACGGTCACGGCCCGCGGCAACGGGCGGAAGATCGACAAGCTCGCCGAGGTGTTTTACCCGCACTCGCTTGGCTTTCTGTACAACGCGGCGACGATCTACCTGGGCTTTCCGCACTACGGCGACGAATACAAGGTGATGGGCCTGGCGCCGTACGGCGAGCCGGAGTACGTCGACGAATTCCGCCAGATCATTTATCCGAAGGGCGATACGTTCGAATTGAATCTGGACTACTTCACGCACGTCCAGAACGGAATCAGCATGTCGTGGGACGGCGGCTATCCGAAAGTCGAGCCGTTCCACAGCCCGCTCATGGAGCAGCGGTTGGGCCCGCCGCGCGACCCGCAGGCCGAAGTGACGGCCCGCCACGAGAACCTGGCGGCGTCGCTGCAGCGCGTGACCGAGGAGATCATCTTTCACCTTCTCCAAAGGCTCCACAAAGCGGCCCCCAGCAAGAATGTGGTGCTCGTCGGCGGATGTGCGATGAACTCGGTGGCCAACGGCAAAGTGACGCGGGAGACGCCATTTCAAGATGTGTATATTCCAGTGGGCGCGGCCGACAACGGCACGGCAATCGGAGCCGCGTTCCACGTGTGGCACGCGAAGCTGGGCCGGCCGCGGGAGTTCCGGCTCGACCACGGATTCTGGGGCTGCGGCGTGGACGCTTCCGCTTGTCGAGCAGCCGCCACCAAGGCGGGCCTTGACGCCCGGCAGTTGGACCGGCCAAAACTGATGGAGTACGTTGTCGACGCGCTGTGCGACGGGCAGGTCGTCGGCTGGTTCCAGGATCGGATGGAGTTTGGGGCCCGGGCGCTGGGCAGCCGGTCGCTGCTGGCCGATCCGCGCCGCACCGACATGCGGGACATCATCAACCTGAAGATCAAGTTCCGCGAGAAGTTCCGGCCGTTCGCGCCGAGCATTCTCGAGGAATACGTGGGCGAGTATTTTGAGGTCGACGAGCCGTCGCCGTTTATGGAGCGGGTGCTGCCGATTAGGCCGGATAAACAGGCTGTAATCCCGGCGGTCACCCATGTCGATGGTTCCGGCCGGCTGCAGACGGTTTCTCGCCGCACCAGTCCGTTATACTGGGAGTTGATCGATCGATTCCGCCAGCGGACGGGCGTGCCCCTACTCCTCAACACGTCGCTCAACGAGAATGAACCGATTGTCCGCACGCCGGACGAAGCCGTTTCCTGTTTCCAGCGAACGGCCATGGATATGTTGGTGATGGGCGATCTGGTTGTCCAGCGAAACGGTGAGTGACGGTCACGCCGCTAACGTAGCTGAGTTTGCAGAAATTCTGAGTGTAGCTGAATTTGCAAAAATTCAGTTCGTGACTTCGAACTTAGCTGAATTTGCAAAAATTCAGTTCGTGACCTCGAACGTAGCTGAATTTGCAAAAATTCAGTTTGTGAGCGTAGCTGTTTGTGAACGTAGCTGAATTTGCAAAAATTCGGTCCGTGACGGCGCTTATCTGAATTCTTGCGAGTTCAGCTACGGCGACTTAGGTTATGACTACCGCAGCACAATTCTGGGGTCCGATCGCGGCGACCATCGCCGTGGTAGTGCTGGCCTATGGTCCGCTGCTGGTTGCGTTCTTTCAGAATCAGTGGCAGCACCCGCAGTATCAATTCTTTCCCTTTGTGCTGGCCGCCTTTGGCTGGCTGCTGTGGCGAAGCTGCTCGCAATCGAGTCCGCGTGTCGAGGGCGAGCGACGGGAAAGCCGCGTCGGCCTGATGCTCCTCCTGGCAGCGGCTTGGGGCCTGTTGGCGCTGGCGTACGTCGCCAGTAGTCCCTGGCTGGCGATTGTGTCGATCGTGTTGCTCGTGGCCAGCCGATTTGTGCGCGTCTCGGGCGCGTGGCGCGTCGAGTATCTGTGGGGCATCTGGGCGATGTTGCTGCTGCTCGTCCCGCTGCCCTTGAACCGCGATCAGTGGTTGATCAGCAAGTTGCAGCACTACAGCAGCCGCTTGAGCAGCTTCTTTCTCGATTGGCTGGGCGTACATCATTTGATGGATGGCAATGCGCTCCGCCTGCCGGACAAAGAGTTTTTCGTCGACGAGGCGTGCAGCGGCATCGTCTCGGTGATGTCGGTGATCGCCTGCGCGGTGATTTATGGAATCTGGCGGAATCGCTCGCCGTTTCATGTGATCCTGCTGGCGATTGCGGGCGTGGCATGGGCGACGTTCATGAACGTCACGCGAATCACCTCGATCGCCGTCGCGTACGCCTGGTGGGGAGTCGACTGGTCGTCGGGCACGGCGCACGAGACGTTGGGCCTCGTCGTGTTCACGATTACTTTCCTCGCGCTGGTGAGCACCGATTACCTGCTCGTGGCGATGTTGGCGCCGATTGCCAGGAGCGGCGAAGAATCCACCGGCGCACCGATCTCCCGCGGCGCGAAGATCGTGGCCTGGTTCGATCGGCTGCAAGCCTGGGGCACGCCCCGGCCGGAGAAAGTGGTGGCCGCGGCGGCGGCGCGGACCCGCGTCCGCAACGAGCTGTGGTCGCGATTTGCGCTGGGAATGATTCCGCTGCTGGCGTTCGGCACGCTGGCGGCGGCCCAATTTACCGTGCCCAAGTTGATCGGCCTGGCCTCCGAACCACCCCCGCCGCACCGCTTCGACCAGGCCTTGGCGCTCGAGGAGCCGGCCCTGCCTGCCGAAATCGGCCAGCTGCAGCGAGTCGGATTTGAAGCCCAACACCGCGAGCGCGACGACATCCTCGGCGAATACTCGCGGGTGTACCAATATCGCGATCCGCAGGGGCACGACTACGTGGTGTCGTGTGACTTCCCGTTCGGTCCAGAGTGGCACGATCTGCGTGTCTGCTACGACGGCGCCGGTTGGGAGATCGGCCCAACCACCTTGGCCTCGGCGCCGGGAATTGCAGCGGACGGTTGGGGTTACGTCCAGGTGACGTTCAAGAAGCCTGACGGCAATTCCGGCCTGTTGACCTACAGTATGTTCGATGAGCGTGGCACGTGCCTCGAACCGCCGAGCGGCTCGCTGCTGGCGGATTTCTGGCGATCGTTTCAGAAGCAATACAACGAGCAGCAGCCCGCCCGCCATTTCCAGATTCAGGTCTGGACCACGGCTCCTGGTGCCGTGGGCGAACAACAGGCCGCCCACGCGCTCGAGTTGCTGCTCGCGACCCGCGCTCACTTCTACGATTCCATCACCCACTCCGGAGCCACCGCCGACGCCGGCGCCCCCTGATTCTCGCGCGACGCGTCGACTACCACTTCCATGCCTCCGAGTCGTCCCCGACTTCCCTGGTACGTTCGCCTGCAACGCCTCCCCGGTCGAGTGCTGAAGTGGCTGGCCGACGTGGGGGCTGCGCTGGTGCGGCCCATCGAGTGGCTGTTTGCCCAGTTGGGTCGGGCGGCGATGGCCGTCACCGAGCGATTCGAGGGGTTGGAGTCGATTCTGGTGCGCATCGGCTACCTGCTGGTGTGGCCGCTGTTGATGCTGTGGAAGCTGCTGACTCGGCTGGCGGACGTGCTGCTGCCGAGATCGGTGCGAAACCTTCTGGGGGCGCCGTTTCGCGCTCTGGGGGCGCTCGGCGTGTCGATGGGCCACGCGGCCATGCGGCTCGCCGAGGCGCTCAACCTCGATGGCGCGATCCTGTGGCTGGTCAAAAAGACTCGCTGGTTGTGGTATCCTTTCGCCGCGCTGGCCGGTTTTTTCCAGGCCTGGCTCGGCTCGCGCAGCTACAAGCAACTACTGTGGGGGCTGCCGGCCGTTTTGATCTTTGGGCCGGTGATTGCGACGGCTACCTGGAGCAAAATCTGGGGGCAAGGAAGCATTGCCGCCGACTACCGCCTGGCTGTGAAGCAGGCGCTGGAGGACAAAGATTTTCCGCGCGTGCGGCTCTACGAGCAGAAGCTGGCCCAGTTGGGCGTCGACAGCAAGATGACCGACTATCAAACCGCCGCGGCGCTGGCCAACGACGGCAAAATCACGGAAGCCTATGAGCGGATGCGGCAGTTGGCGCCGGAAGACGCGCCCGGCTATGGGCCGGCGCACTCCTGGATCCTGCAACAAGTATTGGAAAACAAACTCCGCCTGTCGAACCAGGAAACCCAGCGGTTAATGGGCATTCACCTGAAGCATCTGCAAACGCTCGGCGCAAGAGGTCCGGAAGTCGAATTGTTGCGCGCCTTGTGGCTGGCGCGAGAAAAGCAATTCGTCGAGGCGTCGAAGGTGCTGCAGCCGCTGGTGAATCGACTGCCGCCCGCGGCCGTGATGCGGTTGGAGATCGATCTTTCTCTGGGCCAGGTCGAGGAGGCCCGCAGCGACGCCCGGGCGATCCGCGCTCACATGACCGACCGCCGCCGACGGGGCGCAAAGTTCTCGGCGATGGATTGCCGTGCGTGGGCCATCGCCGAGGAGCTGCTCGGTAATTTGGATGCGTCGCGCGAACTGGTGCGGGAGTGGCTGAAACTTGAGCCCGATAACCACGAGGCGCGAAAGAGCCTCTCGGAGCTCTGCCGGCGGGAGTTTCAAGAGGTCATCGCCACGCCCGACCCCGACCCGCGCGAATTGGCCGATTTGTTCGTCGAGGCCGCCGAACTGACCGATGATCCGCACTTGCTACAGCGTCAGGTCGGCTTCCTCTACCGCCAGCGGGACCGGATTCCCGTTGCGAAACAGGTGGTCGAGCTGGTTGCCGCTTCGCCGAGAACTCAGTCGGCAATTCTCGAGGCGGCCGGGACCGCGGCGGCGGAGGCGGGGAACTTTGACCAGGCCAAGACGTATCTATTGGAAGCGGTCAAGAAAGATCCGAAAAACGCCATCGCCTGGAATAACTTCGCATTTATCGCCACCCAGGGCGCGAAGCCCGATTACGAGGCAGCGCTCAAGGCGGTCAATAAAGCGCTCGAAATCCTTCCGGAGGAATTCCATTTCCGCGAAACGCGGGGTCAGATCCTCGTCAATCTCGGGAAGTGGAAGGAAGCAATTCCGGACTTGGAATTCGCCGTCAACGGAATGCCCACGTCGCCGGAGATTCACCTGGCCTTGGCCAAGGCGTACGAAGCCACGGGCGAAGAGCAGCTCGCCCGGTTGCACCGGCAGCAGGCGCAGTAGATAAACGCCAATAGCAGGACGGTCATGGGCGCAACGAATTTAACCACGAAGCGAATTTAACCACGAAGGCCACGAAGGACACGAAGAAGTCGGGATGAAAGATGAGAGATAACAGATGAGGGATGAGAGATAAGAGATGAGGGATGAGAGATAAGAGATGAGGGATTGCGGTTAATGAGCACCAATTCCTTTTTCCTTCAACTCTCATCTCCCATCTTTAATCCCCTCTTCGTGCCCTTGGTGTTCGTCGTGGTTCATCACATTATCGATCCACCGAGAAAATCGACCCATAAGGATATACCGTGATCCATCGCATACTGTTCGCCTTAGCGCTTTGCTCTTGTTGGGCCGCGCCGTGCCTGGCCGATTTGCTGCCTGAGGAAGTCGCCATCATCGCGGCCAAGGGCAATCGCGAGTCCGAGGCGTTGGCCAAGTACTATGCCAAGGCCCGCAACATTCCGGCCGAGAACATTTGCCTCGTCGACGTGCCCAAGGAAGAAGTGATTCCGCGGGACATGTGGCAATGGGGCGTGCGGCCGGAAATCCAGAAGTGGCTCAAGGAGCACGATCCGAAACAGAAGATTCGTTGCCTGGTGACGATGTGGGGCGTGCCGCTGAAGATCGGTCCGGCCACCGCCGACGCCAGCTCGAAGGCGTATCAGGCATTTCTGGAAGGTGAGCGGGCCCATCGGGTCGATTTGCTCGGGAAGATCCGCGGGGCGCTCGAGCAGGTGGCTCCGAAGGGGGAGTTATCGCGGGACGATGCTCCGCGCGGAGACGGCAAGTCTGGCGGTGAGGCAGTGCAGGCCGATGCCGGAAAGGCGCCCGTGTTTCAATCGACCGAGCCTGGCAAAGCGCCTGCCGGTACGACCCCCGTGATTCCGCCGGACGGCAAGCTGGCCACTCAATCCGCCGGGGCTCCTGCTGATCAGCCGGGCGGCCCGTCGACCGATCCGACTCCCGGCGGCCCGCTCGATAAGCCGGGCGGCGCCGCGCCGGCCGCCAAGTTGTCCGAAATTGAGCAGCTTCGTGCCGGTTTGGAGAAGGCGCTCCAGGACGCGCAGATGCGGCTGTCGAAGCTGCCGTCGGGCGACCTGCGCAGCCGCGGCCAACTGCAACTGCACCAGCTCGCCAGCGCGGCCGGCGGCGGCAACGTGATTCTGCAGGGCATCAATCAACGGTTGGCGACCGTATCGGAACCGGAGCCGGCACTGAAAACCGAATTCGACGCGCTTCGCGGGCGCACCGCGGCGCTGGCGGAAGTGAAATCGCTCTTGGACCAGACGCCCCCCGGCATCGAACGCGACGCACTCGAGCTGGCCCTCATGGAGCGGCTGACCGGCATCATCGGCACGGTCGAGTGGATCGATGCCCAGCTCACCGTCGTGCGGCAGAACGAATCCGGCTCCGCCTTCGACAGCGAGCTGTCGCTCGTGATGTGGCCGGACAACTACCAGTTGCTGCGCTGGCAGCCGAACTACCTGCGACCCGGCTTCGATAATTCCCAATTGCCCAAAGTCTACCGCACGCTAATGGTCGCCCGGATCGACGCGCCGACCCTGGCCTTGGCCAAGGGCCTGATCGACACTTCGATCAAAGTCGAGAAGGAAGGGCTCCGCGGCAAGGCGTACTTCGACAACCGCGGCATCGCCAACATCGGCAACGACGTGGTGCCGGGCAGCTACGCCGATTTCGACCGCTCGCTGTTGATCACCGCCAAGGGGATCGACGAGATGACCGACCTGGACGTGGTCGTCGAGAGCACGCCGAAGCTTTTCCAAGCGGGCGAGTGCAAAGACGCCGCCCTGTACTGCGGCTGGTACAGCCTGGGCAACTATGTCGACGCCTTCGAGTGGAAGCCGGGCGCGGTGGCCTATCACCTGGCCAGCTTCGAGCTGGACACGCTCCGCAGCCCGGACAGCCACGCCTGGTGCAAGAAGCTGTTGGAGGACGGCGTTTGTGTGACGATCGGCCCGGTGTACGAGCCGTACCTGGTGTCGTTTCCGCGGCCCAACGAGTTCTTCGCGATGCTGCTGCAGGGAAACATGACGCTGGTCGAGTGTTACTACCGCTCCTCGCCGTTCAACAGTTGGATGATGTCGCTCGTCGGCGACCCGCTCTACAAGCCGTTCAAATACCGGTCGAATCTGGCGGGAGCGGACAACAAGCCGGCCCTCTCAACCGGTTTGCCAACGACCGAGCCGGCGAACAAGACGCCGGCGCCGCCGGCGCCGCGGTAGTATTCCGGCTGATTGGAGCGGCCTGGCGACGGCGATGAGCTTACCCCCAACAATAGGGGGTTACGGCCTTGTGCCGAAGCATCCTGCATTTTTCGGCGGGAAATTCGTTGACAGTATTTGCCGGATTTGATGATAATAGGAGGGCGTGTGGGTTCCCGCGGGGCGGCGGGTGCTTGCGTCGGTCGTTTCTTGGTCGAGACCAGGCGCCGGATCGAATTATTTGAGGACAACTATTATGCGCCGTTTAGTAATCTGCTCGCTCGCTTTGCTCTCTGTATCCATTGTGTGCCGCTTCGCGCAAGCAGACGTCGTGATCAATGAGTTTAGTTACGACGACTTTAGCGGCGACGATCGCGAGTTCATCGAACTGTACAACAACGGCGGAGCAGCGGTGGACATCAGCGGCTGGAGCGTCGGCGGAGTCGACAACAACGCTCCGCTCAACCCGATGGCAACAATCCCCGGGGCAGTTAGCAGTGGGACCACGATGTTGGCTGCCGGCGGCTACTACGTACTTGCGAATATTGGTGTGGCAGTTCCGGGGCAGCAGACTGTAGCTGCCGACTTTTTCCAAAATGATTCGGAACAGATCCAGCTTTGGAATGGCGCGTTCGGCACGACCACGCTCATGGACGGTGTCGTGTACGAAGGTTTCCGCGGACCGACGGCCGCCGGCGCCACCAGCTATGGAGCGCTCTCGGCGGCGATGACGACTCAGGTCGGCAGTGCGACCCTGAGGGGGGCGTATAATCCGGGGGACCTAGCGGGCTCGCCGCTGCGGCCCGCATCGTCGGTGGCGCGCTACACGGACGGCGTCGATACGAACAACAATGGTCGTGATTTTGGCATGCGGCCGGCCACACCGGGTACGAATAACGCGGCCACGCTCGTCACCAGCTATGCGGCGCCCAACGTCGATGCGTTGGCCGATGCCTCGGTGGTGGCCGGTCATTCCTTTGGTTTCGTCGGTCCGCGGGTAATTACGCCCAACGCCGCTCCGGTTCTTGGCTTGAATGAGAACTCGATTCCGGCCCCGCCCGGTCACACGAAGGCGATCACGGTATGGGACGGTGCCGGCGGTGGCAATGCCGTAGTTGCCGATGGAACATTCGCCGCCGGCGCGCAATCGTTCATGGTGAATGCCTACATCGACACGGTGGACCAGCCTGTCAGTAGCGCAGCCGGCGGCGCTAGCCCGTTCCGCGGTGGAGAGTTCTCGTGGTTTGGCTTGGCCGGCTCAATCGATGGTTCGGCCGTAAGTCCTCTGCCCAACGTGAGTGGTCAAGCGGGAGTTTCGGGTGCCGCCGATAGCGGCGTAGGGAACACGGGCGTTGCATGGTATTACGAAAAGCTTAGCCCACCGGTGGGCGGTGGTGCAGTTTCTGAGATGCTCTATTTGATTGATGCAGGCGACGGCGGAAATCAAAACGCCGATGCGCTCAATCTGACTACCGATGAATGGGTCATCCTGGCCTCGTTTGATTTGTCGTCGACTCCAAGCGATTGGTATGCGCTCGGCATCATGCTCGACGGATCGGGAAACGGGCTGGCGACGTTTGGCACGAACCAGGTAGTTTTTACCACGACAGCCACTGCGGGCAGCTTCTACGTCGGCTATCGCGAGGCCACCACTCTCTTGGGAGATACCGTGCCGAGTTTCTTGCGTCCGCCGACGTTTGCAGCCACCATTCCCGAGCCGGGCGCGATCTTGTTCGGCGGGTTGGTATGCGGTGTGATCGGGCTCGTGGTCGGCGGGCGGCGGCTGATGGGCGCGCGGAACGGCCGCCGGGCCGAGTAGGATCTGCCCCACGTTGGAATCTAAATCTGCGTAGCTGAAGTCGCAAGACTTCAGATTCTCGCATGAGGGCTGAATTCTTGCGCTTCAGCTACATCAATTCACGGCTGACCGACCACTTGTGCATCTAAGGCAACGGTGTAGCGAATATATACCCTCTCCCGGTCCCTCACCGGGACCGGGAGAGGGTTTACGAACCGCTCGACTCAAAATGGATATGCTCTCAATCTGGGCCTGCCTTCGGGCGGGCCTTTTTTATTGGGCGATGCTGTTGGATCGGGTGGCTTAGCTCGTCATTCGCTCCTTCTTTTTGGATGGCGGTTTCGGTTTCCGAATCAACACGTCTGAAAAAAAGAAATGGAAGGGCCCCCCTGGCTGAAGCCGGCGCACGTCGGCGTGCGGCCTTGGCCGTCATGCCGATGCACCGGGCTTTTCCAACCGCCCAGGCGCCGTACGCTGCTTCCCAGGGAACCGCCATGGGCCGTGGGTGCCGGAATACGAGGGGCACAAGTCGCTGGCCACTCGCGTTATTCAACATGCCACGGCCGTCCGGCGGCGAGTGCACTACGGCAGCAACGCCCGGACGGTCATCTCGCCTGCCACGTTAGCAAAAGGGCGGGCGGGCTTCAGCAACTATTCTTGGCCACCCCTGGAGGAGGGGGCTGGGGGCTGGGGGCTGGGGGCTGGGGGCTGGGGATTGGGGGCTGG
>JBIOWO010000191.1:0-8432 GCA_044868555.1 Lacipirellulaceae bacterium | reverse complement strand
ATGATGAGTTTTTGGTTGCCGAGTATGCCGAGGCCGGCGAATGGGCCAGACACTACAGCAGCGTTCGCATGGGTGTACCCACGTTTCTGATCGGCATTAGTGTGTTGTTGATAACCGACGGATGGGCGAGCGCCGAGTATATTTATCTTCTTAGCTCGGCGCTAACTTGGACGGCCGCGATCGCCTTCCTAATTTTTTACACGGGGATGACGCTGCGCGATGTGAAATATCAGAAGCAGATCCGTGGTCGAATGGATCCCGAATTTGCGGATCGCCACAAAGCATTTGCACCGCCAAAACCGGAGTATTCGGCACCTGAAGGCGCAGTGGTCCCGTTGCGGCGCCCATCGTGGACACTCGAATCGGTTTGGAACGACCTACCGTGTTTTCTTGTCGGAGTGTTTACCATGGTTTACATCTGGCGCGCCGTGGAATTCTATTGTCGATACGTGGAACTGCACCCAAAATAACTTCGACAGGAGTCGAAACGAGCGGCAAAGCCGTGCAGCAAACACGCCCATAATAAAGAACCTGGTTGGGTGGCCGAGTGGTTTAAGGCACCGGTCTTGAAAACCGGCGTACCGAAAGGTACCGGGGGTTCGAATCCCTCCCCAACCGCTGCGATGTTACTGTCAACTACGGAGTGCGAGCGTCATCGTCGTTTCCACCACGCCGATGATACGGTGACTACCAAGAACGTGATCATTGCGATCAGCCCGGTCGGCAATGTCACCAATGCAAGCCACCCAGCCACACCCATAACGTAAAGCGGCTCCCCAATGTTTACTCCAAGACACTTGCATGGATGCACGTCACCTTCGTCCAGCCTGCATCCAAGCGAGTTGGCGATGAGCGAAGCCAAGAGCACCGACAGGACCGGCGCGATTGTGTAGAGCACAATCAGAACGAAGATCGCGAAAGTGCGCCGCATCCCAAGAATCGGGTCAGACATGACGACTCTTCCCGTTGTCATTCGCGAGACGCGCGGCACCAACACCTAACCCGATAACCAGTCCTCTACGACCAGGTCCGGAACCTTCTCAAAATCAACCGTGTTCCGCGTTAAAAGGGTTAACGAATGCGACAGTGCCGTCGCCGCGATGCGCAGATCCATCGCTCCGATCTGGACGTGCGAACGCAGGGCGTCGAACTGTGCGGCGGTCGGCTCATCAAAGGGCAGCACTCGAAAGCGATTGAAGTCGATCAAACAAAGCTCCAGCATTTGGTAGCCGCGTATGACTATCTCGCGCGTTCTAGCTCGTGCGATGAAGGCGTTTGCCCCGAGCACCTGCTCGTGAAAACTAACGATCGACAGGAAGAAGTCGCTCGCCGCGTACCGGCTCATCGCCGCTCGAAGTCGTCCGTACTCAGGTTCGCTCTCGCGCTGAAGGATCACCAGATGGTCCGTGTCGAGCAAATACATTCCGTGTGCTCACTCGTCGGCCGGAATTCTCATTTTCTCACGAAATTCGCGCCCGAGACGGACCACTTCATCGAAATCGGGCAGCTGCTTCATCGAACCGGCGATTTCATCCACCCAATTCCCATTCGATGGACTAGTCGAGAGACGGAGCTTGATCTCGGCAACCTCGCGTTCGAGGGCCTCTAATCGTCGCTCGAGTGAAAAGTCGTTTGCCATGGCAGGAACTCCGACTGGTCCTAGAACTATTATGGCGCTCGTTACAGGGGACGGCAAGTTCGATAGAATGCCACGCATGCCCGCTGCACGTTCCTTCCCGATCGTGATTGGCCGAGTGGTTTAAGGCACCGGTCTTGAAAACCGGCGTACCGAAAGGTACCGGGGGTTCGAATCCCTCCCCAACCGCTGCAACTGAGCTATGCTTTACGAGGCGAATATCAGCGACCGCGGTTCGCCATCAGTCGTTGGTAGGACAAATTCGGAGACATCGCTCATGAAGCTGCGTGTCGACTGGCTGGTGATCGTCGTCGCCGTCTCAGGGACGTGCGCCGGCGTTCTCGGGCAAATTCCATTTGAGCCGGCCCAATCGCCAGCACCAGCCGCGTCCATTGAACAGCAGTCACCCCAGTCGCAGGCCGACGTCGCGTGGCTCATGTCGTATATGCTGGCTCACGAAGGGTACCGATTCGACGACGTTCCGATGCTGGAACGATCGTTCGGCAAAATGTCGCCGACACAGTTGCACACGCTCCGCCAGCTCTACGAGCAGAAGCACGCGCTCGAGATGCAGCATGCGGCCACAATGATCCAGGCGCACCAGAAGCAGTTGTCGGACATTCAAGCGCAGCAAGAGAGGGTGGCAATTGAATCGCGGGAGAGTCAGGCGACGGAAGCGGCCGCCGCCGCGCAGCGACGGCGACAGCGGGAGCAGGCGTTCTTCCTCACGCCGACGCAAGATGCCTGGCAGGGGGCGATCACCAATGTGCGGCTCCAGAACATGCAGAACATCGCGGAGGCCAACGAGAAAGGCTACCTTTTCAACACCCGGCAGATCCCCGGATTGCGTAACGATCCGTTTGGCCCCACCCCCATGCGGCCCGTTGGATTTGGCAACTGGGGCGAACGTCGAAACGACTTATCACCAGACGCGGGAGCGAACTAGCGTTGCGTGGTCAACAGGTTGAAGCGCCCGTCTTGTAAACCGGCGCGGGGAAGACCTCACCGGGGACGCGAATCGCCATCCAACCGCTTTTACTTTTTCGTCTGGAATTGGTAGCCTTGTAGGTCGGATTCGCGATCGTGAAAGGGGAAATGAATGGTTAAGCGATACAACACACTGAGCTTCTTGTTCTTCATTCCAGGGATCATCATTCAGATTGCCGGCTTGGTGATGAATAATAACCAACCGGAGGGTTCACTCAATTCGGTCGCTCTCCTTTTGCTGTTGGTTGGAACGGCCTTGGCGATCACCGGCTTCGGATACTACGCGAAGGCTAAGGGACGAAGCATGGCCTGGGGACTCTTTGGGTTTATCGGTCTACCGGGACTACTTGCGTTGGCCATATTGAAAGACCGATCTGGCGACCCTTGGAATACTTAGCCCGAGGAATCACTTCAAAGGGCCAAGGTATGGTTCCTGGCTGTTCCACATTCTACAGGCAAGCGGCAATGGTTCGTTTCGTTTTGGGCGCGGCGGCAATCGTTCTGTATGCCGGCAAAATCGACCGCGTTGGCGCCCAGCAGGTTTATCCCACGCCTGCTCCGCATGATGAAACCGGGTTCACACCGATCTTCGATGGGAAGTCGCTGAACGGCTGGGAAGGTGATCCGAAGTATTGGCGAGTGGAAAATGGCTGCCTGGTTGGCGAAGTGACTCCCGAGACGCTCTTGAAGCGGAACACCTTTATCATCTGGCGCGGCGGTAAACCGCGCGACTTTGATTTGAAGGTGGACTTTCGCGTGTCGTCGCGCGGAAACAGCGGGATCAATTATCGGAGCGAGGAAATCGCCGACACGCCCTTCGCGCTGCGTGGTTATCAGTGCGACATCGACGGGGCGAAGAAGTACACGGGCCAAAACTACGAGGAGAAAGGCCGCACGTTTCTGGCGCAGCGGGGCGATGCGTGCCGGGCGGATGCGGATGGGATCGTTCGGATCATCGGCAGCGTCGGCGACAAAGATGAATTGGCCACGCTCCAAAAAGACGACGACTGGAATGAAGTTCACCTGATCGTGCGTGGCAACTCGATGACGCATCTCGTGAACGGCCGCGTCATGAGTGTCGTCGTCGATGACGATGCGAAGCACCGTAAATTCGACGGATTGCTCGGCGTGCAGGTCCATACGGGGCCGCCGATGAAAATCGAGTATCGCAACTTTCGGCTGAAGGAACTGCCATCGGCGCTGACTCCGAGCCCTTCGGGATCGAAGTGAAAAACGCTGCGGGGCGAAAGAAGGGGGACAGTCCCCGTGCGAGGCCGGGAATCCGCAGAATCGGCACAGCCGACATGGCGGTCGGCGCCATTTGTTTGCTCGTCGCGAAAGTGCAACCTAGTGTTTTTGAGAATCCCGCGGAGCGCTGGTTCGCCGATTGGCGGGCGCTTGCGCGGGTTGTCACAAAACAATGTGAGGGTGTGCAATGCTTTCTCGACGTTTCGTGCTGAGCTTCGTGGCCGTGGTGGCCCTGGTCCTGACGAGCACCGGCAGCGCCGAAGCCCGTCTGTTCGGCGGTTGCGGCTGCCATGGTGGTGGTTGCTGCGGCGGTTTCCTCCGCGGCCTGTTCCACCGTCATCACTGCTGCTGCCAGATGGATTGCGGCTGCGAGTCGTCGTGCGACGGCGGCTGCGATAGCGGTTGCGACGGTGGTTGTGGCGGCGGCTGCGGTTGCGGCGAAGCGACCGAGTCGGGCGCCGCTCCGGCCTCGCCGGAAGCTGCTCCTGCTGCTCCGGAGAAGTCGGCCTAATTGGTCGAAAGTAACGCTGGATTGAAACACACGCCAGCCTGGCGGCCCGCGGGAGTTTTCGACTCCCGGCGGGCCGCTGTTTTTTTGCCGGCTCTACTTCGCGATGCAGGCAGTCAGCACCTGCGGTTCGCCGGTGGTGACGAGGACGTTGTCCTCGATCCGCACGCCGCCGACTTTCCGCCAGCGGTCGAGTGTGTCCCAAGCGATCGCGTCCCTGAATTTTTCGCGTTGCACTGGATCGTCGAGCAAGGCCGGGACGAAGTACAGTCCGGGCTCGACCGTCATCAGAAAGTTCGCGCGGAGCGGCAGGTCGACGCGGACTTTCGCACCGCAGCACTTGCGGCCTTCCTCGCGGCCCGGCGTGCGGCCACCGACGTCGCGGACGCCCAGGCCCAGCATGTGACCGATGCCGTGCGGGAAGAAGAGAGCGATCGCTTCGCTGTCGAGTGCTTCGTCGACCGCCATTTTCAAGATGCCCAGATCGCGCAAGCCGGCGGCCAGTTCGGCAGCGGCGACGCGGTGCACGTCGTGCCATTCGACGCCGTCGCGGCATTTGGCGATCGCGGCCAGTTCGGCGGCGAGCACCAGGTCGTAGATGGCCTGCTGCTCGGGCGTGAACTTGTCGCCGGCCGAAAATGTGCGCGTGACGTCGGCCGTGTAGAGAGCTACCTCACCGGCCGCATCGACAAGCACCACATCTTCGGGCCCGACGACGGTCGGGCCCGGCGTCGAATGGAGAATGGCCGCCCGAGAACCGGCGCCGACAATCGACCCGTATCCGAGGCCATCCGCGCCATGGCGCAAAAACTCGGCTTCGATCTCGATCTGGATCGCCCGCTCGGTAGTGCCGGGCCGGATCACTTCCCGCGCACGAGCAAAGCCCGCGGCCGTCGCGCGAATCGCACGCTCGACGCACGCGAGCTCGGCGGCGTCTTTGATGCGCCGCGTGGCATCGAGCCGCTCGCGCATTGTTGCGGATAGTGCTTCATCACCGACGAGATTCGGCATCGGGCTGCCCAAAACGGCGATCGGCCGATCGCCGCGGGCCTTGAGCCAATCCTCGAATTGGGCACTGTCAATTCCCTCGACCGCTTCGGGCTCGCCCTCCCACAATCGCTCGGCCGCGTCGACGGGCCGCACGAAATGCGTCCAGCCAGCACTCGGCTCGAACGCCAGCACGCCGCCCGAACGCCGCGATTCGGTGAGCCAGTAGTACTCCGGATGCGCAAGGAACGGATACGTCTGGTCCAAGCCGCCCGGTTTCGGAATCGGATTCCCGGCGCCGATCAATAGGAGCGGCGCATCGTCGCCCAATGCGGCTGCGGCGCGATCACGTCGAGCGGAAATCGTGGTAGCGTCAAACGACGGCATGAATCTGGTCTCGCGAGGATGAACCCCATTGTGCCGAGTAAATCGTCGATTGCCCAGCGAACTTTTCGCACAACATTGGTACAGTTTAGCGTACTCATCTCGCTCCGCGAGATGCATTTCCTCTCGCGGAGCGAGAGTAGTACACTGCCGAACCCGGTCGCCCCGGCCCGTGTCCTCTGGTATCTTCCCAGGGGCCAAACTCGTTCGGCAGACAGTTTGACGGAACAGGTGGCAGCATGACGCTCAACGACTCGAATGCTATCGACCCAACGTGGTGGGGCCGACCGGGCGGCGGGCGCGAGGTGCTGCGCGTGGCGTTGCCGCTGGTCGTGTCCAGCCTGTCGTGGACCGTGATGACGTTTTGCGACCGAATGCTGGTCGCCTGGCAATCGCCGACGGCGATGGCGGCCGCGTTCTCGGCGTCGGCGCCGTGGTTCGCGCTGTTGTGCCTGCCGCTGGGCATCTGTTCGTACGCGAACACGTTCGTGGCCCAGTACGACGGGGCGCGACAACAGAAGCGCATCGGCCTGGTCGTGTGGCAGGCCGTGTGGATCGCAATCGGCTTCACGCCGTTCATGTTGGCGGCGGCACCTCTGGCGCCGCAATTCTTCGCGCTGGCCGGGCACGAACCCGATTTCTACGCCTACGAAGTGCAATACTTTCAGATTCTGTGCGCGGGCGCGCCGGCGATGCTTATCGCGCAGGCGGGCGCGGTGTTCTACAGCGGCCGCGGGCAAACCTGGGTCGTGATGATCGTCGATGCCGGCGCGGCGGCGCTCAATCTCGTGCTCGACTATTGCTGGATCTTCGGCTACTACGGCTTTCCCGAATGGGGACTGGCCGGGGCCGCGTGGGCCACCGTGCTGAGTCTGTGGGGCAAGGCGACGGTGTACATGGCGCTGCCGTTGCAGCGCAGTCACCGCGAGGAGTTCGGCACGCTCAGCGGGATGCGTCTCGACTGGGAAATGGTCCGCCGCGTATTGTATTTTGGCGGGCCGAGCGGGCTGCAAATGCTGTTGGACGTGACTGGTTTCACCGTGTTTATCCTGCTGATCGCGCGGTTGGGCGACGCCGAGGCCGAGGCCACCAGCATGGCGTTTAGCATCAGCACGCTGGCCTTCATGCCGATCTACGGGCTGCACATCGCGGTGAGCGTGCTGGTCGGCGAGCGGCTGGGCGACAACCGCGACGATCTGGCCGCCCGCGCCACGTACACCACGTTGCAAATCTCCTGGCTATACATGTTGGGGATCTCATTGCTCTACGCGCTGGCGCCGGGGCTCTTCCTATGGGGATTTTTTCCCGCGGGAGCAATCACGTCGCAGCAATCCGCATCCTACGGCATGGCCGTGCTGCTGCTGCGGTTCGTGGCGGCGTACAATCTGCTCGACGCGACGCAAATGGTGTTCGTCGGCGCGATCAAGGGGGCGGGCGACACGGCCTTCGTACTGGGCGTGAGCCTGGTGCTGGCCGCGATGCTGGCCGCCGGCAGCTTCCTGGCGGTGGAGGTCTGGCGACTGGACATCTACGGATGCTGGGTGCTGATCACATTGTGGATTTGGATCGCGGCGGCGACGTACACCGTGCGGTTCTGGCACGGCAAGTGGCGCGCGATGCGCGTGATCGAGCCGGACACCGCCCCGGCGAACGACAGCCTGGTGAGCGTCGCCTCGAAATGAGCGCCGTGCTCGCGATGTTGCCTCACCGCTGATAAATCGGCAGCAGTTGGTACGGCGGTGTGAGCGACAATACGCACAGTGCCGTGGAATAGGCTTTGCCGAACTCCGGGTCCGTCGCTTCCCGCTCCCACTCGCCGCCGGCAGCTTGATTCTCCAGCAACACCTCGGCCAGCGCCGGATAGAACGTTTCCCAATATCGGCCGCCCAACTGGAACGCCGCCTGGCTGCAGTAGTACGCCGAATAAAAGTAGCGATCCGTGACGTGCATCGAACCGTTGTACGGCCGAAACGGATGGTCCAAGATCCACTGGCCCGATTTGGTTTCTATCTCCCGATCGTAGCGACCGGAAAGGAACAGACTAAGAACGCCGGCGCCGGTCATCGCCCGAGTGGGAATTCGGCCGTTCGTATACATGGCGTAGGTGAACGCGCCGGTTTCCGGCTGGTAGCAATTGCGGACGAAGGCGAGTGCTTCGTCCACGTAGTCCTCCGGCACGTCGAACTGGGCGTTCTTGGCCGATCGCAAAAACATGATGTGCCAGGCGGTCGCGGAGAGATCGGCATCCCCGCCGCCGCTGCTGCTCACCGGCACGTCCTTGATGTACCGCCAACCTCCCTTGTCCACCGGAAATCGCTTGCGACGTTGTTGCAAGCGCCGCGTGTAATCGAGGGCCCGCTCGATCGCAGGCCGGATTCTCTTCGCCCGCGCATCATCCGTCTGGCCGTAGACCTCCCCCAGCATCAGGCCGGTAATGGCGTGATTGTAGGTGGCCGTATGCGTCGCCTCGGTCCAAACGTCGGCCGGCAGCTCCGTGACTTCGAGCGAAAACAGACCGTCTTCGCGTTGGCAGCTCAGCACAAAATCGATGGAACGGTCGAGCTGCTTGCCGTGCCGCCCCTGGCCGGGCGAGTGACCGCTTGAGAGGAAGGCCATCACGCACAGTGCAGTGACACCCGGCTGGCCGCTGGGCTTGGTAACGAATGACCCGTCGTCCGACTG
>JBIOWO010000190.1:0-25568 GCA_044868555.1 Lacipirellulaceae bacterium | reverse complement strand
TACAGGCGCTGATGGCAACGGCAATGGCGAAATCGACGCCGCTGACTACGTTGTCTGGCGAGAGAATGCTGCTGCGGGCAGCGGCAGTCTGGCTGCGGTGCCGGAACCGATCGCTGCGTTGCTTGCGATCGCTGGGACGATTTGCGGACTGAACACCCGACGAGTCATGCGAAAGTTTACTTAGTCCTAGCGCACGAACGCCACGAGCAGCCCCATTACGACTGCAATCAGCATGGTGGCGATTAGGAGTGTGCGGAGGGAGAAGCTCCAGCGGAGCGAGGAGAGCCACGGGAGAATTGCGAGTGCGGCAGAGAGTATGACGGGAGACCAATATCGCATTGCGAACAGATTCACCGGTCGCAGGGTCTGCCATCGGATACCGACATATGAAAGCGGAGCTTGGTCTTTCAGTTGCGGCCATAGTCGTGGTGCGGGTTCATCAAAGCGCGCAACCGACCGTTGCCAAGGGATTGGTCGTCTCGTATACGCCCATCGTCCTATTCCGAGTTCGCCACGGTAGGATTGGATATTAAGAAATGTTTTCCCATTGCCACGACGTAAACTATCTTTCACACCGAGACTTCGCACCCACAAACATATCAGTAGCACACATACCATCCCACACACCGCCGACACGGCGATTCGCAGACAATGGAGTAGTCGCGGGCGGTCCATGCCGCTGATTGTCACCGCGGATTGTGACTGAGTGCAATGGGAGGCTATTCGCCGCGGGCGTGCCGTGGATTAAGTGGCGATTCAGCTGGCAGACCGTGCTGGCAGGAACCGCCGTCTTTGCCATCTTTTTGGGACGGACAGTGGCCGCATCGGCGATGAACGCCGAGCTTTCGCCGTCGCCGCAGCCGAATTAGCTTAGGATCGTGACGCGAAATTCCAGGGGCGGCCTGCCTTCGTTGTGCGGCCCCGTGGTAGAATCCGCAGTGCTGGGAATTCATCCGTAATCTGGGGGTAGAGCATGACTCTCATTCATCGTCGTCACTTTCTGCAAACGTCGGCCGCCGTCGGGGCGGCCCTGGCCATCTCGCCAGCGCTCCGCGCCCAGGGCGTCAACGATCGGCTCAATTTGGGGTTCATTGGGCTGGGCGGGCGAGGTAATGAACTGCTGAAGCAGTTTTCCAGTTTGCGAAATGTCCGCATCGCCGCCCTGTGCGAGGTGGATCAGCAACTGCTCGACAAAGCGGCCGAGGGTCATCCGCGCGCGAACAAATACACCGACCTGCGCAAGCTGCTGGAAGACAACGCCGTCGACGCCGTGGCCATCGCCACGTGCAATCATTGGCACGTGCTGGCCGCCATTTGGGCCTGCCAGGCCGGCAAGGACGTGTACGTCGAAAAGCCGCTGGCCCACAATCATTGGGAAGGTCAGCAGCTCGTCAAAGCGGCCCGCAAGCACGATCGAATCGTCCAGGTGGGCACGCAGCAGCGGTCCGATGAATTGCAGTCCGAGCTCAAAGAGTATCTTCATCAAGACAAGCCGCTCGGCGACATCAAGTACGTCGAAGTCTGCCGCTATGGCAAGCGTGAGTCGATCGGCAAGCGCAGCCAACCGCTCGCGATACCATCGTCCGTCGATTACAACCTGTGGGTCGGCCCGGCCGAGGACTTGCCCATTTATCGCGACAAGCTGCACTACGACTGGCACTGGGATTGGAACACGGGCAACGGCGAGCAGGGCAACTGGGGCGTGCATGTGCTTGATGATGCCGTGAACGTGGTGCTGCAAGACAAAGTGCCGTTCCCGAAGCGCGTGCTGGCGGCCGGCGGACGAATGCTTTGGAACGACGCCGGCCAGACGCCGAACGTCACGTTCGTCTCCTACGACACGGGATCGATCCCCGTTATCTTCGGCCTGAGCAATCTGCCGGCCCGGGCAGGCGACAACGACGCTCTTAACTACAAGGGCGTCGGCAGCGGTTACGTCATCCAATGCGAAGGCGGATACTATGCCGGCGGACGCGGCGGCGGCGCGGCCCGCGACAGCAGTGGCAAAGAAATCAAGAGGTTCCGCGGCGACTCCGGCGCCAGGCATGCGCGCAATTTCGTGGCCGCAGTTTTGGACCGCGACCGCAGCAAGCTGAACTGCGAAGTCCAGATCGGCCATCAGGCCACCGCCTGGTGCAACCTGGCCAACATCGCCTGCCGAATGGGTCAGTCCTACACGCGCGAATCGGCCGATGCACTCAACCAGAATCTCCCGGCCTGGGACGAACTGGTGGAGCAATTCAACAAGCACCTGGCCGACAACGGCGTCGATCTGGCCAATTCGGAATTCAAGGTCAGCCCGGTGCTGGAATTCGACGGCACGACCGAACAATTCACCGGCCCCAGCGCGGCGGCCGCCAACCAATTCCTGCGGCGCGAATATCACCGGCCCGAATTCGCCGTGCCGGCGATTTCGTAGCCAACGCGGTTCACCGCAATCGCCGGCTGCTGTCTTCAGCGATTGGTCTCGCCGCAAACAGCCGCCGGCGCCGGAAGCGGCCGAGCGATTTCCTCGAGGCGGTAGCCGAAACCTGGGCCCGCGACCGTCGACGAGTCCAACACGCCGCCGCGCCGCGCGTAGAGCCCGGGATGCACGCGAGCTTCCGGCGCCGACGCCTCCGGATAAAACTGCATCGCATTCGATTCGACGCCCATGATCGTGCCTGCGTGTGCGGCCAAGAGCACGTGCGGAATCTGCGCCAGCATCGGGTTCGTGAGGTCCTGCACCATCAGTGCCATACCGTGGGCCCGCGCCCAGCACAGCGCCAGCAGCGCCCCGGTTTGCGTCTTACACGTCTTGAGCGCCACGCCGGACCAGCCGAGCGACCGGCCCAAGCGCACCAGCCGCCAGTCGTGCGCGCTCTCGTCCATCAACAGCGGCTTCCGCCGCGCCACGCTCCGCACGTCGATGCGATGCGCTTCGAGGTCGTAGGGGAACGGCTGCTCGACGTACAAGATCATCCCGAAGATGGCCGGCTCGTCGACCGCGAGCCGGTCGAGCACGTCGCTGACGTAGGCCGGCTCGCGAACGGTGCAATTGAAATCCGCGCTCAGCCACCGCGCGCCCTTAGCCTGCGCGATTCGGCCGACGCGAACCATCCGTTCGTAGTCCCAGGCCGCGTCCGTGCCACGCAGCTTCACCTTCAAGCAGTCGAGCCCGTCGCGATCGATCCAATCGGCCAGCAATACCGGATATCCGTCCCGCGGTTCGTCGCCCGTGAGATCACCGGGTTCCAACGGATCGAGCCCGCCCACCAGGTGCCACACGGGTAGCGTCCGCGGTGCATCGGACACCAGGAAATCGCTGGGAAACTTGCCCCGAAACGGCTCGCCCAGATCCGCGTCCGCCGTCAAGTGTTCCGCCAGGTCGCCGTTCATGTAACGCTGGTTGTACGTGGCATAAATCGGCACGCCCTGCAGCTTGCCGTATGCATCGTGCAGCGCGATGTCGAACGCCGAGCAGCACACCAGCGCCGCCAGATAGGGCAATTGATTCGCGACCGGCAATTCACGATTGAATTCATCGATGAGCCGCCCCAGCACGTCGCGCTGAAACGCGGCCCCAATCTCGAGCGGATGCCCCCACGCAGTAAATCCGGCCCACGCTTCCGCCAGAGTGCGGCAAAACGCGATCATCGCCTCCTGCCGCGCCGCGAACGACTGCTCGCTCGGCCAGGCCCACTGCACGCTGAGCGGCGTCTCGCCCCAGCCATCGGCCGATCGCCCATCGCGGCCGACCACACGCATTCGCACCCGCGCACACGTCACGCTCGTCAGCGCCTCGGTGCCAAACTTCAGCGGCACGCGCGTCCTCACGCGCAACAAATACAGCTCTGCGCCGACCACGCGAGCATCGGTTGGCTTGCGAACGGCCACGCCACTCGCCTCGTCATTTTTCTGCGTGGCGTGCATTCAGAGTTTCTCAGCGATGTGCAAAATCAGATTCACCACCGAGGGCACAGAGTACGCAGAGAAATGGCACATTCGTTTTACTCTGTGCCCTCTGTGTCCTCTGTGGTGAAAATCATTCGTTCCAAGGACTGCGGGCGGCGCGCGTGAGCATCGCGTTCGCCTCGTCCGCTCGCCGGCCGCCGAATCGCTCGGCCTGCGGGTCCCACTTGAGCCCCTGCGCGCCCAGCCGCAGCGCGATGTTGCCGATGTGGCAGAGCGTGGCGCTGCGGTGGCCGACTTCGACCGGCGCGCTCGGGTCCTGCCGCGATTTGACACAATCCAGGAAGTCCCGCTGATGATCAGTCGCCGTGCCCAGCCGGATGTCGTTCGGCCCGAGTTCGACCGTCTTAATCTTCTCCGGAATCGTCACGAAGTTTTCGCCCGCGGAATCGATCCGCAACATGCCCTCGCTGCCCTCGAAGATCATTCGCATCGCCGGATCGGCCGTCATGCATTCCAGCTCGACGCCGTTGGCATATTTGCAGCGGTAATCGGTGTACGTGGCCGTGTTGAACAGGCTGCCCTTCTCCGGAAACTCGGCATACACGCTCGACACGCTCAGCGGGCCGCTGTCGTCCATGCCCAATGCCCATTGGGCGACGTCGTTCGAATGGGCCCCGAAATTGGTGATCTGCCCGCCCGAATAATCGTAGTGGAAGCGGAACCGGTACAGGCAACGATCGACGTGATACGGGGCCAACGGCGCCGGGCCGAGCCACATCTCGTAATCGAACCCGTCGGGCACCGGCATCGGCTGCCAGCCGGGCCCCGGCCCGACCTTGTTGTTCCGCGCCACGTGCGTCACCACGCGCCGTACCTCGCCCAAGTAGCCGTTGCGCACCAACTCGCAGGCGTGGCGAATTCTCGGATCGCTGCGACTATGGCTACCGGTTTGCAGCACCCGCTTGTGTTTCCGCACGGCCTCGACCATCGCCCGCCCGTCGGCCACGTTGAGCGACAACGGCTTTTCGCAGTAGATGTCCTTGCCCGCCTCGGCCGCACGGACTGTCATGATCGCGTGCCAATGGTCGGGCGTGCAGACCGTCACGGCGTCGATGTCGTCGCGCGCTAACAGTTCGCGGAAATCGGTGTGCGTGTCGCAGCCTTTGTAATCGCCCGACGGCCGCGACCGCCCGTAATACTTCTCGACAACCTGTTTGGCCGGCTCCCGACCGAGAAACTGATCCGGATCGCGGTAGCCGTAGCTCGCCCGATTCACATCGCACACGGCGACGATCTGGCAATCGCCATGCCGCATGAATTTGTTGAGGATTTCGATCCCCTTGTTGCCGACGCCGATGCAACCCATCGCGATGCGATTGCTCGGCGCATTCTGGCCAAAGACCGACGCGGGGACGATCGTCGGAGCCGCGAGGGCCACCGCAGCCGCCGACTTCACAAAATCACGCCGCGAAACGCGGGCCGGTTCACGTGTTTGCCGTACGTTCATGGTTCATCCCACCGAAATGCGTGGCACGTCCCTGAGCCTCCGGCGAAGGGCGTGGTCAATGTCACCGGCAATCCACGCCCATCGCTTGAAGCTCTGGGCGTGCCACACGACAAAATCACTCCGCCGGCACCAGCTTCACCGCCCGCAGATTCACCGGCTTCCAACCGCGTTCGCTCGGCCGAATTTCGAGGCCGTGAACGCCCGGCTTCGACAGCGTCACCCGCCCGGCTTTCGTCTCCGCGTATTTGCGGTAGTCGCCCGTGTTTGGCACATCGATTTGCAGCCGCTCGTCGCCGATGTTGACACCCAGTTTGCTGCCGTCACCGGTCGCCGCGGTTTCGAGCACCACTTCGAACGTGCCCGGCTTCTGCAGTTGAAACTTGTAGCTCAGCCAGGCCGATGGCTCTGTCCAGTAGCCGATGTTGGCCGGTTCCTGGGGCGACTCGACCCGCGGCGTCGTGTTCTGCTGCGAATGAATGTCGGCATCCTGTGCGCTCAGCACCACGCGGCCGTCGGTGCCTTGCAGCGTCGCCTTCACCAGCGGATTCGGCTCACCCTTGAGCTTCAGCACCACGACCGACGCAATCTCATCCGGCGCGTCGCCGGTGAGATTCACCGTCAACCCATCCGCCTCCGAGCGGTCGACCTCGAACTTGCGGCTTGGGTCGGCCAGCAAGAAGCACTCGGCCACTTCGTTCCCCACGCCCACCGGCAGCTTACCGTCGGCCGGCCAGTCGAACACGCTCAAGTACAGCGTCGTGTCGCCGCCGGCCACCTTCTTCGTAATGCGGCCCCACTTCGGCCGGGGCGTCGGGCTCGCCGTCGTGCCGTAGATCGACTCGCCGTTCACCTTCATCCACTTGCCGATCGCCTGCAGCCGATCGATCGACTCCTGCGGAATCGTGCCGTCCGGCTTCGGCCCGATATTGAGCAAATAGTTGCCGCCCTTCGAGGCGATGTCGATGAGATTCGTGAGCAGCAGCTTCACGCTCTTCCAATCGTGATCGTAGTGCTTGTAGCCCCACGTGCGGTTCATCGTCATGCACGTTTCCCAGTCGCCCTCGATGCCCGTGCCCGGTATCCGCTGCTCGGGCGTATCAAAATCGCCCTTCGGCACCGGCCGCACCAGCCGATTGTTCACGATCAAGTTCGGGTGATCCTTCAACAGCGGCATGAATCGCTCGGCCCGCTCCTTGGTCATCTCGACCGGCGTATCCCACCACAGCACGTCGATGTTGTAGCGATCGAGGATCTCCTTGGTCTGGGGAATGGCGATCTCGGTGAGATAGTCGTCGAAGCTGCCGTCCTGCGCCGGATCCCAAGCCGCCGGCTTGCCCGCATGCGGCGGTCGCGCCTTGGCCTTCGCCCCGCCCGGATGGTTCCAATCCTGCGCCTGCGAATAGTAAAGGCCGAACTTCAGTCCCTTGTCGTGGGCCGCCTTGGCCAGCGGACCGATCAGGTCCTTGCCGTACGGCGACGCATCGGCAATGTCCCACTTGGTCACGTCCGAGGGAAACAGCGCGAAGCCATCATGATGTTTCGACGTAATGACCATGTACTTCATCCCGGCGTCCTTGGCCAACTGGGCCCACGCCTCCGGATCGTACTTCACCGGATTGAACTGGCGGGCGAATTCGCGGTACTCATTCACCGGAATGCGCAGGTCGAGCATGATCCATTCGCCGATATGGTTCGGGCGCTCGCCCTTGTACTCGCCGGCCGGCACGGCGTACACGCCCCAGTGAATGAACATGCCGAACCGCGCATCGCGCCACCACTCCATGCGTGCGTCGCGCGCGGCCGGGGATTCATCCGTGTACGCCTGGCCCATGACGGCCCCGGCGCCCAGGGCCACCAACAACAACGAAACGCCAACCAACATCCGCCGGTGAGGATTGAATCGCATGTCGACACTCCTGGAAAGAATCGAACCTGTTTCTGTCGCCAAGTTTCTGGTGCCAAATTTCTGGCGCCAATGAGAAGACCCTCATTTTACACGGCGAGGGAGCGAATCCAATCGGCCCGACACCGCGAATCTGCGGCCCGAATCGTAGGTTTTGCCGCATCGCCGCGCGCCGAGCGTTTTGCCGCCGGGCGCCATGCTTTCGCCGCGCGAGCGGCGTGAGCATGTTCGCGAATTTATTGAAACCGGGCAGCAAATTACAGATCGAGCCGCACCGTAGTGCCGTCGCGACGCGACGGATCAACCTCGACACCGAGTGGCTTGCTGTTCTTGGCCGATACCGCCGGATGTTCGATTTCGACGCGGTAGATGCCCGGCTGCATCAACTTCTCCTTTTGGAGATTGGTCGGCAAATCCTCGGCTGCGATGCTCGGGGCGGCCTCCCCGTTCTGGTCGGTAGTTGCGACCGCTGGCAGAACTGCTCCATCCAAAAACGGTTCCGGAGTAAATCGCACGGTGGCGCCCGAAAGCGGTTGCCGCTGACGTGTGACGACGCAGTCCACGGTTACGAGCCCAACCGACGAACCAAAAAGCTGCTCGAGACGCGCGGCGATCTCCTCCTGTGAAAGCTGTCCGTCGCCGTCTCGATCGTACAGTTTACGGGCGCTGCTGATCGCCGGACAGGCGGTCAGCTCGGAGTTACTTAGGCTACCGTTGCCGTCCGAATCATACGATCGGATCGCTGCTGCTGCGGTCGATCCGGGATTGACTTTTGGAGGCGTAACCGACGGCCGACTCGATACATCGCATCCCGAGAGAAAGAAAATCGACCCCAACCATGCAATTGTCCGAGTTACCCGGGCCCAATGAAACTTTGTTGACTGCATCGCGTTAACCAACCTAGCTGCCGTCGCGACGATTACCGGCCCTGCGGTGAAGGGTCGCGTCGATATCAAAACTCACTCCTTCAACATGTCCGTCGCAATAGGACATGTTAAAGACTCCTGCATGAGTTCCGCCGAACCGACGGGTGTTACGAAGACCTTTCGTGTCCGGCAGCGGTGGATCGAACGTCGTGCGGAAATTATCGTTATTGAAGCCCGTACACCAAGTTTCATTGTCTGCCGGGTCCTCGCCTGTTTCGTAATGAAGGGGGTCTAGATACTTTTCGCCAATCAAGTAGGTTTGGCTCGTTCCATCGGTGATATGACGAATCGCCACCTCACTACGCTGAAAGCTAACTCCGGTAAGTGGGCCGCCAGTGCAGTTTTCGGCGTTCGGGTCGGTTTTGCCCGTTCGGTTAATAACGCACCATTTGTAGATTGTATCGGCTTCTGCAAAAGTCGTCGGCCCGCCAAGTTGTTCATTATAATTCAGGTCACCACAGTTTATCGCGTAATCAATGCGCCCGGCCTGTGCTATACCAGGGAAAGTCCAATTCTCCGAGTTGTATGCGTAGAAAGCACCGTCCACGGGCTTTGGAAAGGGCCGCGCACCGCCTCGCCGAGATGGGCAGCCGAGAAGTGACAGCGGATTCATGATCAGTGAGCGCGTCGCTGTCTTCTGTGTATTTGTAATGGTGTTTGCCTGACCGTCCGACGCTGATTTGTATGCGTTGCCCTCCTCCGTAAAAGGCATCAAATTGTAAGCCCACCCGCCGGGCTGGTCCCTATCCATCCCGCGGTCTGGGTCCCCAACCCAAAAATAGCCCCATCCGCCGGTCGGAAAAAACTTTGCGGTTTCATGATGGTTCAATGCCGCCAGAGAGAGGTTTTTAAGATTGTTGACGCACTGATTTCGTCGCGCCGCCTCCCGCGCCGCCTGAATCGCCGGCAGCAATAACGCCACGAGAATGCCGATGATAGCGATGACCACCAGGAGTTCGACCAGTGTAAAACCCGCCCGGCGTCCACCATCCACGGCCACGCACTGCGAAACTGCAGGCGTCCCAACCCTACGCGCATTTGCGGACATCTCGATCATCCTTTCCTTTGCGGGAATGGTTTCGAGACGACTTTTTGATTCGGCCGCTACCACGAAGTGGCTCGAGAAACGAACCACGCAACACCAGCCAACCAGCCCTACCGATCGATGCCGAGAAAAGCCGCCCAAGCCGATATTCTACCAGCGCCCGGCCCAAGCGCAGACCGTCAACAAGCGCCCTTTTTCCCACGCCCGCCGACGCCCCACAGACCCTCCTTTTACTCTTGCCGATTCCGCCAATCAAGTCATTGAAAACAGGGCCTTACTTCCTACGATTTTGCAGCATGAAGCGAATTTACGATCACAATCATGGCCCACCTATAGAATGTCCGCAAGAACGAAACCTTACATAACATCCCTCGCCGGTCCGTCGCGGCCGATTCCCGAAACGGTTGCCTCAAAAACACTTGCCAGCCGCCCCCCGGCCGACTGTAATTAAAACGCAGACTCCCCCAAAACGCAACTTTTCGGCCAAGGAGCCGTCCATGCACCACACCCTGGAACGACGCGAATTTCTCGGCACCGCCTTGGCCGCCGGTGCAGCCCTGGCCGCCGGACGACCGCTCCGGGCCGCCGCCGCCGACTCGACCCAGCCCCGCAACCCGCTCTGCGTGTTCATCAAGTTCATGCAGTCGATGAGCTACGACGAATTGGCCGACGCCGTTGCCGCCATGGGCGCCAGCGGCATCGAAGCCACGGTTCGCCGCGGCGGCTACATCGAACCGTCCAAAGCCGCCGACGAACTGCCGAAGCTCGTCGAGGTGCTCGCCAAGCGCAACCTCAAGGTGACGATGATCACCACCGACGTGCTGCGGGCAGACGAGCCGAACACCCGACCCGTGCTCGCGACCGCCGCCCGGCTCGGCATCCCGATGTATCGCATGGGCCAGTACAAATACGATCTCAAAAGGCCCGTCATGCCGCAGCTCGAAGCGATCGGCCCGCAGCTCAGGGAGCTGGCCGCCCTCAACCGCGAGCTGGGCATGCAGGCGGCGTACCAGAATCACTCCGGCCCGGAAAACGTCGGCTGCGTCGTGTGGGACATCTACAGCCAGATCAAGGACATCCCGCAAAAAGAAATCGGCCTGGCGTTCGACATCCGCCACGCCACGGTCGAAGCCGGCCTGTCCTGGCCCATGGTCTACAACGCGATGTTGCCGCGAATCGCCACGGTGTACGTCAAGGACTTCGACTGGGCCGGCCGCCAGGCGAAGCACGTCGCCTTGGGCGAGGGCCGCGTCGACCGCAAGTTCTTCCACCAGCTCCAAGCCGACAATTTCACTGGCCCAATCTCCCTGCACGTCGAATACCTGGGCCGCGGCACCGCCCAGGAAAACGCCGCCGCAATCACCCGCGATTTGGCGACGCTGCGCAGCTGGCTGGACTCGTAACTGTTCAAGTTACCCGTACGTCGGCTGAACGAAATTCTAGAGCATTTCCATTTTGAGTGTAGCGGATGATCAACCCTCTCCCGGTCCCGGTGAGGGACCGGGAGAGGGTTCATATTCGCGACATGGATTCTGGAAATGATCTAGTTCCCGATCCGGGCGGGCGGAAGTGCAGGGATACCCTGGAGCATTCCCCTGGCGCTGATGTCCTCATCGACGCCGGGCCAGTGGACTCCCTCTCCGCTGCCAATAAACTCGAAGTTCTTTCGTTGCTCTGGACTCGCCTCCGAAAGGCGCCACGACCACGCCAGCGGCACGCTCACCGTTCGCCCATCGGCGAGTACCGCGCAGATGCTGTCGTCCGTCACATCTAAGGAGACGATCCGCGGTTCATTGCTGGCCACAGTGCTCATCCCAAGCCTCCGAAATTCGATCTAAGTTTTCGACGATGATCTTGCGAATGCGATTCAGTTCTTTCGGTGAGTACCCGTTATTATACGCCAAGGCAATCGGCTCAAGCCAGAACTTACACACGTTGCGGTCGCGGCGCACATGGACGTGCTTCGGCTCATTGCAGTCGAAGCTATAAAAGAAAAATCGGTATGGTCCAGAAATATCAGGTATTTTCGGCATTGCCTTCCGCCGTCAGTCCTACGGTCCACTGCGCCAGCGGTCGCGCTCCTGAATGAGCTGCGCCACGACGCTCACGGCGATCTCGCCTGGCTGGTTCGTGCCGATGTCGAGCCCGATCGGGCAATGGAACGCGCTGGCGGTTTCATCGGGAATCCCGGCCGCGGCCAACTCCTTCAGCAGGACGGCCCGCTTCGCCTTGCTGCCGATCACGCCCAGGAATGTGAACGTCCGTCCCTGCCGGAAAATCTCCTCCAGCACCGGCCGGTCGGTCGCGTGGCCCATCGTCATGCACACGACAAACGCATCCGCCGGCAGCTCGGCCACGATCGTCCGCGGCTCGTCGGCGCGAATCTTCCGCAGCCGCGGCCGGTCCGGAATTTTCTCCAGCCATTCGGCCCGCGGATCGATGCACGTCACGTGACAATCAAGCTGGCCCAGGCACTGCACGACGGCTCCCGCCACGTGCCCGGCCCCGAAGATGACGATCCGCCAATCGGTGTGATTGAACGTCTCGAAGAACAGCTTCACCGTGCCGCCGCACGTCATGCCGACGTCGCGCTTCAGATTCCACTCGACGAGCTCGGTGGCCGGCGCCAGCGGCGACGATTTGGCGAGCATTTCTCGCGCGTGCTCGATCGCCTTGTGCTCCACCCGCCCGCCGCCAACCGTGCCGGTTAACAGCCCCTCGGCCGCGACGAGCATTTTGCTGCCCGCATCCTGCGGGGTGCTGCCCACCGCCTCGACCAGCGTCACGCAAACGAACGGCACGCCGCTCCCCGACAACTCGGCCAACCGTTCAACGAAACCATGCGCGGGCATAATAAGGTCAAGAGTCGAGGGTCAAGAGCAATGGGTGGCTGGGGCAACGCCCCAGTCTCTTTGTCAAACCTCTGGGGCGTTGCCCCAGCCACCCTTCATCATCGATCATCGCGCAACAACGCCATTCCCGTTCTTGCCGGCGCCCACCGCCACGCGCTGCGCCTCCAGCGCCGTTACACACCGCAAAACCTCTTCGCCCGTGGCCGGCAACATCAATTCCGACCGCACGCCCGGCGCCACGTAGGCCAGCGCATTCTTGGCCGCCGCCCACACGGCGATGCCCAGCATCAGGGGCGGCTCGCCCACGGCCTTGCTGCGGGCCACGTTTTGCACGTTGTCGTTGTTATCGAACGTGGCCACGTTGAACACCTCGGGCACGTCGGTAATCGCCGGGATCTTGTACGTCGTCGGCGAGTGCGACAACAGATCGCCCCGCTCGTCGTACACCAATGCCTCCGCCGTCACCCAGCCCATCCCTTGAATGAACCCGCCGATCACCTGCCCCCGATCGACGCCCGGATTGATCGACCGGCCAATATCGATCAGCAAGTCGACGCGCGGCACGCGCAGCTCGCCGGTAAAGCGGTCAATCTCCACCTCGGCCACGGCCGCTCCCTGCGTGAAATAGAAGAACGGCGTGCCGCGGCCCGTCTCGCGATTGAAATCGACTCCCGGCGTCGCATAAAACCCGCGCGAGCCCAAGTCTATTCGTTCCCGCCGCGCCTCGGCGCACAACTGCCCGAACGGAATCCGCACGGCCGACCGCCGGCTGTCGTAAGCGTGCCCCTCGCGAAACTGCACGTGCGACGCCGACGCGGCCAGCCCCGCCGCCGCATCCGCCAGCCGCCCGGCCGCAAACCGCCGAAGCCGCCGCTTGATCGCCCGGCAGGCCCGCACCGTCGCCATGCCGTTCAAATCCGCACTCGCCGACGCCGCCGACGGCGACGTATTGATGTTCTTCTCCGTGCTGGTGGGCATCACCACCACGCGATCAATCTCCAGGCCAAATTCGTCGGCCACGAGTTGCCGCATTTTCACGTTCACGCCCTGGCCCATCTCGGTCGCGCCGGTCGATACCTGAATCGTGCCGTCCGTGTAGATGTTGACCAGCGCGTTGCCCTGGTTCAGAAACTTGGTCGTGAACGAGATGCCGAACTTCACACCCGTCATCGCCAGCCCGCGCACACGCAGCCGCGACGTTTCGTTGAACCGGTCCACCTCCTCGCGCCGCTTGCGATATTGCGACTGGGCCGCCAGCGTCGCGAAAATCTCCGGCAGGTGATTGCGATCAAACGTCTGGCCGTAAGGAGTGACGTTTCGCTGATCTTTTTCCCCTCCCCATTTCGGGGAGGGGTTCGGAGAGGGGCTTCCGTACAGATTTCGCATCCGCACGTCGAACGCATCGATGCTTAGCCGCTCGGCGATCTCCTCGAGAATGTTCTCGATCACCGCCATCGCTTGCGGCCCGCCGAAGCCGCGAAACGCGGTGTTCGACGGCAGATTCGTGAAGCACACCTGGCCCGTCAGTTCGACGTGCGGCAGGTAGTAGCAGTTGTCCGCGTGCAGCAGGGAGCGCTCCAGCACGGCCAGCGACAAATCCGTCGACGCCCCGCCGTTCGAATAAAACGCCACGCGCAGCGCCTGGATCCGGCCATCGTCATCAAAACCGGCTTCCCACTCCGAACGATACTCGTGCCGCTTGCCGGTCACGCGCATGTCGTCATCCTTGTTGTAGATCACCCGCGCCGCCCGGCCCGTCTTGTGGGCCACGAGCGCGGCCAGCATCGCCGGAATGGCGGCCTGCGATTCCTTGCCGCCGAACGCACCGCCCATCCGCTTGCAGATGCACACCACTTCGTGCTGCCCGACGCCCAGCATCTCGGCCACGACGCCCTGAATCTCCGTCGGATTCTGCGTCGACGAGTGGACCACTATCTGGCCCTGCTCGCCCGGATAGGCGATCGCCGCCTGCGACTCGAGATAGAACTGTTCCTGCCCGCCGCTGGTGAATACGCCCGATAGCCGATGCGGCGCCGCCGACATCTGCTCATCGACTTCACCCCGCGCAATCCGCCGCCGCGGACCCAGAAACTTCTTCCGTCGAATCGACTCGGCCAGCTCCAACAGCGGCTCTGCCGGCTGGCATTCAACCTTCACCGCTTTGCGACCCTTTTCCAGTGCGGCGGGCGTCTCGGCCGCCACCACCGCCACCGGCTGACCCAAATACTGCAAGTCGTCGGCCGCCAGAAACGGCTCATCGGCCACGACCAGCCCGAACATATTGTGCCCCGGCACGTCGGCCGCCGTGTAAACCGCCACCACTCCCGGCATGGCGAGCGCCGCCGCCGCGTCCACACGCACCAACTTCCCCGCCGCGACCGGACTGCCGACAAACCCGACCGAGAGCTCGCCCGCCACCGCGCGCAGATCGTCGATATACGGCGCCTGACCGGTCACATGCCCGGCAGCCGAATCATGCGGCACAGCTTTCCCAACACTCGGCATCGCTCACTCCCATTTGCCGAACAAAGATCTCACGCAGAGACGCAGAGTCGCAAAGAAGGCAGAGTCGGACTTCTCCGCATCTCTGCGTCTCTGCGTGAGACATTCCTTCGCTTCGTCCATCAAACCGGCTCCGCCATCGCCTGTGTTTCGTGATACAACTTCAGCAGCACGTTGCGAGTCAGTTGAAAACGGTAATCGGCCGCGCCGCGGACGTCGCTGATCGGCGTGATCTCGCTTACCGCCACGTCGCCCGCCTGCCGCATCGTTTCTTCGTCCAGCGTCCGACCGCGCAAAAACGCTTCGGTCTGCCGCGCGCGGATCACCACAGGCCCCACCGCGCCGAACGCCACTGCCGCCTCGACAATGACGTCCCCTTCCAGCCGCAGGCGGAAGCCCGCGGTAAACGTCGATATATCCAGGTCCCGCCGCCGCGACACCTTGTACAGCTTCAAAATCTCATCGTCCGCCGGCAGCGGCACCCGCACGCGACGAATCAATTCGCCCGGCCGCAGGTCGAACTTCTTGTAACCCTTGTAGAACTCGGTGATTGGCACACTCCGCGTGCCATCGGCACTGGCCAACTCCAGCACCGCGTCCATCACAAACAAAAACGGCAACGAATCGGCAATCGGCGACGCATTGGCGATATTGCCGCCGATCGTCCCCGCGTGACGAATCTGCGGCGCCCCGAACACGGCCACAATCTTGTAGAACTCCGGCACCAGCTCTTCGCACAACTGCTCGATCGCCGTCCAACTGGCCCGTGCGCCGAGCACCATCTCGCCGTTCTCAATCGCCGCGCCCTCCAGCTCGGCCACGCGATTGAGGTCCAGAATCGTCCGCGGCACCGCGAGCGACTTGTTGATCCGCACGCCAACGTCCGTCGCCCCGGCCACGATCGTCGCACTAGGATGCGTCGCCAGAAACGCAAGGGCACCTTCCAGATCGGGCGGCGACGCAAACACGTGCGGCTCGCCATCCCACTCGGCCCGCACCTCGATCCGCTGCCCGCGCCGCGCCGCAAACTCCTGCCGCATCCGCTCGCTCGGATACCGCTCTTCGATCCGTTGGTGCCGCGCCGAGTCGAGCTCCACGCCGGCCTCAATAATCGGCGTGTATCCCGTGCACCGGCACAAGTTGCCCGTCAGCCCGTGTCGCAGCGAGCACTCATCCATTTCATCGCGCTCTTCCAGCAGCCCCGTCATCGAAACGACAAACCCGGGCGTGCAGAACCCGCACTGAGACCCATGGCAATCGATCATCGCCCGTTGCACGGCGCTGGGCGCGAACTCGGTCCCCAGGCCTTCGATCGTCACCACATGCACGCCATCGAGCTGAAACAGGAACTGAATACAGGCGTCGATCGGGCGGTAAACCGGCCGCTCAGTCCGGGGTCGGGAGTCTTTTGCGACGAGCGGCCGCGCCACGCCGTCATGCTTTCCTGTCGCAAAAGAGTCCCGACCCCGTTGGCCCGAACTCAACCGCCCAACCAGCACGCTGCACGCGCCGCAATCCCCCTCGCTGCACACGATCTTCGTGCCGGTCAGTCCCTGCACGCGGCGGAGGAAATCGGACAGGGACAGAAAGGCAGCCGGGCCACGCACGTCGTGGCGCCGGCCGTTCACGTATAGCAGGACATGATCGAGCATCTTCGGCACGTGCCCTTCCCCACGCTGGCGGCCCGCGGGAGAACCCCCGCCTTCAGACAAGTCCGGCCGCCGAGGCTATCTTCGCGCCTGCCCTCTCGGTAATCTTATAGTATCCCACGCCACGGCGGCGACGGTCAAGCTTTGAAGGGGTTGGCGGATGTTTCCATCGAGCAATTGGATGGGTCGCGCGCGGCTGTCGTTGACCGCAATTTACTTGCTGAGTTTCACGGCGACAGCCGCAGAGCCGCAACCATCGGCCGCATCCGCCGCGACACCCAACCTACTCGCCTGGCCCGAAGTCACGCAGACCGCGCGGCCCTGGACACGCTGGTGGTGGCTCGGCTCGGCGGTCGACGACGCCAATCTCACGCGGCTACTCGAAGAATATCACAGGGCCGGCCTGGGCGGCGTTGAGATCACCTGCATTTATGGCGTTCGCGGCGCGGAAGACCGCAACCTGCCGTATCTTTCCGGCAAGTGGCGCGACGCCGTCCGCCATGCAATTCGCGAAGCCAAGCGGCTCGATATGGGTGTCGACCTGCCCACCGGCTCCGGCTGGCGGACCGGCGGACCCAGCGTTTCCGACGCCGACGCCAATTTGAACGTCGTCATCGAGCAGCAGACGCTCGAAGGCGGCAGCGAGTTTAAGAAATCGTACAGTCGCCAGCGCCCGCAAGCGCTCGTCGCCTACGGCGAGAACGGTAAGACCATCGACCTAACGGATAAACTTGGCGACGCCGCCGAACTCACCTGGCAAGTGCCCGAAGGCAAATGGAAGCTCTTCACTGTGACCACGCGCTGGTCGCGCGACAACGTCAAACGTGCCGCCCCCGGTGGCGAAGGCAAAAACATCAACCCGCTCTCGCGCCACGCGCTCACCAACTACCTCAATTACTTCGGCAAGGGCATCGGTGACTTGCCGTCGGATGGCATCCGCGCCCAATTCCACGATTCCTACGAATACGAAGGCAACTGGTGCGACGATTTCTTCGCCCAGTTCGAGAAGCGCCGCGGCTACCGGCTGCAAGATCACCTGCCGGAATTGAACGGCGACAGCAGTGGCGACGATTCGGCCCGCATCAAGCACGACTACCGTGAGACGGTCTCCGACCTGATCCTCGAAGAACTCATCACGCCTTGGACCGACTGGTCGCACCAGCACGGAATGCTCTCCCGCAACCAGGGCCATGGCTCGCCCGGTAATTGGCTCGATATCTACGCCGCCGTCGACATCCCCGAGACCGAAAGCTTCGGCCGCTTAGTCGGCGGCGACGGCCACCCGCTTGTCTTCAAGTTCGCCTCGTCCGCGGCGAACGTCACCGGCAAGCCGCTCGTTTCCAGCGAAACGGCAACCTGGATCGACGAGCATTTCAACGAATCGCTCGGCCAGGTGAAGGAAATGGTCGACCGCCTGTTCCTGTCAGGGGTCAACCACGTCATCTACCACGGCACGGCGTATTCGCCGCAAGACGCCGCCTGGCCCGGCTGGCTGTTCTACGCCTCGACACAGCTCAATCCGCAAAACCCCATCTGGCGCGACTTCCCCGCGCTCAATACGTATGTGACCCGCTGCCAATCGATCCTTCAATCCACCAAACCCGACAACGATATCCTGCTCTACTGGCCGATCCACGACTACTGGACCGACTACAAAGGACTCCGCAAAGACCTCCGCGTCCACAACGCCCGTGGCTGGCTGTTCGATACGCCATTCGGCCGCGTCGCCCAGTGGATGGACGACCACGGACACACGTTCGATTACGTTTCCGACCGCCAACTCGTCGCCGCCAACTTCGTCGATGGCCGTATCCAGACGTCCGGCGGCAGCTACGCGTCCGTGGCCGTGCCGCAAACCAAGAACATGCCGCTCAACACGCTCCGCAAAGTCGTCGAGCTGGCCGATGCGGGAGCCATGATCGTCTTTATTGAGGAGCTGCCGGCGGGCCCAGCTGGATTGCAGACAGACGGGCAGCGAGCCACATGGAACGATTTGATCGCCCGACTCAAGCTGCAGAAGCTTGGCGGCGACGCCCCGCGTAACTGGTCGGCCGGCGGCGCCCGCATCCTGATCGCAAATCCCCCAGCGGCAGCCGGCCAAGCCAATCCGGTTCGGCTCGAACATTGGCGCAAGCCGGGCGGCCTGAACTTTATTCGACGCGCCTGGGACGGCGGCCACGTTTATTTCATCAACAACCAGTCGGGCGAGCTATTCGACAGTTGGATCGAGCCGGCGGTCGAGTTCCAATCGGCAGCACTGATGAACCCGCTCGACGGCCGCGTGGGACTCGCCGAAGTTCGCGACGCTGCGGGGCCGGGCAAAGAAGTCCGCCTGCGACTTGCCCCCGGCCAGACCATGTTCGTGAAGACATCGCGGTACTCCCTCGACGGGCCCAGTTGGATGTATGACAAGCTTGCAGGTGAGCCAATGCCAGTCGCGGGCAAATGGTCGGTCGAGTTCATCGCTGGCGGGCCGGAACTTCTGCCCGCAACTTCCATCGACGAGCTGGATTCGTGGACCAGGTTCGCCGCCCCCGAGGGTGAACGCTTCGCCGGCACAGCGCGATACTCGATCGAATTCGATGCGCCAAATGGCACGGGCGAGTATTCGCTCAATTTAGGTAAGGTTGCTGATAGCGCTGCCGTCCAGCTAAACGGCAAGCCGATCGCCACGCTGTTCGCGCCGCCATACCAGGTCGACGTCGATCTACTTCAACACAACAAACTCACTGTCGACGTCACCAACGTCGCCGCCAACCGCATCCGCGACATGGACCGCCGCAAAATCCCCTGGCGGATTTTCCACGACATCAACCTCGTGAGCCTGACGTACGGCCGATTCGACGCCTCGAACTGGCCGATCCGCGACGCCGGTCTCCTCGGCCCTGTCACCGTCCAAAAGTTAGAATCCCAATAAGCCGCTTGCGGCTTAGCGCTCAACATGCCCACCCCCGACTCGTCAATCGAATCCGCCTACCGCGCCGCCCGCGAACGCTACGCCGCACTCGGCGTCGATACCGACGCCGCCCTCAAGCGGCTCGCCCAAATCCCCATCTCGCTCCACTGCTGGCAGGGCGACGACGTTGCCGGCTTCGAGTCCAAGGGCGAAACGCTCGGCGGCGGGCTGGCGGTAACCGGTAACTACCCAGGCAAAGCCCGCACGCCCGGCGAGTTGCGGGCCGACCTCGAAATGGTCTACTCGCTACTGCCTGGTCGGCACCGCCTGAATCTGCACGCCTTCTACGGCGAGTTCGGCGGCAAAAAGGTCGACCGCAACCAGATCACTGTCGAACACTTCCGCGGCTGGATCGAATGGGCCAAAAGCCGCGGCCTCGGACTCGACTTCAATCCCACCTATTTCTCTCACCCCAATGCGACCGACGGCTTCACGCTCGCCCACCCCGACGCCGCTATCCGCCAATTCTGGATCGAGCACGGCATCGCCTGCCGCAAGATCGGCGCCGCGATAGGGGCCGACCTCGGCACGCCGTGCGTCACCAACGTCTGGATCCCAGACGGCTACAAGGACCTGACTGTCGACCGTCGCGGACCGCGCGAACGGCTCGCCGCCTCGCTCGACGCGACGTTCCGCCAGCCCCTCGACCCACGCCACAATCTCGACGCCGTCGAAAGCAAGCTCTTCGGCATCGGCTCCGAATCATATGTCGTCGGCTCGCACGAGTTCTACCTCGGCTACGCCATCCGCAACAGAAAACTACTCTGCCTCGACACGGGCCATTTCCACCCGACCGAAACAGTCTCCGACAAGCTCTCGGCCGTGTTCAACTGGCTCGACGAAGTGCTGCTCCACGTCAGCCGCGGAGTCCGCTGGGACAGCGACCACGTCGTCGTCCAGAGCGATGAGCTGCAGGCAATCGCCCACGAATTGGTCCGCGGCGACTACCTGGGACGCTCGCACATCGGTCTCGACTTCTTTGACGCCAGCATCAATCGCGTCGCCGCCTGGGTGATCGGCACCAGGGCCATGATCAAGGCCCTACTGATCGCGCTCGTGGAACCAACGTCAAAGCTCCGCGAGCTGGAAAACGCCGGCGACTTCACCGGCCGGCTGGCCATGCTGGAAGAGTGCAAGTCGCTCCCCACCGGCGCCATCTGGGACCACTATTGCCTGACGAGCGAAGTGCCCGTCGGCCCCGCCTGGCTCGACGAAGTCCGCAAATACGAGCGCGAAGTGCAGAGTAAACGCTGAGTGCGCCGTGGCAATAGTCGGCTAGCGCAGTTTTCTCGCCGTGGCGAGCCTCACCGGACCGCCACTACATCCGTTCAACCACGTCGATACCGAGCAATTCAAGCCCGCGCTCAAGCGTCCGCGCCGTTAAATCGCAAAGAAGTAGCCGGCTGAATCGCAGTTCGTCGCTCTCCGCCTTCAGCACCGGGCAGTTCTCAAAGAAGTCGCTGTAACGACTGGCCAACTCGAAGAGATACGCCGTGAGATGATTGGGCCGATAGTCGTTTACCACACGATCGAGCGCCTCGGCAAATTGCAGCAGCGCAACTGCCAGCGCCCGCTCCTGCAGCGAGTTGAGACGAATCGCCGCTGGATTTCCCTTCCCCACTCCGCACTCCGCACTCCGCACTTGCTCGGCATCCACTCCCGCCTTTCCAAAAATGCTCCGCACCCGCGCATAGCTGTACTGCATGTACGTCGCCGTGTTGCCGGTCATTGCCAGCATCTTTTCGTAGCTGAATACGTAGTCGCTCGTGCGGTTGTGGGCCAGGTCGGCGTACTTGATCGCGCCGATGCCGATCCGCTCGGCCACCTGCCGACGCTCCTCTTCGGACAAAAGCGGCTGCGGCCGCGCATCATCGTTCTGGGAGACGATCGCGTAGGCCCGCTCGACGGCCTCATCCAATAGCCCGGCCAACCCCACCGATGCGCCGCTGCGGGTCTTGAACGGCCGGCCATCCTCGCCCAGCACCGTGCCGAAAGCAATGTGCTGCAATTCCACGTCTCGATAGCCCCACAACCGCGCCGCCACGAATAGCTGCTCGAAGTGCAGCGACTGGCGGTGATCGACGACGTACAAGATCGCATCCGGCCGCCACTCGCTCAGGCGATATTGAATCGTCGCCAGGTCGCTTGTCGCGTACAGAAACGCCCCGTCCTGCTTCTGTACGATCATCGGCGTGTCGTAACCATCGAGAAACACGCAAATCGCCCCGTTGCTCTCCCTCGCGAGTCCCTTGTCGGCCAAATCCTTCACGACACCCCGTAGCCGGTCCTGATAAAAACTCTCGCCCAGCGTGTGATCAAACTTCACGCCTAGCCGCTGGTAGATCGACTGGATGTCGGCCAGGCAGGCCGGCAGAAACCGCCGCCACAACGCGACGTTCGTTGCATCGCCGCCGTGCAGGCGAGCCGTTTCCATCAGCACCTGCCGGCCAATGTCCGCGTGCTCGGCCGCCAACTTGCTCAACCGCGGATCACGCTCGATGGCCGCCACTTTGCCCTGTAAATCGGCCAACTCATCACGCAGCTCGACGAACTGGCTCTCGACCTGCCGCAGCCGCTTGGCCTCCTTCTTAGCCTCCTTCGGATCCAGCGGCAGCGTCGCCATCCGCAGCCGTGCATGCTCCTTTTCAACCCCGGCGAGCCTCTGATTCAGTGCCGGTATCTTCTCCGTCCGTGTCTCGTGATACTCGACCAGCGAGTTTACCAGCTTGTACAGCCGGCTCAACTCGGCGACCGGCTCGCTACCGAGTGCCGCTTCATCCACGAAATGCTTGTACCCGTAAATGATCATGCCAAACTGGGTGCCCCAGTCGCCCAGATGGTTGTCGCTGATCGTCCGGTGGCCGAGGAATTTCAGGATGCGGTTGAGCGCATCGCCGATCACCGTCGAACGAATGTGTCCCACGTGCATCGGCTTGGCCACGTTGGGCGACGAATAGTCGACGACATACGTCCGTGGTTTCACGGCCGGCCGCACGCCCAGTCGATCGATGTCGCCGATCGCCCCGGCCAACTGCGCGATGAGCCACTCATCCTTGAGTCGCAGATTGATGAACCCGGGCCCGGCCACCTCCGGCGGCTCGCACATGTCGGCCACGTCGATCGTGGTGACAAGCTGCTGCGCCACGTCCCGCGGCGGCTGGCCCAGTTTTTTCCCCAGCGGCATGGCCAGATTGGCCTGGTAATCGCCGAACTTGGCGTCCTGGCTGGGCAGCACCAGCTCGATCAGCCCCGCGGACTCGGCCGCGTCGACCCCCATCGCCGAAAGCGCGGCGGCGAAGCGATCGCGAAGCTGAGCCAGGACGTTCATGAAACTCGAAATTATTTGAATCTCAAGTAAATCGCAAAGACAAAGAGACAAGGAGAGGGGGAGACAAGGACAAAGCGGCTGCCAGCCCAATCTCCTTGTCTCCCTGTCTCCTTGTCTCCCCCTCTATCTTTCTGGTAGCGGCACGCGCACCGCTTCGGCCCATAAATCTTCCAGCGCGTAATAATCCCGCGTCTCGGCGTCGAACAAATGAATTACGACCGAGCCGAAGTCCAACAGAATCCAGCGACTTTCATTGTAACCCTCGATGCCCAGCTTCTCGTCACTCAGCTCGTCTTTCAGCACGTGCTCGATTTCATCGCCGATGGCGTGAAGCTGTCGCCGGCTGCTGCCCGTCACCAGTACAAAATAGTCGAACTCGGACGTCATGCCGCGCATGTCGAGCACGACAATATCCTGGCCGCGGTTGTCGTCGGCCGTGCGTGCCGCCGCCAACGCCAGCTCGAGGCTGCGCTCGCGTCGGATTTCGGTTGTGGTGGATGCGTCCGCGATGGGGCCGTTCAACCCAGGGTTCTCACAACGAAAGTGCAATTTTCGGACCAATTCTACCTGCCCGTCCCGCGGCCGACGAGGGGCCGCCGCGCCGACCGGTTTGCAGACGCGGCTCCCACGCGTAAAATCCGATCAAAATTCCTCCAACCGCTTGCGGTGTAGCTTCCTAACCACGGAGTCGCTATGTCCGATTGGGTCGAACCGGGCCAAAGGGCCCCCGCCTTCACTCTGACCGCCGCCGACGGCACCAAGGTTCGCCTGTCGGACCTCAAAGGCCGGCCGGTCGTCCTCTATTTCTATCCCCGGGACGATACGCCCGGCTGCACCCGTGAAGCCTGCGCCTTCCGCGACCAACAGGCGCCCCTCAAGAAGCTGGGGGCGGTCGTCCTGGGGGTGAGTACTGATAGCATCGAGAGTCACAGCAAGTTCCGCGACAAATACCGCCTCAATTTTCCGCTGTTGGCCGACGCGGATCACGCCATCGCCGAGAAATACGGAGCGTGGCGCGAGAAGAACCTCTACGGCAAAAAGTCCATGGGAATTCAGCGGAGTACCTTCCTCATCGACGCGACCGGCAAGGTGGCCAAGGTGTGGAAGAAAGTAAACGTCGACGGCCACGACGAGCAGGTGCTCGCCGCACTTCAAGCCCTGGACTGAGGCCGCGTCTAAGTGACGTTCCGGCGCGCAAACATTAGATGCAAAGAGGGGGAGACAAGGAGAGAGCGGCTACCATCCGAGTCTCCCTGTCTCCCCCTCTCCTTGTCTCCTGGTCTTTTTCTTCCGCTCTGCTCTTTCACCCCCCGCGGCCCCGGGTGTATAACACACCGTACTTCGACGTTTGCACCAGGGAAGTTGCTCGCGGCTCATCCGCGCTTGGCCGCGGTGAGCGCGCCATTTTTCTCCTCCCTGGGCGCTTGTCGCCCGGTCGATGGGTCGGAGGCAAGGCGATGGATTGCGATCAAGTCTTCATGATTCTCACGCGCGGTCCGTTCCCGACCGGCGAGGCCTGGGACGAGGAAGTCGAGGCGCATCTCGAAACGTGCGCCGAATGTTGGCGACTGGCCGAGGCGCTTCGACCTGCGCTCGAAGTCTTCCAGGAAGCGGTACCGCCCGCCGAGGGCCGAGACCTGCCCGGCTACTGGGGTGACGCGCGGCCTGCATCAGCCGTCGTCGCCGAACTTACCCGCACCACGCCGCGCACGGCCCTGGCGGCCAATGTTCGCCACATTTCCCGTCCCTACCGTGGCTACCAGGGGATGCCGCTCGCCGAGGGCCTGTCCGCCAACCTGCTCCGCGCCGTGGCGCTGGCCTCCACTATCACGGCGGCCGTGGTCGGCCTGCTACTACTCTGGCGCAGCTGAACGGCGTCTGTCCCCATTTTCGCCGGACAAGTTGGCACTCGGATTCGCCCCCAGCGAAAATGGGGACTGACCCCCTGCCACGTCGTTTCTGATTCGGCTGAAAGTTTTTCCACCTGTGCCGATTGTGCCACGTCGACGTGCCAATTTTGCGCGAACTTACAGCCGATTTCAATTTGCTTCCCAAGGCTCCGTGAGTTAGATTTGCGCGCACGTTCGTACGGCGCTCATTTCCACACGCAATGTTGAGCCGCCAACCTTCTCGATTTTCTCAGACTACTTTTCGTTTCGTTGGCATTCGTCGGCTCCGCCTTGGACCGCCGAGCATTTCCAGGCCAACTGATGATACGCAGCGTCGCGTCGATTGAGCCGTCAGCCGCCCGCTCCAGGTCCGATCGTGCGGCTCGCCCCCGCCACCGGCCACGATCGCCCAACGACCGTACCCTCTTATCCAAATCACTCGCACAATCATCATGAACCGAGCGATAGATTCACTGGCAAATGCCAAACTCGATGAACGAGCGTTAGCGCGACAAGTTCAAGAGCTTGTCGCCCGCCTGCGACCCAAAGTCACCGTGGAGCGGCGCCACGAAGATCGCGTGGCCGTGCCGCTGTTGTTGCGCCTCACGCCGCTGAACCGCGACCGCGAGCCGGTCCACGACGACGCCATCACCGTCGTGGGCAAAGACATCTCGCGACGCGGCCTGTCGTTTTTCCACGAGCACCCGCTCACCTATCGCCGGGCGATCATTGCCCTCGTGCACCCGGAATTTGGCCGATTTGCCGCGGAAATCGACGTCAACTGGTGTCGGTTCACGAAGCCCGGCTGGTACGAAAGCGGCGGCCGGCTCGTTCGTTCGGTCAACCCCGAAGTACGGCCCGCGGTCGTGCTGCCGGACACCGCAATTTGGGCCCAATTACCCTCCCTGGCTGGCGGCGCCTGCTGCTGACCGGCAGAAACAAACTCGACGACCCGAGCCGACGGCTTGCCGTCGGTTCCGATCGTAACGACTGGATCATCGACGCCAGGAGCGACAGTTTCTCCCGACCGAGGGGTTCCGACCATTCCGGCCCCCATATGGACTATTGTTGAGAGGATATTCCCTTGCCCCCAACGTGAGCGCCATGTCCCGCCAGG
>JBIOWO010000189.1:0-22110 GCA_044868555.1 Lacipirellulaceae bacterium | reverse complement strand
GCGACAGCTCCGACGGCTCGTCGGCAAATTGAAGGCTCTTGATTTCGTTGACGGCGATCGCGCGATTTCCACCCAGACCCTTGGCAATCGTCACTTCCAACGGTGTCATGTCGGTGACATCGCCTGCTTCCGTGCCTTTTGTCAATCGGATGCGATCGGTTTTGCCTTGGGCGGCGGCGTGCTGAACGATGGCGCCGACGAGAAATGTCGCGGCCAGCAACGTTCCGAGTTGCTTTCGAGGATAAATCATGATTTGCCTTTGAAATCTCTACGATTTGCGGGCGGTAAACTCGGCGAGCCCGACCGGGGTTTGATTCCCGGCCTTTTGGATGTCCTTCATCAATGCGTTGAACTCGGCCTTCCAATGCTCGCCGCCCAGCGTCGGATAGAGCTGCAGCATGGATTGGATGCTTTGCCGAGCTTTGGCGAGGTTTTGTTGCCGTTCGGGGCCTTTCGATTTCATGGCCACGAGGTAGCGGCAGCGGGCGACATTCAGCCGGGCTTCGAAGAAGGTGTCCCAGTATTTTTTGTCGGCGGAGGCCGCGCGCTGGGCGACTTGAGCAATGCGCAGCCAACCCCAGATGCGGTTTTTGCCGGTCGACTTCACCTGGTATCCGCCCTGGACGGCTCTCTCCAACCACTGGGCGTCGCTCGCCTGCCCGCGCTGCTGGTAGGCGTAGGCGGCGGCGCGCTGCACGGTGAGCGACGATTCCTTGTCCTTGAGGATTTCCGAAAACGTATCGAGCGCCTTTTGGTACTCGCTAAGTTGGCGGTAACTTTCGCCGAGTTGCATTTTGACGGCCAGGACGGCCGCTTCGTTGGGTGGCAGCTTCGGGTCTTTGGTGGCGTCGGCCAGGAGCTGGGCGAAAGCGTCGCGGGCTTTGATGAGATTTTGGCGCTCGGGGCCTTTCAGGGTCGCGGACGACCTGGCTCGCTGCGATAGGTCGGAGTCGTCGCCGGCGCCCATGGCATAGAAGGTTTGGGCGACCCAGACGCGGTTGGTCCAATTGGTGTCGCCCTGGGTGTGGATACGGTCGAGGAATTCGGTCATCGCGGCGCTGACATGGTCGGCCTCGCGCTTCTGGCCGGCCTCGCGCAGCTCGTTGATTTGCCGTTGCAGCGATGCGCCCAGGCTCACGTAGATCCGCGTCACCTGGTCGGCCGGGGCGCCGCTTTCGGCGACCGCGCTCTCGAGCGCTTTCATGATCTCGACGGCCTTCTCGCCGCGGGGCGGAGTGACGGAGACGTAAGCCCGCAGCGCTGCTTTGTAGACCTCGATGGCGAATTGGGGTCGCGAGACGGACGGGTCGCCGCGCGTGACCAGAGTGAGTGGGCCGACCTGGTCGTCCTCTAAAAGTTCGGTCGCCTCGTCGAACTTTCCGTCGCTCAGCAGCGCTTGCACCAGGTAGAGCCCGGCGGCCGCGCCCGCCTCGCTCACGGTGCGATCCTTGCGGATTCCGTCGAAGCCGCTGCGGAGATATTTCACCGCCGTTTCTTTCAACTCGTTGAGGGCTGCATCATTCGGTCGTTTGTCGGCGTCGGCCTGGGCCAGCTCGAGGTATCGGCCCCACATGGCGTTGCCAAGTTGCAGTTCGAGCCGCGGCCGCGACGAGGCCGACGCGTCGGCCAGCATTTTTTGGGCGTCGTCGATGCGGCCGTCGCGGATGGCGTAGCTCACCAGCACGCTGAAAGCGGCATCGGCATCGGGTGTATCGGGCCAGCGGCGGGTGATGAACTCGGCCATCTGGGCCATGCGGCGGGCCTCGAATTCGGTGGTGTCTTTGTCTCCACCGGCGGCGGCCGCCTGCTGGTACAGCCGCTCGAACGAGGCCATCGACAACTTGGCCGCAGCGCCGGCGGCCGGGTGGTCTGGATAGCGGCGGGCGAGAAAATCGCCGAGCACGGCCGAGTGGTAATAGTCTTCGTTTTCCCAGTACAGCCAGCAGAGAAAGTATCGGACCTCGTTGACGAGTTTTTTGTCCGTGTCGTCATCGACCAGCGTCATTGCCAGGCGGAAGTTTCGCCGCGCGTCTTCCTTGCCCTCCGCCATTTGGTCTTTGAGCTCGTTTACGGCGGACGGGTTGTTGCGTTCGGCGGAGGGGAGGGCGAGCTTGGCCGCGTTGAACGAGGCCAGCGCGTCCTTGCCGTGATCGTACGCGTCCTGGAAGGTGCGCGGCTCATCCTTGTCGTTTTCATCGGCGACGGTGGCGCGGCGGCCGAGAGTGGCGGACTCGGCGCGGGCGGCCGACTGAAACTCGCCCGGCGAATTGGCCACAAACCGGTAGGCGTCGCGGGCCTCGGCCGTCAGCTTGCGACGTTCGTTCGATTCCGCGGGCAGCGATTCGCCCTTTTTACGCAGCGCCTCGGCGAGTCGATAGCGGACGGCGAGCCATTCGGGTTGTTTCTCTTCGTCAGGCTTGGCATTGGCCAGGCATGCCCTGCAGTCTTCGATCGCGGCATCCGCCTTGTCCTGCGCGAGCAGGCATTCGGCGCGGAAGCGGTACGCGGCGGCGATCAGTTTGCGCAGCGGCGGCAGCACGTTGGGCTGCGAGCGGATGTCCTCGAAGCTGCCCAAGGCCAGTTGGTACGAACCGAGCGCCTGGTAGCAACGGCCTTCGTACAGTCGCGCGTACAGCCCGGGCAGCGGCAGTACGCGGGCATATTCCTCATAGACGGCGGAAAGCTCCTTGGCGGCCGATTCATTGAGCTTCTTGAAGTCGGCCGAACCCGGCGCAAAGGAGCGGGCCGCTTCAAATTGTGACTGGGCGGCGAGGAACAACAGTTGGGCGACGCGGGCGCGATAATCTTGCCGCCGGTTGTCGGGCTTCGCGTTGGGATCGGTACTGGGCGGCGGCAGCTTGCCGAGCTCCGTGCTGTAAGTGGCCTCGGCACTCTGGAACATTGCGCGGGCGTCGGCGAGCAAGCGCTGGGCCTGGCGATTGTGGTCGCGCCGTTGACTGTCGTAGGCGGCTTCTTGAGGGAGTGAATTGGCCTGAGCAAGTTGCTGCTGGCCCCGTTCCAAGAGCACGGTGCCCAGCTGCATTTGCGCCTCCGCGCCGGTCACGTTGTCGGGGTTGGCCTCGGCGAATTGCTGCAGCTCGGTGCGGGCCTGGTCGAGCAGACGGCTGCGCGCGTCGGGGTCGGCCGCCTGGCGGGACTGCTCGACGAGCGTGACGCCGCGGTGATAGGGAATCTGCTTGCGGAACTCCTCCGTGGCGAGCGGGCTCGCGCGCATCTGGTCCAGGTAGTCGAGCGCCAACTCGTTCAGCCCGCGCTCGTTGAGACCTTTGAGGAATTCCTCGGACGGCTCAACGGCGATGGCGGGCGCAAATTGCGCACCGATGGCGAGGAGCGAAAGCAGAATTGCCGCCCAGCGTCCGGCGCCCGTCGGCAGATGAACGTGCGGCGGTCGTCGACCGTTGGAGACCCTCGGCCCCATGATGAGCATCCGACTCGCGCAGAATAGTAGCTCCTCCCAGCTTCCATTCTAGCGGATCGGCGGTGCGATGCCAGCAGGGGCGGGTAGTGGTACAGTTTAGTGTACTCATCTCGCTCCGCGAGATGTTTTTCCTCTCGCGGAGCGAGAGGAGTACACTGTTTTTGAGCAAACCGCACCATTACCCAGGGGCGGCGTGGTTCTGAGTGGCACGTCCCTGAGCTTCAGCGAAGGGCGTGGTCTGCCAGAATGGTACTCGCCACGCCCATCGCCGGAGGCTCTGGGTGTGCCACACAATCGGCAATTAGCAGCCGAGCCAGTCGACAGAATCGGTCGCGTCCTCCGTCATGGCATGGACAAACTTGTCCAGGCGCGTCAGCAGTCCATCGGGCAGCGGGACGCTGCGCAGTGCGGCGTCGATCGCCATGTCGGCCGAATGGACGTGCGGCACGCGATCGTCGAGCGCGCCGCCGTTCGTCGAAACGCCCTGCGAAAGGTGATGGTTCGAGTGTATTGGCTCCCAATGTGGATACGACATTGCAATGAATTCCCGGAACATAAACCGAGCGCAGGCTGCCGCCCACTTGGCTGCCTGAGACTCATCGCGCACACGCTCGCCACACCATGCAGCGTGTCATTCGGTTATTTTGCGTGACTAACTGCCAGGAGGCTCTTTCGCAAACGCAGGCGTGCCCGGCTGACCCGCGACAACACCGTGCCGAGCGGAACGCCTAGCGCGTTGGCCGTTTCCTGGTGGGTTAATTCTCCGACCACGACCAGCAGTAGCGACTCGCGCAATTCGCTGGGAAGTTGCGAGAGAGCCTGCTGCATTTCGTCCGTGAAACCGTTCGTGGCCAGATCCACCGCGGCGACAGGAATATCGAGCGGCCCGTCCCCCACGAGGACCATTTTTCGGCCCACGCGCCGCCAGCGATCGATGACCCTGCGCCGCAGGATCGCGGCCAGCCACGCGCGCTGACCACGCCCACATTGGAAATGACCTCGGCTCTTCCACGCACTGCGCAGAGTGTCCTGGACCACGTCCTCGGCATCGTGGCAATCACCTACCAGCCGATAGGCAATGCGATACAATGCCGGGGCGTGCTCGTGGACCAACTCCACAAAGCCAGCCCGCGTAAGCGCCACCCGTTGCCTCTCCGTTAGCCAGTTCGGCTTGTCTGTTCCACTTGATAGCCGGTGGCCCAAGGCCGTGACGCATTGTAGCACAGGGCCGGCTATCGCCAATCAATTCGGGAGGGAAAGGGGCGGTTATTCCCGGTTGGCGGAAAAGTTTTGGGTTGCGGCGACATATTGCTGTGCGTAATCCGCGGCGTATTGCGGCCGATTGTCGCAAAGTGAAGCGGCTTATAGAATTAGGCGCGATACCCCCATCTTCCCAGCCGATCCTGGTGCCGTTGTGGTGCGACTTCTTCGTTCCGACCGTCCGCGGGCACGCAACTATTTCGCGCGACGCGAGCAGTGGCGGCTGCTGATCCTGGTGTCTGCGTTGGGTGTGGTGGCGATCGTGATGCGGGAGGTCCGCCGGCCGGAGATGGCCAATCGGTTGGCACATGTTTTTGCAGCTGAGCCGGCGGCTGGCGAGATGCGGTCCTCGGCCGATTCGGTGCCAGGAATCGACCGCGCTAAGCCGCAAGCGGCACAATTGTCGGCAGACGCGCTGGCGACAATTCGCGACAATACGTATTTCCGCACCTCCGAGAAAGACGCGTGGTTCGAATTGATTTCGATCTTGCAGCGGACACCGCCCGCCGAATTGGCGGCCCGATCGGTCGGCGAAGTTGGTTACGTGCAATTGGTTCAGCAGCCGAGTGCGTACCGGGCGAAAGTTGTGACGGTGCGCGGCACGGTGCGGCAGGTGACGGTGGAGAAGCCGGCGGCCAACGATTTGGGCCTGGAGTCGTATTTTCGCCTGGTGATTCAGCCGAGCGGCGGGGAGATCTGGCCGATCTTTGTGTACGCGCTCGAGTTGCCGGCCGATTTTCCGCGGGGTGAAACGGTTGCCGTGGACGTTTCGGCGACTGGGTTCTTTTTCAAAAATCTGTCGTATCCCTGGCGGGACGGCATCGGCATCGCGCCGGTCGTGGTGGCAAAGGAAGTGACGCGGCTCGATGCAACGGCGGGGACGCCGGCGCCCGCGCCGACCGCGGAAAGTCGCCCGCCCGTCGCCGCGGACGCCTGGCAGGACGCGGATGCGGAGGCCAAATCGAGCGAAAACGTCGCCAATTTGAGCCAGGTCTTGGCGCTCGCCGGCTGGGACGCCCAGCGGCTGGCCACGTTCACTGACGACAAACCGCTCACGCCCGACGGGCGGCAAGCCCTGGTCCAATTGTTATGGCGGGTGCGGACTTTCGACACGGTGAGCATTGCCGCCTGGACGCGCAACGATGTTTCCGTTGCGACCATCGCCGCCAAGCCGGCCGAGTATCGCGGGCAGTTTGTGCGGCTCAGCGGCCGGGTGCGGCGGCTGCAATCGCACACGTTGCCCGCGGCCGACGCCGAGCGGTTGGAAATGCCGCGGTACTACGAATGCGACCTGGTGCTCGACAATAATGCCGGCACGGCAACGGTGCTCACGCCGCGCGTGCCGCAATCGTGGCTGGCGGAAATTGACAGCAAAGCGATCGATGAGCCGGCGACCGTGGCAGGCCTCTTCATCCAGTTGCTGCCGGCGGACGGCGATCGGCCGCACGTGTTGCTGGTCGCTCAGCAAGTGGCGGCCGATTCGTTCGGCCGGTCGGCGCTGGCAACCTTGGGGATGGACGTGGGGCTCTTGGACGGCATCCGCAATCACCAGGGAATTCTCGGATCGGAGCGCGACGCCTTCTACCAATTGCTGGCCGCAATGGACAACGTGGGCGTCAACCAATTGATCCGTTTCGCCGGGCAGAATCTCGATGCAATCGCGCAGGCGTGGGAGGCAGATCTCAACGCCGCGGATGTGCCACGGCGCCAACTGGCACAGGATGTGAAGCGCCGCGCGGCGGACGGCCGGTACAGCATCGCGCCGCTGTTCAACGACGCCGATCGGCAGATCGGGCAGTTGCTGGTCGTCGACGGCATCGCGCGGCGGATTGTGCGGGTCGATGCGAGTGCAGGGTCGGAAGCGGACGGGCCGAACGACGTGGCGCGGCGATTGGGGATCGATCACTATTACGAAATGGAGGTATTCACTGACGACTCGCAGAATCGGCCGCTCGTGTTCTGTGTCCGCGAGCTGCCGGAGGGGATGACGACGGGCGACGATCTGCGCGAGCCGGTCCGCGTGGCCGGTTTCTTCTTCAAGAGTTGGCGGTATCGGACGCGCGATGCGGGCCAGCGGGACGACAAATTGACTGAAGCGGACGCGCTGGGGAAGCGACTGATCGCGCCGCTCGTGATCGGCCGCGGGCCCGTGCGGATTGACGTCGAGCAGGGCGGGGGCCAGACTGCGGAGCTTATCGGGGGTGGGCTGTTTGTACTGGCATTGTTGGGAATCTGGGCGGCCGCGTGGTGGTTTGCCCGCGGCGACCGGCGGTTTCGGGAGCGGACGGCGGCGGCCAGTTTTTCGCTACCACCGGGCCAATCGCTCGATGCGCTCAACGTGCCGGCGGTCGGCGAGCCGATGAACATTGCAGGACCATCGATCACCGATCCCCGCAATTCGCCGTGATTACAATGAGAACAGCCCGCTCGCCTCTGATCCTGCCAGGTTCCGCCATGTCCACCGCTCCGCAGCGCGACAACGGTTCGTACGCCAGTGCGCCGACGCGCTCGTTCAACCCGTGGACGCCGCGGTTCTGGCACGGGATGGGCTTCGGCTCGTGGATGCGACTGTTGGTACATAATCGGTTTGCCGTTTCGCCGGGCCGCTGGCCGATTGCCGCGTCCATCAGCGTCTCGAGCGTGCTCAACAGTTTCTCCGGCGTGTTCGAGTGGCTGATGATGAGCCATCTGGTGCGGCGGACGCGATTGAGCGAGCCGCCGCTGTTCGTGATCGGGCATTGGCGGAGCGGGACGACGCTGCTCCATGAGCTGTTGATCCTCGATCCGCGGCACACGTACCCGAACACGTACCAGTGTTTCGAGCCGCTCCATTTTCTGTGGACCGAGTGGTTCGTGCCGCCGCTCGTGCGGTGGGCGCTGCCGGAGAAGCGGCCGATGGACGACATGCCGGCCGGTTGGGAGCGGCCGCAGGAGGATGAGTTCGCGCTGGTGAACCTGGGCCTGCCGTCGCCGTACCTGGCCTGGGCGTTTCCGAATCACGGGCCCGTGGCCGACGACTATCTCGACCTGCAGACGCTCTCCGAAACGCAGCGCGATGAATGGAAACGCAAGTGGCACCGGTTTGTGCAAAAAGTGGCGCTGCGGAACACGGGGCGGATCGTGCTCAAGTCGCCCACGCACACAGCACGCGTGAAGACGATTCTCGAAGTGTTTCCAGACGCACGGTTCGTACACATCGTGCGCGATCCGATGGCCCTGTTTCCGTCGACGGTGCGGTTGTGGCGGGCGCTCAGCGAAGTGCAAGGGCTGCACGCGCTCGGCGACGCGCACTGGATCGAAGGGCACGTGCTCGATACGTTCGTGCGGATGTACGAGCGGTTCGAGCAGGACCGCGAGCTGATTCCGCCCGGCCGGCTGTGCGACGTGCGCTACGAATCGCTGGTGGCGGACCCGGTGGGGCAGATGCGCGAGGTGTACCGGCAGCTCGACCTGGGCGACTTCGCTCGCGTCGAGAGCGCGATCGCCGATTACGAATTCAAGGCCCGCAATTACCGCCCGAACGAGTACGCGATGCCGGCCGAGGTGGCCGACCGCGTGCGACGCCGCTGGGCGCCGTATTTCCAGCGGTACGGCTACAGCGGGCACGATTTGGAGAGCGTATCGGCGTAGCGACCCAATTGCGCTGCGGATTTCGTCTGTCATGCGGAACGACGATCCGTTTCGCCAACCACTTCACTTACGCTCTCGTGATCGAAGAGAGTCGGTACTCCGCCGGCACTCACATACACGCCAACTCCACCGCGAATCACCATCGCTTCAGGATGATCGACGTCAATGTGCTCGCCGCTCATGAAGTGGACCGAAAACGAGCGAAACGGTCGGCGTCGCTGATAGGCGCGCAACGTTGTGTCAAAGTTTTCGGAGGTCATATTGGAATTATACCTCGCGGAGAGCCGTATGCCTAGAAACCAATCTTTGGGGCTCTCGTTGACGCGAACCGATTTCGCGAAAATACTGCTGCAGGCAATTGCGCATAAACCGGGGGAGCTCGTGAACGCGATCGGCTCAACGACTGCCGAGTGCGGTTAGCTCTTCGTGTAAATGTATCATCCGCGAGCGATAATCGGCAACACGCTCGTCGCTAAACCATTCGCCGTCTTCCGGCATAATCCGCAGCCTAATGGCAGTTGCCATCGGGTCGACTGTCAGCAAGTTCTTACGGGTTTTGGCGTCCCGACGAATTGCGGAGACATAAATCACGCGTCCATCGTTGCGTTGCTTCATGTAGCAATTCGGATCGACCTGAAGCGCTAGCCGGTGAAGTACCTCGAACGGCTCCTGCACATCTATCGGGAGTCCCAATTGATCGACAGGGACGTTTGCCGCAGGCGTGAGAGATCTCGGCAAGTCAGCCATCGCTGGCGCCTCCGCGACGGGCAAAACCGAAAGATGAACAGAAAAGGGGAACTTGAGCGGATTCTATTAGTCTCCCTGTCGGTTGTCAATAAATCGGGCACGGAGAGAGCGAATTCAAACAAACGCACGTTGCGCCGCGCGTGTCGTCGGCAACTTCCTGTCATTGACCGGTCATTGGATGGAAGCTATCGGCCACGCAAACTCGGTTTAGTTGCGTTTTTAGGCGCGACGCTCAATAATTGGGTTATGACCGCAACCGGCCCAATTCGCGGCCCAGCCTATTCTCAAGTCTTTGCTCGTCAGTTCGCCGAACCCCGCCGAGGAGAATTCCGAGTCCGGCCGGGCGTGACGCTCATCGAGCTCTTGGTCGTCATCTTTATTATCGCGATCTTGCTGGGGCTTCTGCTGCCGGCCGTTCAGTCGGCACGAGCCAAAGCCACGACCACCGCTTGTCTGAACAATGTTCGGCAGGTCGGGATTGCCGTGGCGAGATACATCGATAGCACGCGAAAGTTTCCCGAGCCAAATCGCTGGACCGCGAACGCGCTGAAATACATCGAAGAGATGGACCTGGCCGATGAACTTGCCGGCGGCACACCACAAAACGCCAAGCTGCCACGACCACGGCTGTTCCATTGTCTTGCACAGTCGGACGTGGATAGCACGGTTGAGGGCGTCGGCGTTTGCCATTACGTGCTAACCGTCGACCGGCCGCGGCAGCGCGTCAAGGGCGAGCAGGTGCCCTGGGACCTGCACGATCGCGAAGATCTTTCCAATGCCGAGGCCAACACGCTCCTGCCGTGGTACGTTGGCCCGGAAATCACGTTCGCCGAACAACGGAAACTATTCGAGTCAAAAACGGGGCCGCACCCTGGTGGCACGTTCTATATGCATAACGGGCAGGTTCGCGGAGCGGATTGATGCAGGTGCCGCGCCGCCGGGCGCCGTATTTCCAGCGTTATGGCTGCAGTGGGCACGATTTGGAGAGCGTGTCGGCGTAGGTGCGGCTGCTTTCGCTATGCAGGCCACGCAAATTACCTGAATTTGGTGGCTGCCACCTTTTTCGCTCCGCCGCGCTCGAACACTCCCGGAGTGGCCAAAAATAGTTGCTGAAATCAGCTTGCCGATCTGCTAGGCTCAATTTCACGCTGGACTGAGCCTGCCGTAGTCCGGCGTTGGATCTTTGGCAAATCGTTCAATTTTTTTGGCAGCCACCGCGGCGTGGACGGCGCTCGCGATATGCGCTGAGCGAACCGACGAACGTTCCGCGAACGAAGGTCCGACGAATGTCAGCGCGACGAGTAACGCCTCACGCGGGGACGATTTTGTCCCACGCCCGGGGCGAAATCGACTAACTATCGCCCCACTGCCACTCACGAACCTACGGCCAGCTACCGACTTGTGGTCACGAGGTGGGGCGAAATCGACCGAATTTCGCCCCGCCGAAAAAAAAGAAAAAATTAAGTGAGGCGACATGCCCGTTCGAAGAGCTACCGCTCGCTCGCAACAAATGTAGGTCCGGCTTGGCCTTACACAGCAAATGATGTCGTCAGGAGAAGCATGACCTACGCCGCTTTCGGCGTCGGCAATTTCTTGCCTTGGAGCTGGTAGACGTACGCCAGCACTTCGGCGACGGCGGCGTAGGAGTCGGCCGGAATGGGGTGGCCGATGTCGACTTCTTTGTAGAGAAGTTGGGCCAGGGGCTTGCGCTCCACGATGGGAATGTTGTTTTCCAGCGCCAGGCGGCGGATTTGTTGAGCGATGACGCCGGCGCCTTTGGCGACGACGACCGGGGCGGCCATTTCGTCCGGCTCATACTGAATGGCCACGGCCAGCTCGGTGGGGTTGGTGACGACGACGTCGGCCTTGGGGACGGCGGTCGCAATCCGGTTGAGGACCATCTGTCGCTGGATCGAGCGTCGGCGGGCGACGATGTGCGGGTCGCCTTGCAGGTTTTTCATTTCCTCGCGGACCTCCTGGTGCGTCATGCGGAGGTCCTGCTCGTGCTTCCACCAGTGCAGGCCGTAGTCGAAGATCGCCAGGATCACCAGCGCGACGCCCACCCACAACAGCGTCGAGAGCGAAATATCGATCAGGAATTTGCCGAGCTGGCCCATGTCGAGGCCGCTGGAGCGGAGCACGTCGTCCCAGCGATGCCACAGCACGGCGGCCGCGACGAGGCTGACGATGAGCACTTTGAACAGGCCGAAGCCGAGCCGCATCGTGCCGGAGAGGGAGAAGATCCGCCCGAGGCCGGCGAGCGGGCTGAGGCGGCTGATGTCGGGCATAATCCTGTCGGGCAGCCACAGGAGGCCGACTTGAGCCATATTCGTGAGCGCGCCGCCCAGCATCATGAGGCCCATGATGGGCAGCACGACGCCGGCCAGCCCGATGGCGATGCCATACGACTGGTGCGTGAACGATTCCTGGCTGAACGCGAGATCGTCGACGTTCGCAAGTTGGCTCCGCATAAAGTTGGCGGCGAAAGAGACCAACGCCCCCCCGAACATCATCAGCACCAGTGCGCTCAGGAGCAGCATCGCGGCCGAGCCCAGGTCCTGGCTGAACACGATCTGCCCCTTTTCGCGGGCTTCCTGCCGGCGATGGGCGGTCGGTTCGAAGGATTTGTCGCCAGCGGATTCGGGCATGGAGGGAAGTGGTCAGTTGTCAATTGTCCGTGGTCAGTTGTCCGTGGTCAGTTGTCAGTTGTCAGTCGTCAGTTGTCAGTGGGGCTGTCGACCAACTACTAACGACTAACAACCAACAACTAACAACTAACAACTAACGACTAACGACTAACGACTAACTACGTAGATACGACGGTGGACTGTAGTTCGTGCAATACGTCGAGGATTGGGTCCTGAAATGTCCAGGCGATCGCGCCCAGGGAGAGGAATAGGATGCCCAGCAGCATCATCGAGCTCAGGCCGAAGCCGATCGCGATGATGTTGATTTGTGGCAGCGTGCGGCTGATGAGGCCGAGCACGATCGTGGTGAGCAGGAGGGCGGCCAGCAATGGGGCCGCTGCACGGATGCCCAGCACAAAGCTCTGCGTGGTAATGTTGGTGAGCACTTCGACAAACGTATCGCCGAGCGCCGCATGGCCGGGCGGGGCCCAGGCGAATGTTTCGAGCAGCGCTTCGGTGACGATGCGGTGGCCACCGACGGCGACGAACACAGCCAGCACCAGAAAGTAGAACAATTGCGAGAAGACAGAAGAATCCTCGTTGAAAGCCGGGTCGGCTACTTCGGCGAGCGACAGGCCGCTCATCTGGCTGACCACCTGGCCGGCCACCTGGATGCCGGAAAACAGGATGTGAATCCCCAGGCCGAGCAATAAACCGATGAGAACTTCGCTCACCATCAGGCGAAGGTATTCGGGGAGGTGTTCGACGGGCGGCAGCGACGCGTTCAGGTAAATCGGGGTCACCAGCAGCGACAGCATCACGGCCAGCAGCGCCTTCACGCGACGCGGCAGGGCGAGGGAGCCGAAGATGGGCGCAGTGGCCACCAGCGCGCCGGTGCGGGCGAGCTCCAGCGTGAACACCATGAAGCGGCTGATGAGGAACGTTTCCAGCGCGGGCATTTAAGTAGCAGGCACACTCCGTGTGCCGTAGCAGATGTGCTGCAGGTCTTAACCATTCAGTGCAGGCCGGTGCTTGTTGGAGCGCTGCGACGGCACACGGAGTGTGCCTGCTACGTTCACAGCGTGCCGGGGATATTCGTGATCAGTTCGCGGGAGTATTCGACCAGCCGTGTCAACAGCCAGGGCAGCGAGAATCCCAGGGCCAGCACCATGGCGATCATCTTCGGCACGAAGGCGACCGTCTGCTCCTGGACCTGAGTGAGGGCCTGAATCAAACCGACGAGCAGTCCGACGACCATGCCGGCCACCAGCACCGGGGCGGAAATAAGCGTGGCGACGACGATCGCCTCGCGGGCCAGGTCTACGGCGTCTTGGGGGTTCATGGGGGTAGAGGTCGGAGGCGGGACCTCAGAGGTCAGGGAATTCGTTAGGTCAATATTTGGAAGCTTTGGAGGAGCATTTCTACGACGAGGTGCCAGCCGTCGACGAGGACGAAGAGTAACAGTTTGAATGGTAGGGAGATCAAAACCGGTGGCAGCATCAACATGCCCATCGAGATCGTGACACTGGCGACGACGATGTCGAGAATTACGAATGGCAGGTAGACTTGGAAGCCAATCAGGAAGGCCGTTTTCAGTTCGCTCAACATGAACGCCGGCAGCAAGGCCACGAGCGGCACTTCGCGCTCGCCCTCCTGCGCGTCGTAATAAACGTAGTTGGGCGACGTGCCGTTTACGCGGTCGGCTTCTTCCGGCAGGTAGCGGAGGAAGAGGTAAACGTCGTCGTCGTTCTTGCAGCGTTGGATCTGATGGGCCATGAAGCGGCGGATCGGCGCGACGCCGCGACTGAAGGCGTCGCCCAGGCCGATCTGCTGGTTCGTGTAGGGTTGAATGCCTTCGTCGTACGTCTGTTTCCAGACCGGGGCCATCAACAGGAGCGTCATGAAGAGCGCGACGGCGGTGATTACCTGGCTGGGCGGCAATTGCTGCGTGCCGAGCGCCTGCCGCAGCAGGCCGAGCACGACAACAATTCGCACGAAGCTGGTGGTCATCAGCAGGATTGCCGGCGCGAGGCTGACGACCGTCAACAGCAGCATGATCTGCAGGGTGGAAGCCAGGCCTTGAGGGCTGGTCCAATCCTGCGGACCGCCGACGCCGGCGGGCAATAGCGACGCGGCGGGCGCGTCGGTTTGAGCAAATGTCGGCGCGGCGACGGAAAGTAAAATTGCGCCACATAGAATCGATTTAATCATTCGATCAACCACGGGCGGCGCCTCCTCGGTACGCGGTTCCGAAGGAAGGTTCCTTTCCGAGGAACCCATCCGGCGCCGACTCGAGCGACATTTGGCGGAATACGTGTTCAAACGCCTTGGTCGTGCTGTGTGGATCGGCTTGGTGACAGAGGCCGACCAGGCGGTCGACTTCGGCCGGGTCGGTGACTTCAGTCAGCGTTTCGGCGCCGGAGGGAGTTAGCGATACGAGGATCAACTTGTTGCCGACGCGGAGAAGTTGGGCCATGTTGCGGGCGGCGAGCGGCATGCGGCCGAGCACGCTGACCACGTCGCGCGGCAACGCGCCCCCGGACTTCCGTGTGCCGCGGCGCACCAACCAGGTGCAAATTAAGAAACATCCAATCACGACTGCGAGCGCCGCAACGGTGGTCGAGATGGATTGCACCGGCAACCCAAAATTGGGTAGCTGGCGGGAGGTGGCGGCGCGAGCGTCCGGTCCTGCGGAACGGGGCGCGGCTGCAGTGGGCGGCGCGAGACGCCGCTGCGCTTCGTTCGCGGCAGGGGCGGCGTCGGCTAGATGGAACGCGTGCTGAATGGATGGATCAAACGGGGGCGGCGGTGTCGGTTCGAGCAGCGGTGGCGCGGTGGTCGGCTGCGGCGCGGTGATGTACCTGTCGTTACTCTCCACCGGTTGCACCGGCTTTTCAGCTTCGTTGACTGCCGGCGCGCTGGCCGTCGATGCGGACAGATCGCGACTCAGATAGACCGAGGCGCTATCCCGCCAGGGAGGCGGTCCTTCGAAGCTCGGCGTCTCGGCCGACAACGGATTGGCGATCGCCGCAGCCCACAGAGACAGCGCAACACAAATGAATTTGCGGAGCATGGAATCGTGCGCGAGCAGACTGTCGTCCGTCGCGGCAATGTGAGGATAAGATTCGATCGTGAGAAGAGCGTGCCGTCGGTCGCGGGCATGGCGCGAGGCGTGGAGCCGACCGTGCGCGGCGGTAGCTTATAGAATCGCGGGTCGTATTCGGCCAGACCAGTCAGTGTACTCGTCTCGCTCCGCGAGTTGAAATCCATCTCGCGGAGCGAGATGAGTACACTTAGCTGTACCACTAGCAGGAATTCATGCCAGCGGTGCTGGCGCCGATTAGGGTACGGCCTCGGTCGTGATCAATTCGGCGACGCGGACGCAGAAGTTGTCGTTGAGCACCAGCACCTCGCCCCGCGCAATCAGCCGGCCGTTGGCGTAGATGTCGACGGGGTCGCCGGCCAGCTTGTCGAGCGTGACGACGGCACCCTGCTTCAGACGGAGCACGTCTTCGAGCTGCATATGGGTGCGGCCGAGCTCGATCTTCAGATCGAGCTGCACATCGCGCAACAGGTCGAGGCTGGCCGATTCGTTGGCCGGCGTCGTGCCGGCAAGGTCCTGAAACTCGAACGGTTGCACTCCCGGCGGAAGGGGAGCGGGTTCGTCCAGCGCGGAAAGCGCCTGCTGGGCATCGTCGAGCAGCGAGTCAATCTTGTCTTGATCGACTCGGCCTGTTGCCGCGGCCTGGCCGGCGTCGGTGGCAGCGGTTTCTTGCGCAGTACTGGTAGCTTGCCGAGCCTCGCTCGGCTTTTCGGCTTCTGTCTGGCTACCAGGATTTGTTTCGTCCGGCATGGGATTCCATTCCCGCGGGAAACGTAGGTCAGGCTGTACCTGACGCCCAAAGAATCAGGCACAGCCTGACCTACGGCGTATCAGCGCTCGACGAAGTTGAACTTGCTGAAGAGCACTTCGACGACCAGCGGCTGTCCCAGGGCGCGGTTGGTTTTCTCCAAAATCCGCCGTTTAATCAACCCCAACCCGGCATCGGTTAAATCGGTCGATTCGGCGGAATGGAGGGTCATGATCACCTGCTCGCGAACGCGGGCCTGGTTTTGTTCGAACAAATGCTGGAACTCGGCGACGTCGTCTGCTAGCACGGTCGCGAACAGCTCGAAGTCGATGGCCATCGTGGTCCCGGTTTTGGGATTGTAGCGCGTGATGTTGTAGATGCCGAGCTCCGCCTCGCGGACGTCCTCGGCGTGGCCATGCGCTTCTTCGTGGTCGCCCTCCTCGACGTGGGCGGTCTTGCCCTCGGTGGCGGCGACGAATTGTTGGGCCAGGCGTTCGGTTTCCTGCGCCGTCGGTGCTAGCATCGAGGCGGCCACTATCTCGACGATCACCACCACCGAGACGAAGGCGATGGCTTTGATGAGCGTCAGCAGTCCGCCGCGGCTGCGCTTGGGCGCCGGTTCTTCGGTAGCTTCTGGCGGCTGTTCGACGGGTTCGTCTGCCATCGCTTGGTCTTTCGTGTTGCGTCGCCGGCAGGTGCAACGAAAGCACCTGCTAGGAAGTGTACGTCAAGGCGAGCGAACACGGGCGGCGCGGCGGACGTGGCCGTCCGTCCGCCGAGTTCCGATTGTGGGGGTCGGAACGGATGCGATGGTCGTGGCATCGTGAGCGGCGGGTGGCTGGGGCAACGCCCCAGATCCCTGTGACATACTGGGGCGTTGCCCCAGCCACCCATTGCCACACGCTTAGCGGCGGAGCGCCATCAGCTCGTCGAGCAATTGCTGGGCGGCCGTGATGACCCGCGTGCCGCCACGATACTGCGTCGACGCCAGGATCAACTCGATGAGGTTCTGGCCGATGTCGGTGTTGGACAGCTCGACGGCGCCGGCCGTGAGCGCGCCCAGGCCGCCGGTGCCCGGATTGTCCTCGATCGGCTCGCCCGAGTTGACGCCCTTGGTAAACACGTTGTCGCCGACCTGCTGCAAGCCGGAGTTGTTGGCGAAGCGGGCCATCCGCATTTGTCCCAGCGGACGTTCCGTGCCGTTGCTGAACACGCCGCGGATCAGGCCGCTTTCGGTGATGATGAAGCTGGTAAGCGAACCGGGCGGGAAACCGTCCTGCCGGGTCATGCTCATCGTGCTGTTGCTTTCGCCGAGATTATTGGACACGGCCAGGCCGCTGACCTGATTGAAATCGAGCGTGAACTCCAGCGGCGATTGCGCGCCGGTGATGGTCCGATCGACGGCAATCGTGGCCGTGTCGCCGCTGATGATGCGGCCGTTTCCGTCGAACGTAATCGTGCCGTTTCCGAGGGCCGTGTCGACGCCCGTGAGCGGCTCGTTGTCGTCGGAGCTGGCGTACCAGCGGTAGGTGCGGCTGTCGCTGGTCTTCTCTTCCATCACCGTGGTGATGCGGACGTTGAGCGGAATGCCGAGCGAGTCGAACACGATGAAGTCGGTCGTCGAGCCGGCGCCGTTGATGTTCTCCTCGGTCTCCTCGAAGTCGATTCCGATGGATTGCGACGTACTGGAGCCGGTGGGGGTGATCGTCATGCCGGACAGGCCGACGGACAAGCGGTTCTCGATGCCCATGTCGGCGGTGAAACGGATGACACCGTCGGCGGTGATTTCGCCGCCCGGGCTGACGGAGAACGGCGTATCGGCCGTGTCGTCGATGCCAAAGGCCTGGTCCATGAACGTGATCAGATCGCCGACGGTGGTCGTGGCGGTGATCGTGAGACTTTTCGGCGCGAGGGTGCGGTCCCCTTTCTTGCCGGTGAACGTCAGCACGCCCTCCTCGAACGGCGTGGAATAGACGTCGCCGTCGCGCAGCACGACGTCGGTGAGCGCGGTGCCGGCGCTGGCTTTCGGTCCAATCAGGTCGATTTCCTGATTCCCGATAATGTCCGCATCCGGAGCGCGATCGATGAATGTCGTCTCGCCGTCCGTGAGAGTCTCCACCAAATGGAATTCGGAGGTGTTTCCGGCGATGTTGCGATAAACGCGCACCGCGTTGAAGTCGGCGGTCGTCGGCTGCGGAATGTTGTCGATGCGAATCCGCCGATTGACGTCGGAGATGGATAGCGCCCCGATTCTCGGCGTCGGCCGGCTCTCCAATTGCGTACTCGTATTGTAGAACGTGACGTAGTAACTATAGTTGGCCGAATCGAGCGAATCGTCGTTGAGCGTAGCTCCCGGCGTGGTGTCGTTGTCGAGATAATTCGCGGTCGTGGCGTCGAGATCGGCCACGAGTTCAAACGCACCGCCGCCCACGGACCGATACAGTTGACGGCCGTCCCAGTCTCCGCTGCCGTCGACGGGCAGGCCGGTAAGCTGAATGTCCTCGTTGGCTGCAATCGTGATGTTGCCAAACGAAGAACTGGGAGCGCTTTCGTAGCGCGTCGGCGTACCGCCCGAGTCGCTGTAGAACACGACGCGGTACGAGTAATCGCCGGCGGCCAGGGCGCCGGCAGCCACAGCCGACGTGGTGGCCGATACGGTGGGTGGAGTGGCCACGTTGAAATCGGCGAGATTGAAATTGGGATCGTTGGGGATCTCGACGTTCGCGGTGCCTAGAACCTCGGATTCGATGATCGACGGGTTGGTGCCGAGTTCGGCCGTGGGCGTGAGCACTCCGGAGAAGAAGGCGTTTTGAGTCGCTTGCGCCACGGTTTGCGCCCCGAGGGGAATCTGCAACGGCACGAGCGTCTGGACGATGTTAAAGTCGTCGTCGACGGTGAACCCGAGCACGCGGTTACCAACGACGGTGACAACTTCGTTGTTGGCATTGGTCTGGAGCTGACCGTTGCGCGTGTACAGCCGCTCGCCCTGCGAACCTTGCACCATCAGGAAGCCGTCGCCCTGAATGGCCACGTCCAGCGGATTGGCGCTGATTTCGACGGTGCCTTGGGTGAAGTCGGGGTTGATCGCGGCCACCTTGGTTCCCAAGCCGATCTGGCGCGGGTTGGTGCCGCCGCGGGTGTCGCTCGGCGCCGAGCCGATGCTCTGAGTTTGCAGGAACTGTGTGGCGAAGAGCACGTTGGATTCCTTAAACCCGATCGTGCTCGAGTTGGCCACGTTGTTGCCCACGACGTCGATCGACGTTTCGGCGGCTTGCAGGCCCGTGAGCGCCGTTGTCATGGCTGATTGAAGACCCATAGGATTTTCTCCTCCCCGAAAGAAAGTGAGTGTAAACTGGTGGTTCTTGGTTCGTTGGATGACGAAGGAATTCGGATTTAGACTTCGGTTGAATTAACTATCGAACGTTGTCCTCGCAGGCGCAGCGTAGTCAGGTCGTGGCGAATTGCCGCCGTCGGTCGAATCGTCAGCGGTTGTGCTGTCGGCCAGTCGCGGCGGGCGGATGGCGGAGACGTTGTTCAGGCTTATTTCGTATTGGCGCTGGACCAGCGGGTAGTGCTGGAAAGGTTGGCTGAGCTTTTCAGTGCGCTCCTCGTCGGACGCGGAGTCGACAAACGATGCCTGGAAGCCGTCGTCCACAACGCCGACCAGCCGGTACGCGCCCCCGCCGGTGGAGTCGGAGCGATAAATCCGTTTCGGGCCGGACGTGATCGGCAAGTTGCTGAGCAGAATGGATTGATCGACGCCGTCCTTGCCAGTCGTCGTGACCGCGTCGTCGCCGGCAAGTTCGATTCCAAACAGTGTGCCGTCGTCGCCTTGCCAGACGACTCGATAGCTGTGCTTTCCCTTGTCGACGTTGCCTTCGATCGACGTTGGCTCGCCCTTGGTCGACACGGCAACTTGCAGTTTTGGCACGCCGTTGTCGATGGCCACGCGACTAACGATTCCCTCGACATTTTGATTGTCGTCGGACAAGGCGGTGATGTCGGCACCGATGAGATTCGTGGCGCTCGCGATGTTCTGGCCCAAGAGGACGGAATCGAGCGTCTGAGTCAGCTTGTCGGTCGCGCCGACTTCACGAATCTGGCTGATCTGCGCAAGCATGTCCTTGTTATCGAGCGGATTGAGCGGATCCTGGTTTTGCAGCTCCTTGATCATCAATTTCAGAAAGATGTCGAGATCGAGGTCGTTGATCGCGTCCGCGCTACCGGACGCCTGCTGGCTGGCCGACGCGGCAAAGGAGGTGGGAATTCTGGACATGGTCGAACCTTCCGTAGTGGCGCGCGATTCGTTACGCGACCAGATTGATTTGTGTATCGGTAGTTAGGCTGGCGGTGGCGGGTGTCGCGGGGGCCGGCTCGGGAGTTGGTACCGGCTGACGCGACGGATGACGATGCGGCGCGCCGTGGTGTGGTTGTTGTTGGCGCCCCTGCTGGGGGCTGGAGGGCGAATGGCCGCCGCCCTCTTGGCGGACATCCACGTCGAAGCGTTCGATGCGGATGTTCTGCTCGGCGAGCCGATCGCGGAGCACTGGCAGATGATCGAGCAACACGCGGCGCGCGGCCGGCGTTTCGGTTTCGAGCTTGGCGGCGAGCACGCCGTCCTGGACCAGAATTTCGAGACGGAGCGCTCCCAACTCGGGCGGGCTGAGCCGCAACTGCAGCGCGCCGCCACGCTCCTGAGCTGTGTGAAACGCCTTCGCCACGCGGCCGACAAAGCGGGCCGCGTCCACCCGCGGCAGATCCTCAGATTTCGCGTCGCCGTGGCTCCGCGCGACCGTGCCGCTGCCGCGTTGCAGTCGGGTGAGCGGATGCAGTACCGTGTCGGAGCGGGGAGCATGCTGTGCTGCTGGACGGACCGATTCGTCGGTCGCATCGGGCTTGGCTGCATCGAGTGGCGCGTCTGCCTGGGCTTCGCTGACCGCCGCGACCAGCGGAACTTTGCCGGCACTATTGGGCGAGTCCGATCGCGAATTTTGTCGGCCCACCAGGGGACGAGGTCCCTCCGATTCTCGTGGCTCGTCGGTGTTCTTTTCCGCTTTTCCTGCGGGTTGCTCCGCTTTCGGCGGCACGTTGGATTCTTGAGTTTCGTCGCGGCTGATAGTGGCGGGGCCGTTGCTCGTGGATGTCGCCTCGCGATTGGGCGCACGCCGTTGCTTGGGAGTCGCCGTGGAGCGATCGACTTTGACGTATGCCGGCGTTGAAACGACGGCTTTCTCAACACTATGGCGAGTGGCGGCGATTTCAACTTGGACGGCCGCGGCTACCGGCTTGGCCGGCGCGGTCTGGTCCACAGCTCCTCGCGTTGGCTGCGCTTCGGCCGGCAACCCATCATCAAGTATCACCGGGTCCGTGACCGGTTCGAGTAATTGCGAGCCGTCGCTGCGCGGACGTTCATTCGTCGGCGCAACCTCGGTTGCGTTTGACTTGGCCGACTCAATGCGGCTGGTCGGCGCGACCGCTTCATCGGCGACCTTCTCTCGTGACAATTGGACCAAGATGGCGGGCGCCACCGTGACGGCCTCCGTCACTGCTGCTAATTCCGTCACGTGCTCGTCGTTGCCGTCGTCCGTCTCGTCCTCGCGCGGGGCGTCGCCATCCGATTGTTCCGTCGGGACGATTGCCGTCTCGGCGTCCGTTGTTGCGGTTTCGGCCGTGGCACCGTCGTCGTTGGTTTCTTCTGGTTCCCGGTCGTCATTCTGCGCGACATCTTCAGCCGCAGCCGGCGCCGCCGCCGTCTCGGCAGTTTCCTCCACTTCGGAGCGAGCCGCTTCGCCTTGCGGCGGGAGGCTGCCGGCGGGCGGACCGCTCTCGGCCTGGCGCGTGTCCCGCGGTCGCGGCGTCTCGGCCGGCGCTCGCGGCGTGGAAGCTTGTGCCAGGTGGTCGTCGAACGCGGGCTGGTCGTCGCGGCCAATGGGCGGATTGGCCGCTTGCCAGTTGGCGCGGGGCGCCGTCACCTGCAACAGATGGTCGAGATGGGCTTCGTTCATCGTTTGTTTGGCGGCCGTTTCACGGGGCGTCAGGTTCCGGCCGTCGTCGGCTGGAGTTTGTCGAGCGCGTTGTCCAACGGCGTCGTGTCGCCGCCGCCGGCCTTGATGCGTTGGTGGATCTCGTGAAGCATGTCCAATTCTTCGTCGGTCTCGAAAGTCTTCAGGATCTTGGCCAGCTTGCTCTCCGACATCTTGCTCATCAACAGGATGGCATCGTCCATGTGCTCCTCGGTGATGTAGCGGATCAACAGGCCTTTGCCGATCGCCGGCTTGACTTGCTCGAGCTGGGCCACGACTTTGGCGACGTTCTCCTGCGTCGTCCGCTCTTCGTGTTGCTTGAGCTTTTCCTGCCAGTCGAGTGCCATGCGGTCGTAGCGGACGATCAACTCCTTGAGCTGCTGCAGGCTGTAATCGTAGTCCTGCCGGCCGCGCTGCAAGGCCAGCAGCTTGACTTCGAAATTCCGGTCCAGCACCTGCTGTTGGTGCGAGACGTTGGCGAGCGATGGCTCCTCGCCGGGCACCTCTTCGGTCGTTTTCTTCTGCTTGGCGGC
>JBIOWO010000188.1:0-41746 GCA_044868555.1 Lacipirellulaceae bacterium | reverse complement strand
CCCTATGATCTGGCTGAAAGCTGAGAGCTAAAGGCTGACAGCTTCCCCCATGAAACAAATCATCGCCATCGTGAAGCCGTTCCTCGTAGAAAAAATTCTCGACGCATTGCGACGCGCACCGCTCGAGGCGGTGAGCGTGGCCGAAGTGAAGGGGATGGGTAAACAGAAGAGCTATCTCGATCGGTACGCCGATTCCGAATACGATCGCACGTTCTTGCCGAAGGTCGAAATCACGCTTTGGGTCGACGACCGTCGGGCCGAGGACGTCGCTCGCAAGATCGTCGAAGTGGCCCGCACCGGACGCATGGGTGACGGCAAGATTTTCGTCCTGCCGGCCGAGCCGTACGAAGCCGTGATCGACCTGGCCGCGGCCGCAGAATAGACGCTTTTCGTGAGACTTGATCTTGCGCCGAAATCGGCTGCACATTCTGTTGTTCATCGCTTGCGTCGCGGCCCTGCTCCCCAACGACCACGCGTGCGGACAACGCACCGGTGTCGCGCCGCGGCCCGTGGACGAAGCCCGCGCCCGTGCCGCCGGCATCCGCAAGCTCACCGGCCGGCACCTAGTGCTCTACACCGACGTGCCCAGCAGCCCCGAGGTCGACCGTTTGCCGGCCATCTTCGACCTGGCCGTGCCGCAGTGGGCGGAATACTTCGGAATTGATCCGGCGAAGACACGCAGCTTTCAAGCCCAGGGTTTTCTCATTGCCGACCGCCGCAAGTTTGAGGCGCTCGGCCTGATGCCAACGGGCGATGACAAGTTCGAACACGGCATCTCTCGCGGCCGCGAGTTCTGGCTGTTCGATCAACCGACCGCGTACTACCGCCGGCACCTGATGCTGCACGAAGGAACGCACGTGTTCATGGTGTCGTTCCTCGGCAGCTGCGGACCGGCCTGGTACATGGAAGGCACGGCCGAGCTGCTGGGCACCCACCGCCTCGACGAACGGTACAATCGGCTCACGCTCCGCAGCATGCCGGCCAACCGCGAGGAAGTGCCCATGTTGGGCCGGATCAAGTCGATCCAGGACGCGCGCGCCACCGACCGCGTGCTCGACCTGCCGGCCGTGATGAAGCTCAGCGGCCGCGAGCAGCTCGGCAACGAGGCCTACGCCTGGTGCTGGGCGGCGGCCAAGTTTCTCGATTCGCATCCGCGCTACCGCGACCGCTTCCGCAAGCTGCGCGACCACGTGCGCGACGAGGACTTCAACGAGATCTTCCGCCGCACATTTGCCGACGACTGGTCCGACCTGCAGGCCGAGTGGCTGGCATTCATCACCACGCTGGAGCACGGCTACGACTTCGAGCGGATGGCAATCGACTTTGAGCCCGGCCGGCCGTGGAATGGCGGGACGCGAACTGTTACGATCGCCGCCGATCGCGGCTGGCAATCGTCGGGCGTGCGGCTGACGGCGGGCAAGCCGTATCGCGTGACGGCGACTGGTCGCTACGAAATCGCCAACGATGGCGAGCCCTGGCCTTGCGAGCCGGGCGGCGTCACGATCGAATACCACGACGGCCGACCGCTCGGCATGTTGCTCGGCGCGATCGACGGCCGCACCGGCGACGCGACGTTCGCCCACCCCATCGGCATCGGCCTGGGCGCCACGATCACGCCGAAAGCCAACGGCACGCTCTATCTACGTGTCAACGACTCGGCCGGACGACTCAACGACAATCGCGGCACGCTGACTGTCACCGTGCAAGAGTTGTAGTTCTTCGCTGCGGTTGACACTTCGCGCTAGCTTCTGAACAATTGACGACACATGTGCTTCCTTCCCCGCCTCCTGCATTCCGTATCCTGCATCCTCCCTTGTCCAACTTCATTGCCAAACACGATCCGGCCATCTGGGCTGCCATTGCCGACGAGATGACGCGTCAGCAAGACGGCCTGGAGATGATCGCCAGCGAGAATTACACGAGCCCGGCCGTCATGCAGGCCGCCGGCACCGTGCTCACCAATAAGTACGCCGAGGGCTATCCCGGCAAGCGATACTACGGCGGTTGCCAGTATGTCGACGTCGTCGAGCAGCTCGCGATCGACCGGGCCAAACAGCTCTTCGGCGCCGAATTCGCCAACGTGCAGCCCCATTCCGGGTCGCAGGCCAACACGGCGATTTATCTCACCGCGTTGGAGCCGGGCGATTCGGTGCTCGGCCTGGACCTGGCCCACGGCGGGCACCTTACGCACGGCATGAAGCTGAACATCAGCGGCATGCTGTACCAATTCCACAGCTACGGCGTGACCCGCGACGCGCAGCGGATCGATTTCGATCAGGTCGCCCGGCTGGCCCGCGAGCACAAGCCGAAGTTGATCGTGGCCGGGGCGAGCGCCTACCCGCGCGAGATTCCACACGCCCGTTTCGCTGAGATTGCTCGCGAAGTCGGGGCCAGGCTGATGGTCGACATGGCTCACTACGCCGGTCTCGTGGCGGCAGGCCTGCACGATAACCCGCTCCCGGTCGCCGATTTCGTCACCACCACGACGCACAAGACACTCCGCGGCCCGCGCGCCGGCCTGTGCCTTGCCAAGGAGCAATACGGCAAAACGATCAACAGCCGCGTGTTCCCCGGCATTCAAGGCGGCCCCTTGATGCACATCATCGCCGGCAAGGCGATTTGCTTCAGCGAGGCCATGCGGCCGGAGTTCAAGACCTACGCCCGGCGAATCATCGAGAACGCCAAAACGCTGGCCGACGTCTTGCTGGCCGGCGGCCTGAAACTCGTCAGCGGAGGCACCGACAATCACCTGATGCTGGCCGACGTCACGCCGCTGGGCATCGGCGGCAAGCTGGCTGAGGAATCGCTCGACCGCTGCGGCATCACGGTCAACAAAAACATGATCCCGTTCGACGAACGCAAACCGGTCGACCCGTCGGGCATCCGGATCGGCACGCCGGCGCTGACCACGCGCGGCATGGGACCGGACGAGATGCGCACGATCGGCGCCTGGATGCTCGCGGCCCTCCGCGCGCCGAACGATCCAGCCACCCTGGAACGCATCCGCAGCGAGATCCGTCAGTTGTGTGCTCAGTTCCCCGTCCCCGCCGCGGCATTAAGAGATTGACCACAGAGGCACGAAGGACACGGAGAAGATTGAAATTTCAACTTCTCCTCTCCGTGTCCTCCGTGCCTTCGTGGTAAACTGTTTCGAACGAGCGTAATTGCATGGCCAAGAACAAAGAAAAAAGTCGCATCCTCATCGCCGACGACAACGAGCCAAACGTCGAGCTGCTGGAGGCCTACCTCAGCGGGTTGCCGGTTGAGACCGCCGTGGCGGTCGATGGGCAGGATACGCTGACGAAAGTCGCGTCGTTCAAGCCGCATCTGATTCTGCTCGACATCATGATGCCCAAGCTCAGCGGCTTCGAGGTGTGCAAGAAGCTCAAGAGCGACCCGGTCACCAGCCGCATCATGATCCTGATGGTCACCGCGCTCAATGAGCTGGGCGACATCGAGCGGGCGGTGCAGGCCGGAACCGACGACTTCCTGTCCAAGCCGGTCAACAAGGCCGAGCTTGTGAAGCGCGTCGAGAACATGCTCAAGCTGCACCACGTGACCGACGAAGTCGACCGGCTGCGGCAATACATCGAGCGCATGGAAAGCCGCGGTTAAAGCCACGCCAAGGGGTCAGGACTATTTTGCGACTGGCAACGTTGAAATGCAATCAACGCTATCCAGTCGCAGAATAGTCCCGGCCCCCCTCGCATCGCTTCGCCGCCACGCCGCAAATCCTCTGTCTCGGCCTGCACCATTGCGGTATGCTTAAGGAGGCTGGTCGACCGGTGTCGCCGAGAGGTGTGCCATGCTCTTTCGCGTTCCCTCGAGAATCCTGAGCCGAATTTGCCTCGTCGCGGGGCTGCTGCTCGCGTCCGCGTCCACTCGAATTGCCTTCGCCGCCGACGAAGGAGTTGCGTCGAACAAGGCGACCAAAACGCGGGCCATGCGTCGTGGTGATGGCACTTCCGACTCGGCCGTCTCTACCGAGCGGATCAACGAGCTGATCCAGCAGTTGGGCCATGCGCGGTTTTCAGTCCGCCGCGCGGCGGCGAACGAGCTGCGCCAGATCGGGCCCGAGGCGTTCGATTTGCTCCACGCCGCCTCAGGCGACACCGATCCCGAGGTGGCCGCCAGCGCCCGGTACCTATTGCGACAAATCACCGTCCGCTGGGTTCGCAGCGACGACCCGCCCGCCGTCCGCCGACTGTTGATCGATTATGGCGATCTGGGAGATGAATCGCGCTCGGCCCGCGTGCTACAGCTAGCGCAGCTTTCCGGCGGCGAAGGGGTTGCCGGTCTGTGCCGCATCGCGCGCTTCGATCGTTCGCCGCTGGTGTCGCGGCAGGCGGCGCTCGCGATCATTCGGCCGGATGATGCCGACGCCAAACCGGTGCCGGTCGACGCCGAGATTATCGAACAGGAACTGGGCCCCAGCACGCGCGTCGCGGCCAGTTGGCTCCGCCAATACGTCCGCCAATTGGGCGACCCGGCCGTTGCCGTTACGTCGTGGCAGCCGCTGATCGCCGCTGAAACGGCCCGCCTCGACCAACGCGACGACGAGACATCGCCCGAAATCGCACTCGGTTTATTGTGGAATCTGGCCGAGCTCCATCGCCAGCTCGGCAATCCGCAAGCGGTGATCGAAACGGCCGATCAAATGGTCGCGCTCGACGACCAGCGGATGGATCGCACGACCATCGACCTGCTTAAATGGTTAGGCAAGCACAAGTCGTGGGACATTCTCGACGCTTTCCTGTCGAAGCATCAGGCCCGCTTGGAACAGGCCAAGCGCCCGCTCTATGCGGTCGCGCTCGCCCGCGCGGAGCAGGGCCAAAGCGACGTCGCCGATCAGTTGGCCGAGCGGGCCGTGGAGCTCGCCCCGCAGACGCCGCTCGAAAACTTCCTGATGGCCAAGGAGCTGGAGGAGCACAGCAAGTTCGATTGGGCCACCCGCGAATACCGACATGTGCTCGATACCCAGCGGATCACCGCGCACGAGGCGATTCTGGCACGGATCGAACTGGCCAACATGCAATTCGATCATGCCCAATTCGAAGCAGCGGCCGAAACGCTCCAGCCGCTCGTCAAAGCCATTCAGGAGGACGAAAAAGTCGGCCAGCTATACGCCGAGATTCAACGCTACGATTACCGCCGCTACGGGCTGGTCCTGCCGGAGAGCGAATCGCTCGCCTGCCGCTACCATGCCTATCGAGCCGGCCAGTATCGCGAACAGCAGGATTGGCAGCGGGAGCGCGACGAATTGGAACTGGCAATCAAGTTCGACAAAACGGACGCCGACGTGCTGATCGCCATGTATCGCGTGCCGGAATCGAATGACGCCTGGCGTGAGTCGACCCGCAAGCAGATCGCCCAACTCTGCCAGCAGTTCCAACAGGAAGTCGACGAGGCGCCGGGAGTGCCGACCGCTTACAATCAATGGGCTTGGCTGGTCAGCAACACGGAAGGCGACTTCGACAGAGCCGTTCGCTATTCGCATCGCTCCATTGAATTGAATGCGTCCGGCAAATCGGCCGAGGCCAGCTACCTCGACACGCTCGGCCGCTGCTACTACGCCGCCGGCGACTATGAGAACGCCGTCAAGTACGAGCGACAGGCGATCGAGCGGGTCAGCCACATGCAGGTCATGCACCGGCAGCTCGCGCTCTTCGAGAAAGCGCTGGCGGAAAAGCAGGCTGCCGAAAACTAACCCTCGCCCGGTCTCGGTGAGGGACCGGGAGAGGGTTTCTCGCCACAGCCATGGGGCATCCTCGAGTGTCCAGCGCGACTTCCTGGTTTCATGAACACCGCCGACCTCTCCACTACCAGTCTCGCCTACATCGACCGTGGCCAGGGGCGCCCGATTCTCCTGGTCCACGGTTTTCCGCTCGATCATACGATGTGGGACCCCCAGATCGAAGCGCTGGCCGAGCACTATCGCGTCATTGCTCCCGATTTGCGCGGCTTCGGCCATTCGCCGCTCGGCCAGATCGAGCCCTCGCGCGGCGTGTCGATGGAGCAGTACGCCGACGACTTGGCCCAGTTGCTCGACGCACTGCGGATCACCGAGCCGATCGTCCTCGTCGGCCTTTCGATGGGCGGCTACATCGCCTGGCAATTTGTCCGCAAGTATCCCGAGCGCTTGCGGGCGCTCGTGCAATGCGATACGCGGGTCGCCGCCGACAACGACGAAGCCCGCGCCGGTCGCATCAAAATGGCGGAAAACGTGGCCGAATGGGGAGCGGCACGCGTGGCCGAGATGATGGGGCCCCGGCTGTTCAGCCAGCAGGCGTTCGTGAGCCAACCGCAGTTCGTGGCGGCAGTCCGCCGCGTGGTCGAAAACACTTCGCCCGCCGCCATCGCGGCCGCTCAGCGCGGCATGGCGGCCCGGCCCGACGTGACGAGCCTGCTGCCCACGATCCGCGAGCCCACGCTGGTCCTCGTCGGCGACCAAGACGTCATCAGCCCGCCGGACGAGATGCAATCCATCGCCGCCGCCATCCCAGATGCCGAATTCGTCGTCATCCCCAACGCCGGCCACATGACGACGCTGGAACAGCCGGAAACAGTGAACCAGGCCATGCTGGGATTTCTTGACCGTGTCCGATAACGCGAACGACCGTTGTCCATGGTCAGTTATCCGTTGCAGCTCAATGCCACCGACCACCGACTACGGACCACGGACAATTCACTTCCGCGGCAGCGCAAAAACCGACTGACTTTTCACGATCGCGTAATCGTCCGGGAACGTGTGAATCGCCTGCACCTTGAAGCTGCGGTCGCGCGATTCGAGATTGATATAGCTCAGGGCGCCCAGCCCGAACCGGCCGCTCGGCTCGAAGCAATGCAGCAGCCCATCGCGGGTTCCAGCCTGCGTGAGCTCCTTCTGGTAGGTCCAGAAGGTTTCGCGCTCCACCGGCTCGAGCGAGAACTCGACGTGATAAGTTACGCCGCCGCGGCATTCGAGCTGATCCTTGCACGAGCCTTTGAGCTTGTGCGACATCAGTCGCCGCCGCTCCGGCAGCGGATGATTGGCCGCCGCCGCTACTTCTGTCAGCGTGATGCCATCATACTGCCAGGTGACCACGTGCCCGGCGTTAGTGATCTGCACGCTGGCCACGTAGCCGCCCCGATGGACTTGCCGCGCACATTGGACCTCGAACAATTCCGGATGCAGCGACCGGCCGTACAGTTGAAACACTAGCTCGGTAATTCGAGGGCGAACGGATAACACGTTAAGAGCGTCCTACAATCACGAAGGCGTCGCACTCATCTCTCAGCACGACGCCTCCTGCGGTGATTCTTTGTCAGTCCGACACCGTTCATTATAGGCTGCCGGAAAAAATACAACAAAGGGCGTTTTCGACCACCCGATTTTTGTATCAAATTCAGACTTGACATTTGCGGAACACTTGACCAACTCGAATCGCGCGCGGCAATCGATGGCCAACCTGCTCGAAGTATACGAACGTCTCCTCGCCAGGTTCGGTCCACAGCAGTGGTGGCCCGGCGATTCGCCGTTCGAGATCATGGTCGGCGCCGTATTGGTGCAGAACACCGCGTGGAAAAACGTCGAGCGGGCCATCGACAATTTGCGCGACGCGGGCGTGATGGAGCCGCGCGCCCTGTACGCGCTCCCGGCCGAAGAGCTGGCAGAACTAATCCGTCCCGCCGGCTATTTCCAGGTGAAGGCCAAACGGCTGCGCAACCTCTTGAAATTCGTCTGTGACGAGTACGATGGTTCGCTCGACGCAATGTTTCGCACTGATTTGGCGACGCTCCGCGAGCAGTTACTTGGCATCCATGGAATTGGTCCCGAAACGGCGGACGCGATCCTGCTCTACGCCGGCGGCCTGAGTACGTTTGTCGTCGACACCTATACGCACCGCGTCCTCGGCCGCCACGGCTGGCTCGGCTACGACGCCGACTATCACGAGATCAAGGATTACTTCGAAGGCACGTTGCCAGCCGATGCCAAATTATACAACGAGTACCACGCGCTATTTGTTCGCGTCGGCAAGGAGTATTGTCGCAAGTCAAATCCACAGTGCGGCGAATGCCCGCTTGCCAGTATGTTACCCGACCGTGGAATTGTCCTGCCAATGTGACGCGCCGCCTAGCGTCGGTGGCAATGCCGAGTCGATACTCGCGTCAGACCCACCAGCGAGTATGTTCACATCCTGGCATCCGTGCGCCCGCCGCACCATCCAGCGCGTCAATAGGCCGCAGAGATAAAAAACGCCGGCCAACAATAGCCACACAGTCACCAGCCAAAGCGCGTATTTGTCGAGCGGAGTCGACTCGGCAACGTACAATCGGATGACAGCTGCCACCGTCAGCAGGACGAATGGAATCAGCCCGTAATAAACCACCGGCATGACCACTCCCAAAAAGATGAAGCGATGTCGGCCGTTCAAGACGCCGGCTTTCGAGAGCGCCCGCGCGCAGGCGTACCAAATTGTCGGTGCCACGATCCAGGAGATGATGGTAAACACCCAAAACGCACCCCGCACTTCCTCGTCGATGAGCTGATAAACGGCGGTCAACGGTATTTGTACGGCCAGGAACAGGCACAGAAAATCGCCAATCGAGAACCGCACGGGCGCTTGCCGTTGCCGGGCCGCCTGGTCAATCGGTCCTAGAATCCACCGGCCGATGAGAAAAACCGGCGTGAATATCACCGCCAACGTCAGAACGAAAAAGACTATTTCCATACGGTTCCACATTGTGTGCGGATTCTATCACGACGGCTGGCTGTTAGAATCTACAGGCGACCAAATTGTCGGCGACTTGACCAGGTAACTTGCCTACTCAAAACGACGATGGCTGATCTATTTGCCGCGAGTGAAGAAAAAAATCGTGAACACGTGCAGCCACTGGCCGCGCGAATGCGGCCTACCTCCCTTGCCGAATTCGTCGGCCAGCAGCATTTCTTGGGCGAAGGCAAGCTGCTGTGGCGGATGCTCCGCGCCGGTCGACTCGGCTCGCTGATCTTCTACGGCCCGCCCGGCACCGGCAAGACCACGCTCGCCCGCCTCCTGGCCGCCGAAACCGATTGCCGCTTCCGACAACTTAGCGCCGTCACCAGCGGCGTGAAGGACGTCCGCGAGATTCTCGACGCGGCCCGCGACGAGGTGGCCGCCGACGGCCGGCCCACCTTGCTGATGATCGACGAGATCCACCGCTTTAATCGGGCCCAGCAGGACGCATTATTGCCCGACGTCGAAGAGGGCGTCGTTATCCTGGTCGGAATCACCACGTCGAACCCGTTCTTCGCCGTGAACGACGCGCTCGTGAGTCGCAGCCGCGTGTTCGAGTTCCAGCCACTCTCGGTCGACGAAATCAAAACGATTACCCGCCGGGCGCTGGCCGACAAGATCCGCGGCCTGGGCCGGTTCGAAGCCACAATTGACGACGACGCACTCGATTTCCTGGCCGAAGTCTCCGACGGCGACGCACGCCGCGCACTCGGTGCCCTCGAAGTCGCCGTGCTTTCATCCCACAACCCCAGCCGCTTGCGGCTTACCGCGCCCCTCATCGCCGACGCCGTCCAGCGCAAGGCCATCCGCTACGACCCCACCGGCGACGACCACTACGACGCGGCCAGCGCGCTCATCAAGAGCATCCGCGGCAGCGATCCGGACGCCGGCATCTACTGGCTCGCCCGCATGCTCGAAGGAGGCGAGGATATTCGGTTCCTCGCCCGCCGGCTGGTGATCCTCGCCAGCGAAGACGTCGGCAACGCCGACCCGCACGCGCTGCCGCTGGCCGTGGCCGCAATGCAAGCCTGCGAATTCGTCGGCCTGCCCGAATGTCAGCTCACACTCGCCCAAGCCGTCACCTACTTGGCCTGCGCGGCAAAATCCAACGCCGCCACCGTCGCCATCGGCGAAGCCCGCCACGACATCCGCGAAGGCCGGCTGCTGCCCGTGCCGCGCCACCTGCAAGACTCCCACTACGCGGGCGCCAAACGCCTGGGCCACGGCGAGGGCTACGAATACGCCCACAACGCGGAAGGCGCCGTCGCGGCCCAGGATTACCTCGGCGTCGAACGCGAATACTATCGACCAGTTGATCGCGGCTTCGAAAAAGAACTGATGAAGCGATTAGAGCAAATCCGCGCGAGGCTCCGCGGCGGCTAGCGTTTAGCTTCCGTTCTCGTTGGCATGAAACCCAATCCGCCGTCGCGGCGGCACTGGCTTCTCGAACATCTGCTGCAGCACTTGCGAGATCACTTTGATTTCATGGTCATGAAGCTGCACCGTTTCCGCGGGCTTCGTGAGCTGCTCAACCAATTCGCCGGGTGTTGCCATCAGCCGACGAAGACGAACGAAAGTCCGCATGATTTCGATGTTCACTCGTACGGCGGTGGGAGAATTTAGCACGCTCGAAAGCATCGCAACGCCTTGTTCGGTGAATACCCAGGGCAATTTTCGCTTTCCGCCGTGGTGCAAACTTGAAGTCGCATTTTGCGACTTCAAGTTTGTAAACTCTTGCGATGTAAGTTGATAGGCAAAGTCCTCGGGGAACCGATCGCGGTTCCGAGACACTTGTTCGTTTAGCCGTTTCGTCAAAACACCGTAAAGCTTGGCCAAATCGGAATCCAGCATCACTCGCTGGCCGCGGACCAAGTGAATGGATCGCTCGATCTCTTGAACAGTGATTGCCGACTGGCTCGACTTCCTTTTTGCCATACAGTAAAGATAATCAGGTGCGCCCTATAAAAAAAGCAGTCTCGCGAGATGCGGGACGGATAATTTTCGGGTCGACAGGAGTCGCCAATTCTTGCGACACAAGAACCGGACCAGAACGTGCGTAGCTACCAAACATTGCGATTTTGGCAAAAGCTATTGCTTGGCGCACTTATTGTTGTTTTGTCTCCGCTTCTGTTCGCAATTCTTTTTCTCTGGCTGTTAATGTCCTCGCTTCTCTACATACTGGTGTGGCTTCTATGGTGTACTCGCGGCAAGGACATCTTGTTTGTGTACTCGGATGGTCCGATTTGGCACGATTACATTGAGGAACACATCCTCCCGCGGATCGAATCAAGAGCTGTCGTCCTAAATTGGTCGAAGCGGCAACATTGGCTCCGCCGATGGACTTTGGCTTCATTGGTATTCCGCAATTTCCGCGGCCGAGAATTCAATCCACTCGCACTGTATTTTCGGCCGTTTCGGTTGCATCAGAGCTTTCGTTTTTGGAAAGCGTTTAGAGACCGAAAACACGGCCGGACGGCGACTCTGAAGGAAATTGAAGGAGATTTCTTCCGTCGGATCGGAGCGGCGCCAAACGTCGATTTCGACTAAAGCGATGCCATCAGTGCTGGCAGCGACTGCCATAGCGTCGCGGCCGCTGTTTCTCTACGATTCGCCGCCCAACTTCTGCGCGCCGATCGTGCCGAAAGTGGGGAGACTATTCGCTCATCTCGTCACGGAGGACGATCCATGAACTCAATTCGACCACTGATCACAATTACCATTCTCGCCGTCGTCGGCGCATGGCTATATGTGAAGATCAACGAAGGCCCCGCGCGGCCGGAGCACGGCGAGGCCGACGCAATTCACGATCACGCGGCCGAAGGCATACCGCCGCTCGCCGTGACATCGAGCGCGCCGCCGACCGACGCCGGCGCGGCCCCGAAGTGGCCCAATGCTGCCCCGGTCGCACCGCCAGCCTCGCGGCCCCAGCCGGCGCCCACAACAGCCGGCACAAACGGCCTGCCCGATATGCCGGCGATTCCCGCGTTGCCGAATGTATCCACGCCGTCGCAATCCGCACCGCCGGCAACCGCCGCTAACTCCGTACCGGTAAATCTGCCGGCCAACATCCCGTCTGCCCGCTATCCGAACGAAGCCGCCGGATCTGATTCCACTGCCAGCGCAACAAGTCCGGCCGCCGACTTAACGGCCGGCCTGCCGGTCGCCGCTCCGCCAGCCGCGCCGTCGACCGCCGACCACGAGAGCTCGATCGCCACCGACAACGCGATGGCCGCCGTCGGCCTCTCGCCGCAACCGCCGACGACTCAGCAGTCGGTTTCCAGCACAGGCCGTTACGGAGCCGGCGCAACGAACCCAACCGGTGGTTCGCTGCCCGATGCAGGCGCGCCGCCGGTGGAGCCGACGTTTACTGCTGCCTGGCCGGAAATCCAAGCGGCGCTCGATCGGGGTGAACTGGGCCGCGCGCATCAGCTTCTGTCGAAGTGGTACGGCGACGATTCGTTGACGCCGGCAGAAGCGGAAAAGGTAAACACGCTGCTCGGTCAATTGGCCGGCACGGTTGTCTATTCCACTCAGCATCAGCTGGAACCGGCCTACGTTGTCAAATCGGGCGACACGCTCGGTTCGATCGCCCAACAATTCAACGTGCCCTGGCAACTGCTGGCGAAGATCAACGGCATCCCGTCCGCCGAATCCGTTCAGGCCGGCCAATCGCTGAAGGTCATCCGCGGCCCGTTCTCGGCCGTGGTCGATCTCCGCCGCAGTCAATTGACATTGATGCTCGACGGTCGCTACGCAGGCAAGTTCCCCATCGTCGTGCCGACGGGCTCGACCCTGACCGAGGGCCAGTGGTTCGTCGATCAGAAGCTGGTCACGTCCCCGGCCGCCGTGACCCAAACGGCCTACGCACCGGCTCCGGCAGCCGTGGACCGCGCGATCGTGCTGCGAGGCGAGGACGCGTCCACGGGCAAGCCGGCCGCAGCGGGGCCCACGCTCACCATTGCCAGCAGCCCGTTGGCTACTGGCGCCGCGAGCAACCCGCCGGCGATTCGCATCTCTCCACAGGATGCCGAGGAGTTGTCGGATATCCTGTCGGTCGGCTCGCGAGTCGTCGTGCGCCGCTGATGATGTCCGTTGTCCGTTGTCCACTGTTGTATTACAACTGACCAACAACAATGGACCACGGACAATCTCCCATGTTCGACCGCGAAGCGCTCCAAGCCCTGGTCCGCGCGAAGGCGCTCAAGTTTGGCCAGTTTACGTTGGCCTCTGGCCGCGAGGCGAGCTACTACCTCGACTGCCGCCAGATCACGCTCGACGCCCGCGGCGCCCGACTGATTGGCGAAGGAATGCTCGATCTGCTGGCAGGCGAATTGCCCGACCTGGTCGGCGGCATGGCGATCGGCGCCGATCCGATCACTGCCGCCATCCTCACTCTCGCCGGTATTCGCGGCTTGCCACTTCGCGGCGTCATGGTCCGCAAGGAACCGAAGCAACACGGCACGGGGAAAACCGTCGAAGGCCCGTTCCAAGCCGGTGAGTCGATCGCCATTGTCGAGGACGTGGTCACCACCGGCGGCTCAAGCCTCTTGGCCATCGAGCGCTGTGAGGCCGAGGGGCTCAAGGTGCAGCGGGTCCTGGCGATCATCGACCGCCTCGAAGGAGGCCGCGAAGCGTTCGCGGCCAAAGGATACGAGCTGACGACACTATTCACAGTTCGCGATTTTGGGATCGAGCCGATAGCCGACAGCCAATAGCCGACTGCATTGGTATGGAAACCTCTCTACATCGCCAATTGAAGGAGCACTACGCCGTCGATGGCGCGCCGGTCGAGCAGCGCGTTGGCCGCTACCGCATCGACGTGGTGCAGCCCGGCCGGCTGGTGGAAATCCAGCTCGCCTCGCTATCAGCGATCCGCGACAAGATCTCTGCGCTCCTCACCGAGCATCGTGTGCTGGTCGTGAAGCCGATCATCGCTGCGAAGCACCTCATCAAGCAGCACCGGGCCGGTGGCCGCGTGGTTTCGCGCCGCCGCAGTCCGAAACAAGGCACGATCCTCGATCTGTTTGAGGAGCTGGTCCACTTCACGCGAGTGTTTCCCCATCGCCGGCTGACCATCGAAGTGCCGCTCGTGGAAATCGAAGAATGGCGCTACCCGGGCCACGGCCGGCGGCGCTGGCGGCGCGACAACGACCACATCGTCGAAGACCAGCGGCTCATTGAAGTACACAGCACCCAACAATTCCGCACGGCGGCCGATTTGTGTCGTCTGCTGCCGCCGAAACTGCCCAAGCCGTTCCACACCGGCCACATCGCCGAGGGGCTCGGAGTCCAGCGCTGGATCGCCCAGCGAATGGCCTATTGCATGCGCAAGTGTGGATCGATTCAAACCGTTGGCAAATTGCGAGGCGCTTGGCTCTATGCCAAATCGTCGCGCAAAGCGGCCTAGCCAAAAATCGTTCGGGGTTGCCCAAATTGCCGCCCGCCCTTAATCTGCTGGTTTGTCTCGACCCATAGTAGCCCGGCCATCTTGGCCGGGTGACGCGCCAACCGCAACGACCCAAGATGGGTCGGCTATATGTCATGAGTGACGCCGATATTCTCACCCCAATGCGTTCGCCGTTGCGTCGGCTGACTGGCGTCCAGATTGTCGGCACCGGCAGCTTCGTGCCGGACAACGTCGTCACCAACAAGGACCTGGCCAACCTCGGTTGCGACGCCGACTGGATCATCCAGCGGACCGGCATCCGCGAGCGCCGCCACGCCCCGCCCGAAATGTCGACCGGAGACATGGCCACGACCGCGGCCGAGCGCTGTATCCGGGCCGCCGGCGTCGATCGTCGGGAGATCGACCTGCTGGTGCTCGGCACGCTTTCGCCCGACTACCTGTTGCCAGCCACGGCCACCACGGTGCAGGATCGGCTCGGACTGAATTGCGGTGCGATGGACGTTTCGGCCGCCTGTGCTGGATTCATGTTTGCACTCGTCACCGGCATGCAGTTTGTCGCCACCGGCTCGAGCAAGCTGGCCCTAGTGATCGGTGCCGACACCAACAGCCGCGTAATGAATCCGGCCGACAAGAAGACGTTTCCCCTTTTCGGCGACGGCGCAGGCGCAGTGCTCTTAAGCAGGGGAAGCGATACACAAGGCCTCTTGGCGTATACACTCGGCTCCGATGGCTCCGGCGCGCAATTACTTGTTCGCCCCGCCGGAGGATCATGTCTGCCTCTCAAGCCGGGCGCGAAAACCGACAATGGCTGGTTCGTCAAAATGGACGGCCGGCCCGTGTTCAAATGGGCGGTGCGGCTATTGGAAGATTCGTCGCGCCAGGTTCTGGACGCGGCCGGCTGCACCACCGACGACGTTGATCTGTGGATCTTTCACCAGGCCAACACTCGCATCCTCGACGCGGCGGCAGACGCGCTCCATGTCAACCGCGAGAAGTTGGAAACGCACATCGATCGGTACGGCAATACGTCGGCCGGCAGCGTGCCGATCGCGCTCGACGAAGCGCTCCGCGCTGGCCGCTTCGGCCGCGACAGCCTGCTCTTGATGTGCGGCTTCGGCGGCGGACTCTCCTGGGGCACCGCCCTGGTGCGGTGGTGACCACGCCGGGGTCGGGAGTGTTTTTCGACTAGCGAGCTTGCGAGGCTGTCAACGTCACCTGTCGAAAAACAGTCCCGACCCCTTATCGTCGACGACGAACGACGACTGCAAATTCTTACCGACAACTGACGACTGAAAACTGACAACCTTCCAATGCCCACTACCGCGACCAAGCCGAAAACGAAGACGAAGTCAAAATCGCTCCCCGCCCGCCGCGACGTCAAGCCGGCCGACACTTGGGACCTCGCCAGCCTGTATCCCGACGACGGCAGTTGGGAGAAGGCGTTCGCCAAGTGGGAAAAACAAATCCCGAAGTACGAGCAGTTTCGCGGCACGCTCGGCGATGGCCCCGCCGCGCTCGCCAAATGCTTCGCCTTCGATAGCGAATTCGATCGCGCCGGCGAGCGGCTTGGCACCTACGCGTATCTGAAGACGGCCGAGGACATGGCCGACAGCACCTATCAGCGGTTGATGGGCCGCTACGAGCACGCGGCCACGCAGGCCGGCGAGGCGGCCAGTTTCATCCGGCCGGAAATCCTCTCGCTCCCCGCCGCCAGGCTGCAGGAGTACGTCGCGTCGAAGCCGCTGCGGCCGTTCAAGCTGCGACTCGAACGACTGATTCGCTACAAGCCCCATACGCTCGGCCCGGGTGAAGAGAAGCTGCTCGCCATGCAGAGCGAAATGGCCGGCGCCGCCGACCGTGTCTTCCGCCAGCTCACCGATGCCGACCTCAAGTTCGGCATGTGCAAGAATGAAAAAGGCGAGTTGATCGAGCTGTCGCACTCCTCGTTCTCAAGTTTTATGCGTTCACCCAGCCGCAACGTTCGCCGCCGCGCCTTCGAACAATATTACGAGCAATTCCAGCGTCACGAAAATTCGCTCGCCGCGGCTTTCTCCAGTTCCGTGCAGAAGGACGTCTATTACGCCAAGGCCCGCGACTATCCCAGCGCCCGCGAGGCGTCGCTGTTTCACGACAACGTGCCCGTCGCCGTGTACGACAATCTCGTCGCCGCCGTCCGCTCGAAGCTGCCGGCCGTTTATGAGTACTTCGAGCTCCGCCGCCGCAAGATGAAACTTCGCGACATTCATCAGTACGACACCTACGTGCCAATCCTCAGCGAGCTCGACACGCGGCACACCTGGAACCAGGCGGTGGACACAGTGCTCCAATCGCTTCAGCCGCTCGGCAGCGAGTATTGTCGCGTGCTCGACGAAGGCCTCAACGGCCGCTGGTGCGACCGCTACCCGAACCAGGGTAAGCGGAGCGGCGCGTTCAGCTCGGGCACCTTCGACGGCTGGCCCTACATCCTCATGAACTACCAGCCCGACGTCTTGGACCACGTCTTTACGCTGGCCCACGAAGCGGGCCACTCGATGCACAGCTACTATTCGGCCCGCCATCAATCCTACGACTATTACAACTACACGATCTTCGTCGCCGAGGTGGCCAGCACGTTCAACGAGCAGCTCCTCAGCCGCCTGCTCATGAATCGGGCCAAGAGCAGTGCGCAGCGGGCCTATCTCATCAATCGCGAGATCGACGCCATCCGCGGCACGATCATCCGCCAGACGATGTTCGCCGAGTTCGAGAAGGTTTCGCACGAAATGGTCGAAGCGGGCGAGCCGCTCACCGTCGAGGCCGTCAAGACTACGTACGGCAAACTACTGGCCGATTACTTCGGCCCCGATTTTGTCATCGACCCACAACTCAAGCTCGAAGGCCTCCGCATCCCGCACTTCTACAGCGCGTTCTACGTTTACAAATACGCCACCGGCCTGTCGGCCGCTATCGCGCTCAGCGAGCGCGTACTAGCCGGCGGCAAACAGGAGCTCAACGACTACCTCTCGTTTCTCAAAGGCGGCTGCTCGAAGTGGCCACTCGAATTGCTCCAGGACGCGGGCGTCGACATGACCAGCCCCGCGCCGGTTAAAACGGCACTCGCCTATTTCGAGCGATTGGTGCGCGAGCTGGACGAGTTGCTGTAAGCGTCGCGCGACTCGCGCTTGGCCGGGCGAGTGACGAAGACGGTCAGGATCATTCCGCACAGCAGGCCGGCGGACAGGATGGCCAATAGCAGAAACGGACTGTTCAGCCGGTCCCAATCCTCGAAACCGTGTCGCAAGTTCGAGCCGAACACGGCCATCAGCGTCGCGATTGGGAAAAAGAACGCCGCCAGTATATTCAGCCGATAGGCGGCCACCGACATCTGGTGGCTGTGCTCAGCCTGCTGCTCGGTCTGCCAGGCAACGGCAAAGTCGAGGCCGTTCTTGAGATCGTCGTACAATAACTCGGCCCGCCGCGAAAGCTCGTACGCCTGATCCCGAGCCACGATTAGCGTCCGATCCTCGCTGGCCGCATCGCGGGCCTCCTGCAAGACATCGTACATGTGGCGGATCGCGCGCGATAACGGCGCGAGCTGGTCGAGCAGTTCAAAGTACTCGCGCGCCAGCCGGGCGGCGTCCTCTGCCTGCTCGAGTTGTTCGATCGCAGCGCGATATTCGCGCAAGTGTTCGTCCAGATTGGCCACTTGCTCGGCCTTGGGCGCGACGCTCCAGTTTCCCTCCGCAGAACGCCAGAAGAACCGTCCGCGCCGGCCCGTTTCATCCGCGCCGGGGGGAGCATGAAGCACGATCAAGAGATGACCGTCGTCCTGCAGGACACGCTGCCGACCGGCGCTATTTCCCAGTCGGTCGCGAAGCGGATCCGGAATGGACCAGTCTGCCGGCAGCATGCCAGGTCCTTGACTCATGGTACTCCCAAGCTCCACAAGGTCTTTGCCGATCAACCTCGACAGTTGAACTGCATTCGGGATGCGGCCAGGCAGTAATCCTAATAGGTTGCCGCTAAATCGAGAATAAGCAGGCGGGGCATTTTGTGGCGAAGGAATCAACACCCGCGCCGCACGAATCGACGCGCCGAGTCGCTCGCTCGTCGCGCGCACAAACACTTGAGAGAAAGTGATTTACGACATATTGCATTCAACAGCCGCGTCGTGGTATTTGCTGTTTATCGGGCAGTTTTTTCCGAGGCGAGTCGCATCGGACGTTGTCTGGAGCAGAGCATGAAAGTTCATCGGCGCGGTTTCACCTTGGTCGAACTATTGGTCGTCATTGCCATCATCGGCATCCTGGTGGCCCTGCTGCTGCCGGCAATCCAGGCCGCGCGCGAAGCGGCCCGCCGCAGCCAATGCAAGAACAATCTTAAGCAGCTCGGCCTGGCGGTGCTTAACTACGAGTCGTCCAAGAAGCGTTTGCCGCCCAGCGTGGTGATCACGCCCGCGACGATGACGGGCAAGAACAACGGCGCCTGGGGCGTACACGGCCACATTCTCGAATATATGGAGGAGCAATCCGTCCACAACTTGGTCGACATCAGCAAAGCTTGGGACCTACAACTGGCAATCAGCAACCTGCGAATCGGCAGCTTCTCGTGTCCGAGCGATTCATTGGCGACGGAAGTTCGCGACCCAGGCGGCGGCAAAGCACTCCTTTATTCCACGACGTACACGTTCAACATGGGCACGTGGTTCGTCTTTGATCCCATCAGCAACATCGGCGGCGACGGCGTATTCTTCCCTAACAGCCATTTGCGTATGGCCAAAATTAGTGATGGCACCAGCAAGACGTTGCTGGCCGCCGAAGTGAAAGCCTGGACCCATTACACGCGCAACGGCGGACCTTCGTCGACAGCCATTCCGAACACGGCCGCTGAAGCTGAGTCGATCGTTGCCTCCGGCAGCGAGTACAAGAACACTGGGCATACGGAATGGCCCGACGGCCGCGTCCATCACACCGGTTTCACCACCACGATGCAGCCAAACACATTCGTCAAGTACGTGAAGGACGGCCAGACGCTCGACGCCGATTTCAATTCCTGGCAGGAAGGAAAGGACTGGCCGGCCGGCAACCCTTCTTACGCCATTGTGACGTCCCGCAGCTACCATTCAGGAGGCGTCAACGTCACGCTCGTGGACGGTTCGGTGCAAACCGTCAACGACGATGTTGACCTGTTGGTCTGGAGGGCAAAGGCGACTCGGGCCGGAAATGAAAATCTTCCCGAGTGAGTTCCGATGCCGTTCTAGCGCGTAATCCACACAAACGGACGGCCCGACTCATCGACGCGAAGACTCGTGCCCAGGCGGGCCTGCGCGAGCACCCGATTGAGCACTTGTTGATAGGTCGTCCGCGTCCGCGGCAGCTTCACCTTGATCGCCGTCGGATCGATCTTGCTGGCCGTCAATGCCGCGTGATCGAGGTACAGCGGCACTTTCACGCGCGGGCCAATCGCGCTGAGCGTCTCCGTCAGCGTGTAGCCGTCGATCTCCGCGTTAAGCTGCTCGAACAGCGACGGTACAAGCTTGACCGGTGCTGCGTCCGGTTCCCAGCCGATCGGCCAGTTCGTCGGATTCTTGTCCGATTCCTTCCCAAGTGTGCTTTGGGCGAGTGTGTCGACGTCGGCCACCGTGATGCGATACGCGACCGCCCGGCCGCGCGATTTTTCGGGCCGCAGCAGGAGGCCGTAGGTGCGCAAGAGCATCGCCATTCCGGTTCCGATCGTGACGCCTTTCAGTTCATCGCCAAATGGTTTGTCAGTGCGAAGGACCACATCCGCCTCCGAATCCACGGCGAACTTAAGCGCCAGCTTTCCTTGCAAGCGATCGATCATCACCCGCGGCGGCAGCCCTTTGGTTTCAAAGTCTATCGGTTGGGTAAGATCGGCGAGCACGGCCGCCAGTTCCTGCTCCGTCAGGCCGTAGCGGCCGCGCGGCACCGTGAGCGATTCAGCGCCATCGGCGGCCAGACGATCGAAGAAGTCCTTAATGCGAGCCCGGTCGCCGCGGCCAAATGTGCCGCCTGGCAGTCGCAATTGGTCCCGCGGCGTGAGTATCCCCAGCACGTAGTACCGCGGCCGCTCGGCGGTCCCGCGATTGGCAGCCGCCGGCTCGTCGCCCTTCTGGGCACCGCGAATCCGCACGTTGTCGATGCCGATCGCCGTCAACAGTTGCAGCCACTCGCGCGGCGCGGTAATTTGCAATCCTTGCTGCGTAGCCAGTTCCAATTCAATCGGCGCCGCGGCGTGCACGACCGCGGCGCACACCGTCGCGAGAATCGGAATCGCAATCAGGCGGAGTTTCATAGCGCAAGTATAGCACTGCATTGCGATCGGCCGCACTGCAGGCGCCGCGTGCATTCCTGCTCTCAACCCTCAACCTTAAACTCTCAACTTTTCAGGAGCCCTGCATGACCCGTCCCGTCACGCTGTTCACCGGCCAGTGGGCCGACTTGCCGTTAGAAGACATGTGCCGCAAGGCCAGCGACTTCGGCTATCAGGGCCTGGAGCTTGCCTGCTGGGGCGACCACTTCGAAGTTGACAAGGCGACGAACGATCCGAACTACGCCGCCGCCAAGCGCGACCTCCTGGATCGATACGACTTGCAATGCCACGCGATCAGCTCGCACCTGGTGGGCCAGGCCGTGTGCGATCGCATCGACCAGCGGCACCGGTCGATCCTGCCGCCGTACGTGTGGGGCGACGGCGACCCGGCGGGCGTCAATCGCCGCGCGGCCGAGGACATGAAGAACGCGGCCCGCGCCGCCCAGCAGCTCGGCGTGGGCGTGGTGAACGGCTTTACCGGCTCGAGCATTTGGCACCTGTTGTATTCGTTCCCGCCGGTGCCCGATTCGATGATCGAAGAGGGCTTCCGCCAATTCGCCGACCGCTGGAACCCGATTCTCGATGTGTTCGGCGAGTGCGGCGTACGGTTCGCGCTCGAAGTGCATCCGACCGAGATCGCGTTCGACCTGGTCACCGCCCGGCGGGCGCTCGACGCGCTCGGCAACCGCGAAGAGTTTGGCTTCAACTTCGACCCCAGCCATCTGCTGTGGCAGGGCGTCGACCCGGTCGAATTCATCCGCGAGTTCCCGGACCGCATCTATCACGTCCACATCAAGGACGCGATCGTTACCCTCAACGGCCGTAGCGGCATCCTCGGCAGCCATCTCAACTTCGGCGACCCACGACGCGGCTGGGACTTCCGCTCGCCCGGCCGCGGCGGCGTCAACTTCGAGGAAATCATCCGCGCCCTCAACCAGGCGAAGTACGACGGCCCGCTGTCGGTCGAATGGGAAGACTCCGGCATGGAACGCGAACACGGCGCCCGCGAAGCGTGCGAGTTCGTGAAGAAGCTCGATTTCGAACCGAGCGGCCTCGCCTTCGACGCAGCATTTGCGGAGAGTTAGGGATAAATTAGGTGAAAGTGGTCGCGAACGATGTATGAACTTCTTAATCTACGTGGCGTGATTGCCGGAACGCTGGTTCTGTCGCTCTTTGCCATCTCGCACGGAAGAGAGAAACAGTCCGGTGAGCCAGATATGGGCTCTGCCATGCTTGCTCGCTTGCTTGACGCTGCGCGCGAAGAGCTGCAAGCGGCGAAACTCTCCGAGAAAGAAATTGACTTGCGACTGAAGATCGTGGAGGACGCCGCCACGGTCAAATCGTATTACCCACATGCGGACGGCGGCCGTCCGGAAACACGCAATTCGAAATATTGGGCGCAAGATGATGACGGGAGCTATGTGCCGCGCGACAGTCCCACCGAGGCGATTAATGATCTTTGGCAAACTACCAGCGGCATTCGTTGTCGCAAGCTTTCCGCGCTAGTAATGCTCAAAGCGATGATTGACGTGGCCGATTCAAAGCAGATTGCCAAGCTAGACGATCTGCTGAGGAACAAGGTCATTCCGAACGATCTTCGACACGATGGTATCGGAACGCTCTTTGAGCAGCCGCGTCCCGAGCACGGAGAGATCTTTCAGAATGAAGAGTTGTTGCCCGGGGACGAAGTATGGTTCGATAATCCTTATTTCGAGCGACTCAGCCGCAGGTTACAGAGCAAGTACCGGGGACAGGAAGGACATCATGTCTTCTATGTCGGCGGTGGTCGGGTAATGGACATGTACAATCGAGAGCCCATGACGGTGGAGGATTTTCGGTACACGTTTCTCAAATGGGGAAGCGTGAGGACTGTGGCGAAGGAAGAGAAACGGAGTCCAAAGGACGATGAGTTTCAAATCAAACGTGTCCGGCGCGTAATTGCCGACTGGGAGTGGCGCAATTAATTCGACACTCGATCGATGAGACTAATCGCGATGCTTAGAGATCGTGGCCGTTGACGGCCCTGTCGTGGTCTTCGACTCTGCTTGTCGCAGGCCGGCAAGTGATATCTGTCCGCGACCTCTACGAATCTGAACTCCAGAGAAAATGAGTGTCACGGGCGAAGGCCCGCGTATGCTACACTAACGATATCCTCAGTCGAGCCCCGGAACCTCCGACTGCGAGACCTCTCGGTGGCGCACTTTCCACGTAGTTCTCGATGCACGACCGCGGCGATCGTTGCGGTCGCGCTAAGCGCCCATTCGGCTGGCGCCGCGACGCAGTCAGCCGCCGAGCTCCGTACCGAGTACCTAGTACTTAGTACCGCGTTCGCCAAATCCGCCCCCGGCTGGCAGCCTAAAACTCCGGCATCCGGCTCGCTCTTGTTCGTCGCCCCGGATCAATACACGCCGGCCGGTCACGAAGGCGACAATTTTCGCGCCGAGCGCAACAAGTACGCTGACTCGCTGTTCGGCTTGGCCAAGCGCGCCGCCGCGGCCGGCCAACTTTCGCTGGCCTTCCAATGGGCTACCGAGACCGTCCGCGAGATTCCCGATCATGCCGAGGCCCGTCGCGTGCTGGGCTACGAGCAGCGTGACGGCCAGTGGCTTACCGCGTACGGCGCGAAAATGTTCGACGCCGGCAAGACCTGGAATTCGCGATCCGGCTGGGTTTCGTCCGATAGTGCAAATCCGCCTGCCGGCAAGAAAGACAACTGGATCCTGCGCACCGACCATTTCCTAGTCTCGACCAACGACAGCCTGGAAGCGGCCGCGGAGCTTGCCGCGCGCTTGGAGCGTTTGCACCAGGTCTGGCGGCAACTGTTCGCGGGCTTCTATCTGCCGGAGCGCGAAGTGCGGCAGCTCTTCGACGGCGATCGTGCCGCCCGCGGCCAATCGAAGCCATTCCGCGTGTACTACTACCGTAATCGTGACGAGTACGCCGACGTGCTCCGCCGCCGCCAGCCGCGCATCGCCGAAACACTCGGCATCTATTTCGACACGTTCCGCGAAGCCCACTTTTTCGGCGGCGACGACCAGGACGCCGGCACGCTCTACCACGAGGCCGTGCACCAACTGTTTCAGGAAACCCGCCCGGCCGCCAAAATGGTCGGCAACTCAGCCAACTTCTGGATCATCGAAGGCGTCGCCACGTATTTCGAAACGCTCTCCGAACACAACGACCCTGCCGCGGGTCTCTATTACACGGTCGGCGAAGCGTCGGCCGGCCGGCTGCCGATGGCCGGCCAGCGCCTGCTCGTGGACGGCTTTTACATCCCGCTAGCCGAGCTCAACAAGCTCGGCAAGAACGACGTGCAGCGGCATCCCGAGATAGCGAAGCTATACAGCCAGTCCGCCGGTCTGGCAGCGTTCCTGATGGATGCCGACGGCGGTCGCTATCGTGAGCCGCTCGTGGCGTATCTGGAAGCGGTCTACGCCGGCCGCGCCAATGCCGAATCGCTGGCGGGCGCAACCGGCCTCAGCAACGCAGAATTAGATGCCGCGTATCGCCGATACATGGAGAGCTTGCCGTAGCGCCAGTCGAGCGGTATCGTGTGGGGGGATGGACATTAGCGTCGGCGGCCACGGTTTACTCGCCGCGGCGAGCCGAATGACCCGGCGTACGGCGCGCCAGTCGCTGATTCCACGCCGCGGGTCACTCGCATCCGGCTTGAGAGGAATAATCCATGCTCGATCTACTAGCTCATATCACGGAACAAGAGGTCCCCAGCTTTTGGCTCGCCGCCATGATCGGCTTCGTAGCCGGCGTGGCCGTCACGTTTGGCATTATGATCCGTAAGGTGAAATGACGGACAGTCATTATTCCGCGGTGGCTATAGTTCAGTTGGTTAGAACGCCAGATTGTGGATCTGGAGGTCAAGGGTTCGAGTCCCTTTAGCCACCCTCCACGAAACCACTCGCCGACACGAATCGTCGACGAGTGGTTTTTTATTGGCAGGCAAAGCAAATGGGCGGCTGGGGCAACGCCCCAGATGTGTCGCGCAGTTGAGGCGGCAGTGCGAAATGCGGTAGATTGGTTGCGCCCGCGACAGCATTCGCGTTCTTGCTCGCCGCCTCATAGTCTCCTGATCCAGAGTGCCCGGATGCCCGATATCGATCAACTCGGCTCGTTCTACCTCGGCCGGCCGCACGAGCTGAAAAGCGGCAAGACCGACGCGCGGCCGCTGCTGTACGATAGCGACGACCTCACGACGCACGCCGTATGTGTTGGCATGACCGGCAGCGGCAAAACCGGGCTCTGCCTGTCGCTCCTGGAGGAAGCCGCCCTCGACGGCATCCCAGCGATCGCGATCGATCCCAAGGGCGACCTCGGCAACTTGCTGCTCGCGTTTCCGAACCTCGCACCGAGCGACTTCCGGCCCTGGATCGACGAAAGCGAAGCGGCCCGCAAGCAAATGTCGCCCGACGACTTTGCAGCTGCTCAAGCCGAGCTCTGGCGCAACGGTCTCGCCAAATGGGACCAAGGCCCAGACCGCATCCGCCGCTATTGCGACAAGGTCGAGCGAGTCATCTACACACCTGGCTCCAGCGCCGGCATTCCGATCACCGTGTTGAAATCGTTCAATGCGCCACCCAAAGCGCTCATCGACGATGCCGACGCCTTCGGCGAACGAATCGCGTCGGCAACGTCGGGACTCCTGGCACTGCTCGGCATCGACGCCGATCCAGTACGTAGCCGCGAGCACATCTTCCTGTCCAACGTGTTCGACAATTCGTGGCGGGCGGGCAAGGACCTCGATCTGACGCAGCTCATCCAAAGCATCCATAAGCCGCCGTTCCAGAAAATCGGCGTCGTCGATCTCGAATCGTTTTTCCCAGCCAAGGAACGGGAAAAACTCGCGTTGCGGCTCAACAACCTGCTGGCCTCCCCATCGTTCGCCAGTTGGCTGGAGGGCGAACCGCTCGACATCGGCCGACTGCTCTACACAGCCGAGGGCAAGCCGCGGTTGGCCGTCATGTCGATCGCCCATCTCGACGACGCGCAGCGGATGTTCTTCGTCACGATTCTGCTCAACGAAGTGCTGGCCTGGATCCGCACGCAGCCGGGCACGAGCAGCCTGCGGGCCATTCTCTACATGGACGAAGTATTCGGCTACTTCCCGCCGCTCGGCAATCCGCCCGCCAAGCGGCCCATGCTCACGCTCTTGAAGCAGGCCCGCGCGTTCGGCCTGGGCTGCGTGCTGGCCACGCAGAACCCGGTCGACCTCGACTACAAAGGCCTGTCGAACGCCGGCACCTGGTTCCTCGGCCGGCTGCAGACCGAGCGCGACAAGGCCCGCGTGATCGAAGGTCTCGAAGGCGCATCGGCCCAGGCCGGCGCCTCGTTCAACCGCCAGCAAATGGAAGCCACGCTCGCCGGCCTGGGCAACCGCGTGTTCCTCATGAACAACGTGCACGCCAACCAGCCGGTCGTGTTTCAAACCCGCTGGGCGATGTCGTACCTCCGCGGCCCGCTCACTCGCGGACAAATTAAGTCGCTGATGGACCCAGTGCGATCGCAATACGCTTCGGCCACCACGGACGGGACAGAGCAGGGCGATGGCACGGAATCGTTGATCAGCGACACCACGGTAACGAAGCCGGCCAAGCCTGTTGCCAACAATCGCCCCATCCTCCCGGCCGCGATTCACGAGCAATTCGCCGCCATCAACGAGCGCGTGCCCGATGGCTATCAGTTGGAGTATCGGCCCGGCCTGTTGGGCCAGGGCAAGGTGCATTTCGTTCGCAAGGGCGACGGCATCGACGTGTGGCGCGATTGCTTCGTGCTGCAGACGATCCACGACACGCCGCCCGACGAAATCTGGGACGGCGCGTTCGATTACACGCAGGATCTCGTCAAGGAAAGCGAGCCAGACGCCGCCGGCCGCTTCGCCGAACTGCCTTCCGAAATGACGCGCGACAAGAGCTACGCCGTCTTCGCCCGCCATTTGCGCGAGCACCTTTATCGCGAAGAGACGCTGAAAGTCTGGAAGTGCGCGGCACTTGACCAGTGTTCGCGGCCCGACGAAGAGGAAGCCGATTTCCGCGCCCGCTTGAAGCCGCTGCTGGAAGAGCGGCTGAAAGTGGAGCGAGAAAAACTCGAGAAAGCACAAGCCGCAAAGTTGTCCGATGTCGAAGTCAAACTGAGCCGCGCTCAGGCACGTCTCAGCACCCAGCGCTGGCAATTCTTTGCCCGCCTGGGCAGCATCCTGTGGGTTATCGCCGACACAGTAATGAGTGCCTTCGGAAAAGGACTGCCGGGCCGGCGCCGCTCCATCGATCCGGCTTTTCGCTCCGCAGCCACCGAGCGCGGCCAGCAATCCAACGCGCAGATCAGTGTCGACAGTGCACAGCAGGAAAAAGAGCAACTCGAACAAGAGTTCCAGGACAAGTTAAACAGCCTCGAAGCCAGCTTCAACGCAGACAACGTGCAGATCGAGTCGTTTGAACTAAAACCACAGAAAAGCGACATCGAAGTCGACAAAGTAGTGCTCGTATGGCTCCCCTGGCGTGTCAACGTTTCGGGTCACGCCGAGCCGGTGTATTGACTGATTGCGTTCGTTGTCCGTCGTCCGTTGTCCGTAGCATCATTGCAACGGACAATGGACCACTGACAACGGACTTCCCTCCCCGACCTCTCACCCTCGACCACTCCCACCACCATGTCCGAGCGCGAACGTTGGATCGTCTATCCGCTGTTGTTTCTCGCGTTGGGTACCTCCTTGCGCGACAAGTTGTTTAACATCACCACGTCCAAGAGCATCGTCTGCCAGGAATTGACGGTCGTCGACGAAGATCCCCTCGGACTGAGAGCGCCACGCCCACTCGCCAGAATCGGCCGCACCGATGGGTCATCAACTGGCACGCCGTCGGTTGGCTATCTCTACGTCGACGGCCAAGTGGAAGTCGACGGCGCTGTGGTCGCCCGGCAATACGGCATGCGGGGGCTGCCCTACGCGCCCGGCATCCTGGGCGTCTTGCCGCCCGAAATCTGGCGGGCTTTTCAGCAGGCCGTGCAGGAAAAAAATTCGCCGACCGCCAATCCGCCCGGCGCCCAGCCGCCCAGCGACAAACCGACTGACGAAAAGGCGCCAGCAGCCGAAACGAAATTGGGCGATGGCGCGTCGAGCGACGAGCCGCCGCAATAACCGCGGCTGGCCGCTGAAACCGGAAACCGGTACGATGCACAAGGGGCGTGCGTCACCATCGTCTTGCCCTGCGATTCGTCAAGAGGAGACCGAGCAATGCGACCGTGGATCAACAATGGCCCGGCCTGTCTCGTGGCCGGCATCGTCGTCGGATTGGTCGTCGGATTGAACATGGCGGGCTTGTGGCCCAGAATCCCGCTGCACGCCGTCGCCACCCACGGCCTCGATAAGTTTGCGATCGCCACCGGCCTCGTGGACGACAGCGTCGAAGCGCTCTATTTTCTCGATTTCCTCACCGGCGACATGCGCGCGGCCGTGATCAACCCCAAGACCGGCAAATTCAACTCCTTCTATTCGCGCAACATCGCGACCGACTTTGGCGGCGCCGGCCGCAACTCGGGCTACCTGCTGGTCACCGGTTTCGCCGACATGCCCCGCGGCACCGCCAACTTCCAGTTTGCCAAGAGTATCGTGTACGTAGCCGAGGCCAGCACCGCCCAAGTCGCCGCCTATACGATCCCCTGGAACTCCAGCAAGCAGGCGGCCGGACTGACCCAATACGGCGAATTCCAGCCCCTCGACGTGAAGCCGTTCCGCACCACCTTCATCCGCGACGAAACTATCGAGAAGCCGGAACGGTAAGCAAACGGATGACGATCCAAGTCAACGGCGATTCGCGACTGATCGGTGACGGCGTCACCGTAGCCCAGTTGCTGCGCGAGCTGGGCGTTACCGCGCCGCACGTGGCAGTGGAGCTCAATCTCGAAGTCGTACCGCGCGCCAAGCACTCAGACACATTACTCCACGAAGGCGACCGACTCGAAGTGGTCACCCTAGTCGGCGGCGGCTAACTACAACACCAACGGATTTAGCGGCGGAGCTTGCTCCGCACGGAACGATCGATGAGCACGACTGAAACAACGTCCGACATCCTCCAACTCGGCACCCACCGTTTCACCAGCCGCCTGATCGTCGGCACCGGCAAGTATGCCGACTACGAAATCATGGGCGAAGCCTTGGAGCGCAGCGGCACCGAATGTATCACGGTCGCGGTCCGCCGCGAGCGGCTGATTGATGCCGCCGGCAACAACCTGCTCGACTTCATTGACACCAGCCGTTACACGCTGCTGCCCAACACGGCCGGCTGCTTCAATGCCGACGATGCGGTCCGCGTCGCCCGCCTCGGCCGCGAAATCTTGCTCGGCCTCGAAAATCCCGGCGCCGATTGGGTCAAGCTGGAAGTGCTCTCCGACAAACGCACCCTGCTGCCCGATCCCATCGCCACGCTCGCAGCCACCGAGCGCCTCGTCGCCGATGGTTTCCAAGTGCTGTGCTACACGACCGACGACCCGGTCATCGCCCGCCGCTTGAAAGAGGCCGGCGCCACCAGCGTCATGCCCGCTGGCAGCCCAATCGGCTCCGGCCAGGGCGTTCTGAACCCGAACAACATCCGCATCTGTCTCGAGTATCTCAAAGAGAACGACCCCGGCTACCCAGTGATCGTCGACGCTGGCGTCGGCACGGCCAGCGACGTCACGATCGCCATGGAGCTCGGCGTCGACGGCGTGCTCCTCAACACGGGCATCGCCCACGCCAAAGACCCACTCCGCATGGCCGACGCCATGCGCCACGCCACCGAAGCCGGCCGCCTCGCCTACCTCGCCGGCCGCATCCCCAGGCGCCTCTACGCCACGGCCAGCAGTCCAGCGGAAGGTGTGATTTCGCGCCTACCGACGTAGAATGAGGATGGCCGTCGCCGAAGACGGCATGCTGAAGTTTGAGGTGAATTATGGAGCTTACCGCCGACAATATTTTTGAAGCAGCAGTAAAACTGCCCGAGAATGAGCGGTTCGAGTTGGTGACGCGGCTGATGGAAACACTGCCGGCCGAACCCGATCTGCTTTCGCTGGACGACCCTAATCTCATTGAAGAACTTGATCGTCGAGCTGCGGATGATTCTGGCGCCATAGCGTGGTCTGAGTTGAAGAACGAGTGATGCCAACCTGGAACGTCAGTTTCAACCGCTTGGCGATAAAGGATTATCGCAAAGCCCGCGAGTACTATGCCGCACGTTCGCCGGCGACTGTCGCAAGATTTATCGACGCGGTCGATGCGGCCGTCAAGCGAATAATGCAGGCGCCTGGCTCTCTACCGGTGGTTTCGGGAAAATACCGAAGGGTGCGCGTGGAAAAGTTTCCACACTCGCTCGTCTACTACGAACGGGCGGATAACGATATCAGAATCGTAGCCGTGGCTCATCCGAGTCGTCGGCCGGGCTATTGGCGACGGCGAACGTGATCAGCTCTTATGTCAGCACAACACCATTATATTTCGCAATTTCATCTCAAGCAATTTACGGACCCGAGTTCACTGACGACGAAGGATCCTTGGCTGTGGCAGGGGTTTGTAGCAGACGGCCCAGTAAAGCGACGCGCGCCGAAAAAAGTTGGCAGACGCCCCCTTATGTTCGATGGTCCGGGTGGCTTGGCAGATCGCGAAACAACCATCGAAAGCTTTCTGGCGAACGAGGTCGAGGGTCCGGCTGCTGAAGCTATGCGGGAGGTTTGTAGTCGCCCGGCTGGCAGCGGCGGCGAACTTCCACCTCCGTTGATGCGGTATCTCGCATGGGCCGCTGCGCGCTCATTGCCGATGCAGGAATTGGAAAACTTCTGGTTAGAAAACGGCTTTGGACGCGGCGGGTGCGTCGTTGAACCACTTCCTGATGGTTTGCTAACCGTAACAGACCAACATCGAGATGTTCAGATGCGTCACCCGACGTTGGGCGTTCGACTGGTCTCGGCGGGCAGTGATTTGTCGGACGCAATTGCCGAGGGATGGTATCCCGACATATCTGACAGGACAAACTTTCTCGAATCCGTTCACATTCAGGCCTATTACTTTCAAGTTCGTTTTTTCCCACGTTTCAAATGGTTCACCCTACATGCGCCGGAGGGTCAGTTCTTCATCATTGCTGACAGAGCGGTCGGATGGGCTGCGCAGGGATACGGCAATGCGCCTCCAAGTTTCTTGCGAGATCCATCGGCCTACATCGTAGCACCGATCTCGCGAGATCTTGTGCTCGTCGGGAGGCACACGACCGAAATGTGGAATGTGTCACCAGATCGAATTAATACAATGATTGCATGTTGGGCTCATGATTGGATTGCGGGCCCCACTCGGGAGGTCGTGGGAGCGACTCTTGAAGCGCGCCGGCTGGAATTTTCAACCTTCGACACATAATTTCCACCGTCTACACCTATTGCCGCTCGTCTGCTACGCTGTACGCATGAGCATTACGGCCGCCGACATTCTTGGCCCGCAGGGCCGCATCGCGGCGAGGCTGGCGAACTACGAGTTGCGGCCGCAGCAACTGGAAATGGCCGAAGCGGTCGCGCGGGCGATCGCCGCCAAGCATCATCTCATCGCCGAGGCCGGCACCGGCGTCGGCAAGAGCTTTGCCTACCTGGTGCCCGCGATTCTCGCCGCCACGGACGGGGTCGGGAGTCTTTTTCGACCGAATGACGAACCAACTGGCCACGCTCCCCAGTCGAAAAAGAGTCCCGACCCCCTTGCGCCGCCCACGCCGAAGATCGTCATCTCCACTCACACGATCAGCCTCCAGGAGCAGCTCATCGGCAAAGACCTGCCGCTCCTCAACGCCGTGATCCCGCGCGAGTTCTCGGCCGTGCTAGTAAAAGGCCGGCGGAACTACCTAAGCCTGCGGCGGCTCGACTCGGCCCTGGCCCGCAGTCAAAGCCTGTTCAACGACGACGAGCAAATCAATCAGCTCCGCAAAATCCGTCAGTGGTCGAAGACCACGCACGACGGCTCGCTCAGCGATCTCTCGTTCCAACCGCTCCCACAAGTCTGGGACGAAGCGGCCAGCGACAGCGGCAACTGCATGGGCCGCCGCTGCCCAACGTACAACAAGTGCTTCTACTACAAAGACCGCCGCCGGGCCCAGCACGCGCAAATCCTCGTCGTCAATCACGCGCTCTTGTTCAGCGACCTGGCACTGCGACGGGCCGGCGTGAACATCCTGCCCGATTACAACGTCGTCATCCTCGACGAGGCCCACACGGTCGAATCCGTCGCCGGCGACCACCTGGGCATCAACGTCACTAGCGGCCAGATCGAATACACGCTCAACAAGCTCTACAACGACCGCACCCAGCGCGGCCTGCTGGTCCATCACGGCTTCAACAAAGAAATGCAGCAGGTCGACCGCTGCCGCCACCATGCCGACACTTTTTTCGCCGACCTCTTCGACTGGCGTGCGAATCATGCGCCGAAAAACGGTCGCGTGCTTGAACCCAACATCGTCGCCAACCATCTCAGCCCCGAACTGCAACTCCTCGCCAACCAGGTGAAAGCGGCCGGCAAGAAGCTCAGCGAGGAAACCGAACAGCAAGATTTCATCGCCGCCCACGATCGGCTCATGGTGCTCGCCTCCGAACTTGAAACCTGGCGCGCGCAGGCGCAAGCCGGCACCGTCTATTGGATTGAATCCTACCAGAGTCGCCGCGGCGTCCCACGGATGACGCTCGCCGCCGCCCCGATCGACATCGGCCCGGCGATGCGCGACCAGCTATTCAACAGAGTGCCGACCGTCATCATGACGAGTGCCACTCTGTCGGTGGGCCGATCGGGTGCCACTGGCTCTGCCAGTGCGAGGTGTGGCGTATTCGACTTCTTCAAATCCCGCGTCGGCCTCACCAAATGCGACACGATCCAAGTCGGCAGCCCGTTCAATTACCGCGAGCAGGTCGAGCTAGTCACCCTGCGCGGCATGCCCGATCCGGCCGGCCCCGATCGCGCAGATTACGAGAAGAAATGCATCGCGGCGATCCAGGAATACGCCGGCCGCACCGACGGCCACACATTCGTCCTGTTCACCAGCTACGACATGCTCCGCCGCGTCGCGGCCGGCCTCGGGCGCTGGCTCGCCTCGCGCAATCTGCGCCTCTTAAGCCAGGCCGACGGCACACCGCGCACGCAGCTGCTCGAACAATTCAAGACCGACCCGCGGGCCGTCCTCTTCGGCACCGACAGCTTCTGGCAAGGCGTCGACGTGCCGGGCGACGCGCTGCAGACAGTCATCATCGCCAAGCTGCCGTTCGCCGTTCCCGATCACCCACTCCTCGAAGCCCGCCTGGAGGCAATCCGCGCTGCCGGCGGCAATCCGTTCCGCGATTATCAGCTACCCGAGGCCGTGATCAAATTCAAGCAAGGCTTCGGCCGCCTCATCCGCACCCGTACCGACCACGGCACCGTCGTCTGCCTCGACCCGCGGATCGTCACCAAACCCTACGGCAAACTTTTCATCGAATCGCTGCCGGAGTGCCGACTTACAATAGCCGCTCGTGATTCCGCGCGCCGTGTAGGACCCTGACGAGAACTATGCCATCTTCCAGCGGGCGATAATAGACGACGTAGTTCCGACAGGTGAACCGTCGATATGTACCGTCAGCCAGTTTTGGTTGAAGTTCGCCGATCTCTGGATTCTTGGATAGTAAACGAAATCGCTCGTTGAGTTCATTCAACATACGGTCGGCCGCGGTCGGGTTGTCTTGAGCGATGTAATCCCAGATTCCGTCGAGGTCCGCGATCGCGTCCGGCGTACGGAAAATATGACTCGACGGCATCGCAACTATGCCTGCCGCTCACGCCCGCGGCGTTTGATGTCTTCGATGTCGAGTAGCTCGTATTCGCCGCGCTCGACCTGCCCAATTGCGGACCGGAGCTGGTCGTATTCGGACTGGCGCTGCTGCAAAAGGCTCAGCGCAACACCAACCACCTCAGCCGGCTCCTTAAATATGCCCGAGGCTACCTGGGCATCAACAAATTGTTGTTGCTGAGGAGTGAGTTCGATCATAACAGCATTCACGGTGAGGGATTTCGGCCGCCACTTCAGAAGTCTATCAGTTCGCGGCAGCCACGTCAAAATGAGATGGCGACTAGGAAGCTTTCGCCTCGCGGATCGACCGCAGATGGTTCGTAATCTGGTCTGAGAGCGCGTCGGCTTCGTCTGTGTATCGGCGAAATTCGTCGTCGCCGAGAAGCTCTTCGGAACGAAGCAGAAACAGCGCGCCGCGCATAAAACCCGCGCCGCGAAGCGCCCGCTTGAGCTGGACCAGGCTTAGACCCACGTCGCTATCGTCCATTTCGTAAACCGGCGGCAGCGGCATGACCTGCGCCAGCCCGCCCGTTACCTCCATCGCGTTGCGCATCAGCATGTCGATGCTGGGCGAACGCTCGCCAACGCGCTCGGCCAAATTGTGGAACGCGAGCAGCAGGTTCGTCGCCTGCTGCTGCAACGGGTGGCGCTCCATCCGCTCAAACGCGTCGTCCTCATCGTCGGGTCGCCCCCACTCCGACACGCCTTCCTGCCACGGCTCATCCTCGGCAGCCGCTCGGCTCGATTCGTTCAGCTCGGCAATCAGCTCAGCGACCGCGCTCCGGTCGCCGTCCTGTTCCGCGTCGTCGTCCCAATCGATGGGCGGAACAACGTCCTCGATTGCCGCCTCCAGCGCCTCGCGCGCATCCTCGCCGCGGATCAACTGCTCTTCCATCACGCGTTCCATCCGTTCCTGCTTGCGGCGGTTCTCCCGATAAAGCTCATCCCATCGCGCTTCATTCTCGGCCGGATCGGACGGCACACCCGTCTCGTTCTCGGGAAAACGCACTGGCGCGTGCTCGGCCGGCCGCGACAACGTCTCGTGCACCTTCCGCGCCAGCCGTTCGATCCGTGTGGCTAGAATCTCCGGGTCCTCCGCCGCCTCCGGGCTGAGCCGATCGTTTTCCAGCGCCGCAGTCAGCGTACTGATCGCCCGGCCCAAGAACTCCATTTTCTGCCGCAGTATCGCCACGTCGCGGCGTTCCCAATAGCCGCTCTCGTCCGACACTTCCAGGTCCGGCATGAATTCGGCCTTGAGTGCTGTCAGCAATTCCACTAGCGCCACGTGCCCTTCGATCGGCCCAAATTGTGTCTCGACCCAGCACCATGGCTTCTCGGTCAAAACGCCCCGCTCGGCATCTTCAATCTCCATCAATCCTATCAGCCAGCCTTCCGGCGAAATCAAGAGGCTGGTGGACTCCTGTCCGGGTGCAAGGTCCAGAATCAATCCGCGGACCACGCGACTCGTGTCCTGCTCGTCGGCCGACCGCCACACGCGGCAATCCCCACCCACCACCAGCGCGAGATCAATCACCCGATCCTCGAAGTCCTCGACACGGCCCAGATCCGCGAGTGAACCGCGGTAGTGGATAGTCACACCCATAAAAGTCCTCAAAGTGAGCCGCACCCCGCGGCAATCGTTGATGCCAGACATCGAGTCGCACAATCGAAACGAATCGTAAACCTGTGACCTAGCTTCGTCGAGTTGCCGGTTCAGTTGCCCGCCCGTTGACCACCCCCTTTTCCGCACCTAAACTGAGTAGTTTGGGACAGTTATACCGATTTTCGCCTCGTGCCACGGCGTAGCGCGGCGGCTCGGTTCGTCGCCTCGGTTGGGCGCTCATTGGGGTGCGTCGCTTCATGTTGGCCAAGCGTGTGATTCCCTGTTTAGACGTCGATCGCGGACGCGTGGTGAAGGGAACGAATTTCGTCAACCTCCGCGACGCGGGCGACCCGGTCGAGGTCGCCGCGCGCTACGAGAAGGAAGGGGCCGACGAGCTCGTGTTCCTCGACATCGCCGCCAGCCACGAAGAACGCGACATCATGCTCGACGTCGTCCGCCGCACGGCCGAGCAAATATTCATGCCGCTCACCGTGGGTGGCGGCATCCGCTCGCTCGAAGACATCCGCCAACTCCTGCTGGCCGGCTGCGACAAGGTTTCGATCAACTCGGCCGCCGTGAAGAATCCACAATTCGTCCACGACGCGGCCCGCCGCTTCGGCAGCCAGTGCATCGTCGTCAATATCGACCCCAAGCGCGTGCGACACAACGGAAACCAGGCCTACGAAGTACACATCAACGGCGGCCGCGTGCCGACCGGCCTCGAGGCGGTCCCCTGGGCCCGCGAGGTCGAGCGGCTCGGCGCCGGCGAAATCGTGCTTACCAGCATGGATTCCGACGGCACCAAGGACGGCTACGACTTGCAAATCACGGCCGCGGTGAGCGAGGCGGTCGGCATCCCGGTCGTCGCCAGTGGCGGCGCCGGCAAGCCCGAGCACCTGGCCGACGCGATCACGATCGGCAAAGCCGACGCCGCCCTCGCGGCCAGTATTTTTCATTTCGGCGAATATACGATCGAGGAAACGAAGCAGGTGATGGCCGCCCGCGGAATCCCCGTGCGCTGGGCGAATAATTGATTGAAAATGAATTACGCGATGCGGACTGGTCACTTCAGTGACCGGTGCGGCGCCTGTGACAAGTAGGCTCTCCCATGGCCAAAGACGACGCTTTCAAAAGCAGCTTCATCAACCGCAAGCAGGACCTTGATATCGACAAGTTGTTCCGCGCCTGCGTGAAGCTCAAGGCCAGCGACCTCCACTTGAAGGTCGGCAAACCGCCGATGGTGCGCGTCGACGGCACGCTGCGACCATTGGATCGCGAGCCGATCAGCGACGAAGAGATGGTCCGGCTCACGTTCCCGCTGATGAACGAGCGGAATCGCAAAATCTTCGAAAAGGACGGCGGGTCCGACTTCGCCCACACGCTCGACGTGGATGGCACCCAATGGCGGTTCCGCGTCAATCTGCTGCAGCAATTGGGCCACGTCGGCCTCGTTGCCCGCCGCGTCAATAGTTGGATTCCCGATTTCACCGGCCTCAACTTGCCGCCGTCCATCGAGCGGCTGTGCACCTACGACCAGGGCATGATCCTGCTGGCCGGCGTCACCGGTTCCGGCAAGAGTACCACGATCGCCTCGATGCTCAACTGGATCAATCAGCGTTTTCGCAAACATATCCTGACGCTCGAAGACCCGATCGAATTTGTGTTCACCGAAGACAAGTGCCTGATCAATCAGCGCGAGATCGGCCTCGACGTGGTCGACTTCGGCATCGGCATGAAGCACGCAGTTCGCGAAGATCCGGACGTGATGCTCGTGGGCGAAATGCGCGACAAGGAAACGTTCATGACCGCCATTCACGCGGCCGAAACCGGCCACTTGGTGTTCGGCACGATCCATGCCTCGAGCGCCGCCACGACGATCGGCCGAATCCTCGATCTGTTTCCGTCGGAAATGCATTCGGCGCTCCGCAGCGCGATTGCCTTCAACATGCGGGGTATCATCGCTCAGAAATTGCTCAAGAGCATCAAGCCCGGCGTGGGCCGCGTGCCGACTGTCGAAATCATGATTTTTAACGCCAACGTCCGCAAAGCCATTCTCGAAGAAAACGACGAAAAGCTCCCCGACATCATCCGCATCGGCAAGCTCGACGGGATGCAGGACTTCACGATGAGCCTCAAGCACCTGGTCGATGAAGAGCTGATCGACCGCGAGGTGGCGATGGAAGTCGCCCCCAATCGCGAAGCGCTGAAAATGGCCCTCAAAGGCATCGAAGTTAAGGACCCGGGTATCATCTAATGCGTCGGCTTCTGCCAATCTGTTTGCTGATGGGATGCTTGTGCGCAGCCTGGCCCGCGCCGCCGCTCGGCCGCGCGCAGGACAATCCGTTCGACGAGCCCGCTGCGCCGACCGCTCAACCGGAAACGCCGCCCGAACAGCCCGCTCCGACAGAGCGCGAGCGAGAGCCGGCTCCGCAGTCCGAGGCCACGCGCGAACAGCCGCAACCCGATGTTGGAGCGGCCCAGCCTCAAGAAGCCGCCGCCGAACCACCGGCCGCAGCGGAGCCCGCCGCGCCGGCCCCACCGAAGGCCGATTTGGATAAATGGAACGACGCCCATTCGATCCTGCGCCTCAAGCAGCCGTCGGTCGCCTGGCCCAAGCTGCTCCTCGTCTGGCTGCTGTTCGTGATCTGGGTCAAATCCGCCGACTGGGTCAATCGTGATACCCAGATCCTCGGCCTCAGCTATGGCACGTGGAATCCGATCCTGTTCTTTCCATTTCTCGCCGTGCTTTTGCTGTTTACGTTTCCGGTGGTGATTGGCCTGCCCAACTTTCTCATCGCGGCCATCCTGTTGCCGCTTTGCTACCTGGCGACGTACATCCCCTACGTCGTGATTCGCAACAAAGCGGTCCCGTTGCACGAGAAAGTGTTCACGGCCGACTGGTTCCGCTACGAATTCGCCATGCTCGTCGGCAAGGTCGGCGTGAAGGTCGCCGCCGAGCGCAAGGCCGACTACGAGAAAGGCGCCCCAGTCGACCTGATGGCCCTCGGTGCCGCCGAGGAACGCCAAAATCAGGCGAATCTCATCGGCGCCCGTCAGTCGCCCGGCTATCTGCTCGTCAAGGAGCTGGTGGCCGACATGATCGGCCGCCGCAGCGAGCGCGTGCTGCTCGATTACACGGCCCAATCGGTGGTTGCCCGGCACCTGATCGACGGCGTGTGGCACAACGGCGAGGCCCGCGACCGCGAGTCGGGCGACATCATGCTGGCAGTCATGAAAACGCTGGCCAATCTCGACGCCAACGAGCGCCGCAAAAAGCAGGAAGGCAAATTCGGCGCCAAGTACATGGATCACGCCTACATGTGTCCAATCACCGCGCAAGGCGTAAAAACGGGCGAGCGTGTCGTCGTCGAGGTCAAGGGCGGCGGACAGCGGATTCTCAAAACCTATGAAGACTTGGGAATGCGCACCAAGCTCGCCGAACAGTGGTCGGCATTGATGGCCCGGAACAAAGGAATGCTGATCATCGCCGGCATGCCGGAGGGGGGCATCACCACGCTGACCGATATTTCGCTGACGGAGACCGACCGCTTATTGCGCGATTTCGCCGCCATCGAGGAAGAGCACCATCGTGAACGGGAAATTGAAAATATCGACGTGACAACCTATAACGCGGCCGCCGGCGAATCGCCCGCCACCATCCTGCCCCGCCTGATTCGCAAGTATCCCGACGTGTACGTGCTCCGCGACTTCAGCGATCCGGAAGCGGCCAAGCTGTTGTTCAACGAAATCCGCGACGAGACGCGACTGGTCGTTACCACCGTCAATGCCAAAGAAGCACCCGAAGCACTGCTGCGAATTCTGCAGCTCAAGGCGCCGCACCGCGATTTCGCCGCCGTCGTCACCGCCGTGCTCTGCACGCGGCTGATCCGCAAGCTGTGCGACGCCTGCAAAGTGGCCTACGCGCCGACGCCCGACCTGCTGAAAAAACTCGGCATTCCCGCCGGTAAGATCGAAGCCCTGTATCGCGTTCCCAAGCCGGAAGAGATCGACAAGCCCTGCCAGGAGTGCGGCGGCATCGGCTTCCGTGGCCGCACGGCGCTGTTCGAGCTGCTCGAGGTCAACGACGCGATCCGCGAAATCCTGGTCAAGCAGCCGCAGCTCGAGTTGTTGCGCAAGGCAGCCCGCGCCGCCGGCATGAGATCGTTCCAGGAAGAAGGCCTGCTGCTCGTGGCCAAGGGCGTCACGTCGCTGGCCGAACTGCAACGTGTGTTGAAAGAGTGATAGTTGTCAGTGGTTAGTAGTTAGTTGCGGTGCATCCGACAACTATCTACTAACCACTAACAACTAACAAACCGACACCTGACACCTGACACCTAACCACCATGTTCCTCGCCATCTATCTCGCTATCCTGTTTGCCGCCACCGCGATGATGGTTCGCGAGGGGCTGTGGAGCAATTCGATCTCGCTGGTGAATATCCTCATCAGCGGCCTGTTCGCGTTTGGCTTCTACGCGCCCCTGACGATCAAGATTGATGAGTATTTCGACGGCCAATATACCTACGTCCTCGATTTTGTCGTGATTTGGTTCCTGTACTCCGTCTCGATGGTGATTTGTCGATCGGTGGCGGGCGCCGCCTCGAAGACGCGGATGCGCTTCAAACACCCGATTGATCCAATCGGCGGGCCCCTGGTGGCGCTGCTGGCCGCCTGGGTGCTCTCTTCCATCGTCATGGCCTCGCTCCATACGTCGCCCATGGGGAAGGGCGCCTTCGGCGGCAGATTGGTGAAACCGGCCGACGTTGAGTCCGCGTCTGCCTTCACGGCTCCCGACGCGGCCTGGCTCCGCTTCGTCGAAAAAATGACGGCGCCCGTGGCCCTCGGCGCTTCCAGTGCGGGCCAATTCAAAGCACAGATCTGGGTCCGAATTTACGAGGACCATCGCACGAAATTCGAAGCAGCACCCAGCATTAAGGTCCGCCGCGGATAGCGTTCGAATACCGCTGCCCGCGGCGATATTTTCCATCCATAGTGGCCGACGATCGAAGCACCATGAGCGTCGAAATGGAACCAACGCCTCAATCGGCCGCCCGCACGGCGACGTTTCACACGGACGATGTCCAGTCGCTGGACGGCTATCGCACGCTGAGCGTGTTGGCCCTCGTGAGTTTCGTGATCGGCCTCGCGGCGCCGCTCGCTTTCGCCGCGCCGCTCGCCCGCGCGATCCCGCTCATCGGCATCGGCGTCGCGCTCGTCGCGCTGCGGCAAATCGCCGTCAGCGGTGGATTCCTCGCCGGCCGTTGGGCGGCGACCGCCGGACTCGCCCTCTCGGTCGCCAGTCTGCTGTCGGTTCTCAGCTACAGCCAGGTGACGCGGTTCCTTCAAGTGCGCCAAGCCGAAGAATTTGGACGGAGCTGGCTCGCGACACTGCAATCGGGCGACACCGAGCGAGCATTTCGCTTGACCTCGCAGGGAGCGCAGCCCGAGCCGCCCATGGAGGGGCCCGGCGGTCCGCCCCCGAAGAATCCCTACGACGAATTCCTGGCCAATCCAGTGATCGGGCAATTAACGCAGTCCGCGGCCGGTCCAATCTATGTCGAGAACACGTATTCCTATGATATCGGAGGCCCAGGCCAGTGCTGGGTCGGACAGCGGTTCGCAGTCACCCCGGATTCGGCCAATCCGAATCGGACCGGGCCGCCGCCGGGACCTATTCGCGTCGACCTGCGGATGCAGCGCGGGCGACTTCCGGGCGAAGCCTCGCCACGCTGGCTCGTCGTGTCGTACAACACGCCGTAGCTGAAGTCGCAAGACTTCTGGATTGTCGTGTGAGAGTGCTCGGAATTCTTGCGAATTCCGCTACGCTTTCTAGCCACCCACTTGCGCCAGCCAGCCCGCACATCTTGCCAGGCGCCAGTCCTGTCCCCTTGCGACACTTCCGGTTATACCGCCTGCGTTAAGCGGACCGTCGGCCCGTTATGGCCGGCCATTCGCTCGTTATTGCCGGAAAAGTTTACGAGACGCGACTCTTCTCACGTCTCACGACTACGACAATCGGCGAACCTTGCCAGATTCGCGCACCGCCGCTCCGGATTTCCCTTCTTGCTGCTAGTTTGCTTCATTCCATGAACCCGCTCTCAGACGATTAACACTCACGAGGCGGTTGACTGATTCGCTGAACAGTTCCCAGGGACCATGTCCCTCGGGGGCCGTTCACATTCACAGAACCGTTGGCGACAGATGCAATATCCCGTCCCAACGGTCATCGTAGAAGGAGTCGAGAGGTGAGCGTTGTGAAATGGACGATCGGGTTGGCCATAATGGCCCTGTGTGCCGCTCCGGCGATGGCTCAGTCATCGATCCAGACGGCGTTCAATTACAATTTGGATGAAGCGGCCGCTCCGGCGGCGCCGGCCGACGACGCGGCTGCTACGACCACTAGCGGCTGTGCCGATGGCTGTGGCTGTGCCGATGAGCCCGCCTGCGGCTGCGAGCAGTCGTGTGGTTGCGAGCCGAGCTGTGGCTGCGACAACGGCTGCTGCAACACGTGTGGTTGCGGCGGCTGCGGCTGGGGCAACTGCCTGGGCGATTGCTGTCTGGGCGACGCTTGGACCCTGAGTAGCTGTCTCACCCCCTGCTGCGATAGCCCCACCTACGGCGGCTGGTTGTCGATGGGCTACTACAACAAGAACGAGCGGCTCTCGATCGCGCCCGGCGATGAGCTCTCGTTTCTCGATTGGCCGGATCACCTGAACGTTGACCAGGCTTGGTTATGGGTCGAGCGCAAGGCTGCGACCGATAGCTGCTGCTGCGAGTACGGTTACCGCTTCGACATGGGTTACGGTGCCGAGATGCACGCGGCCCAGTCGTACGGCAACAGCGGCG